>NZ_JBEXIL010000059.1:0-34297 GCF_040608555.1 Micromonospora sp. NPDC005172
TTAACAGGACTCTCGACAAGCCCTATTTTCCCTGATCAGAAGGCACTTCTTCGTTTCTGCCCAGTCCTTGGACAACCCTTAACGAAGGGCCGAGGCTAATCGAGTGTAGGCCCACAGTCGAAGACGGCTTCGGCGAGAATCGTCATGTGTCCTTCATGGCGGGGCATCACCTTTGCGAGATCACGGATGGCCTCAATCCACTGTCCTCGTTGTTGAACCGTAAGCGTGTGGCGGTTGTGGACGATGAAGTCGGCCGCGTTGTCGAACTGGTTGGCCTTGATATCGCCGATGAGGGTGAGGATTGATGCCGAGATGTCAGTGGCACCAGCGGTTTTTACCATCGACGCGAGAGCGGTGGTGCTCAGGCCGCCATCGAGCGGAGCGTCCAGTTGGCCGGCCTTTTCAAGTCGCGCTACTGAACTAAGTATTTGTCGAGGTCGACTCGGCTGGGGACTACTAACATAGTCGAAGACGATGTCGGCGTGACCGAGGGCACCGAATTCAAGGACCGGCGCGAAGATGCCGAGCGCCGGGCCCGAGCCATCCAGCAGAGAGTGGCCCGGGACCCGACCGAGCATTTGTTCGACCTGGGCCTGCCCGGCCTTCATCTCCGCACTGCCCCACCTCCGCTCGACAGCGTGGAATGCCGAGCGGGCTCGGTCGTAATCCGGTGCCCAGATGAGGTCACCGAGGACGGCGCTGATCCGGGAGACCGCAGCGGTCGGCTCGGCGAGGGCAGCTGCGGTGTCCAGGACACCACGGTCGATGCGTTGCCACGGACCGTTCCTCGTCGACTTCTGCTGGTGGGGGGACTTCGCTTCCCACCAGAGCTCGATCGACAGCCCCTTGTGGGCGATGGGAACGCGCGAAACTGGCATCGCCGGTTGGATCACGACTGCGCCGTACCGCTCCGTCACGACGTCGACATCTTTGGCGACTACGCCGCGACTGACCACGGTGGGCAGTTGGCCACGTTGCGCGTACTGCTCCAGCAGCAGGTTCAGCGCGACGACATCGTCCGGCGTAGGACTTTCGGAGGCACGTGGGGTTCCTATCAGGATCACTGGATGCTGGGCGTCGGCCGCCGCAAGGAGTTCGGCGACCATCGGTTGCGGGGGGGCCGCCCCGGGGCTGGCGATGACGTGCAGATGGGGGTGCTCGATGATCGACCCGGGGAGCCGCCACGGCCACGTCGTTGCCACAGCCTCCGGGGCGTCCTGACGCACGTCCGCTCCTCGGTTGGTCAAGGCCGCGTCGAGCAGACGCCGGGTGTGGGACGGATCGGGTAGGCCCAGGGCGATCAGGCTGCTCGCTGCTGGCGCGTCCGCTCCGACGAGCTGCTGGCCGTGGGTGTCGGTCAGGGCCACCCCAGGACCGGTGCGGGCCAGAGTCAATCGCGGCGCGTGTTGGAGCACCATCGGGGTGCGTAGCCCGGAGATACGCGCGGTTCCCGGCGCGTCGATGTACTCCACGAAGCCGCCCGAGACCAGACGGAATCGGTTGTCGTCGCCCAGGATCGTAGCGGACACCACGACCTCGGTAAGGTCGTGAGGCGACAGCTGTACCACCCCATCAGGCGCGAGCAATCGTTTGTTGGCGTCGGGCAGCAGCGCGAACAGTTGGGCGGCAAAAGTGTCGGAAAGCGTACTTGCCGATCCAATCGTTGCCAGGTCACATATCACCGCGACGATGTCCCGACCGACGGAACGGCTGTCGTGCACAATCAGGTCACGGATCTGCATCATGCTGATCGACTTACCGTCGACGACCGGGCCGAGCGCCGAGCCGTGCACAAAGATCAGGTATTCGTCGGCACCAGCCCGAAAGGCCCGTGCCGCCTCCGCCATGGCCTCCTGATCTGGGCCGAGAATATACAACCCTGGATAGCTGTCTGGGAGATACCGCACGGCCAATTCCGGCAACTCAACTAGTGGACCGGTCGGTGGATCAATCTCGCCCCAGCGGGTAAGGCCGGGAGATGATCCGCTGGCGGGTTTTCGGTAGATCTCTGGACCGCGTTTTCGTGCAGAAGAGTTGGCCGGGGGCGGCGCGGCTGGCGTCGGGGTAGCCGGACCGCGCAGCGCTGCTGAAATGGACGAGTCCCGCAAATCGGCGCGGGACAGCCCACCAGCACCGTCGCGCGGACGACTGGTCAACGAGATCTCCGGCGCCGCCTGTTGGTTCAGCATCAGCAGCGGCTCAATTGCAGGAGGCGGCAGGGGTGAAGTCAAAGAATCTGGCTGGCCCCGATCTGGAACAGGCCGGCGCCGCTCGGGAAGCCGGAGCCTGTTGCCCGTCGGTCGGTCGCCGCCTCGGCTCTGATTTTCATCGGGTGGCACCCATACGTCGTAATGGTTTCCTCCTGCATGCCACAGTGAGATCGGTTCGTTCACCTTCCATTCACCTAGGGGTGCAATGAGGCGACCCTCAGGACTGCCGTCGTGAATCTGAATCCGCACTCCCAGAGTGTAGGCGATGACATCCGCGAACACTTGCCCGAATTCGCCGTCCCAGGAGTCGCTCCAAGAACGAACAGCAGTTGCCAGATCTTTCACGTCTCGCCATGATACGCGATAGGCTTCTGCCCCTCCCGCCACATTTTGCGCACGCGCCGAACCGCGGAGAATATTGGCGAGAGCGGCCCTGTTCTCCGATAGTAAGGCAAAGGACTCGAAGCGCGCAGCCAAGCGCCGGGGCCAGTCGGTAACAAGAGGCTCATGGCTAGGCCTCTCGGAAAACAGGATCGCGGCGTTCGCGTTCGGTCGAGCGGAAAGTTGCCCAAGGCGCGGAGAAATCGCGAGCGTTTCGCTAGAATACAATTCCGAGGCGACGACGTGGGGTGCAGCGAACAAAAACGCCGCAGGCAACGACATGCCGTCCGGCGATAACCGACGAACATTCGAGGGCGTGGGTAAGCGGCGCTGAGTCGCTGCCGGTACGTGGAGAAAGATCCCCGGACGCTGAAGCCTCGTTGACCCAGACACGAATGATAGGTTTTTAATCAACTTATTGTCGAAGTCCGAACGAGAGCCACTCAGCACGTCGCAATACACCCGCCGCAGCTCGTCGATAAGCAGCTTTCGGACCTGCCCCTGACTGTTCGTAGCGCCGATGGTGCCCGTAATGGTCACCACCGTGCGCAATTCATCTCGCAAGAGGTCAGGGATGATCCGAAAGGCTGCTCGCTGCAGCGACTTCGAGGTCTCGATGCGCTTAATTGCCACGTCGAAGGATCTTGTTTCGTCTGGCCAAAGTGGGCTATTGAAGAGCTCTTCGCTGTTCGTGCTCGTCGCGTTGTAGTCGGCTGGTGCGAGGGGGTTTCGGCGGGGGCGCACCGGCACAATCACCTGCGGGGCAGTGTTCCAATCCGCGACTGCATTGGACGACCCGGTCCGTTCGAATCGCTCTCCGATCAGCAGAATCGACAGGAGAGCGTTTTTGCTGTAACTCTCACTGAAGGACACGAAATCCGGCCAAGTGGCGCGGTTGTTAAGTAGCAGGGCGATTACGGCTCGGTAAACAAGCAGCTTTTCGGCCAGATTCCACTTACTGAGTTCACCCGAAATTGCGTCGACCATCAGGGTCTTGCGGCGCTCTGAATAAGAACAGTACAGCACCCAGGCTACAATAGCCTCCAAGGCCGGCCGATCCGCAACTGAGCGAACTGACAGAGACTTCCCGGATCCCATAGGCGGGACATTGGCCGACGCGGGGTGTAGAGCACTTGCTTTTTGCGCGAGGTCTGCGATCGTCATAGCCTGCCAAGAGCGGGGAGTTTCCTGACTCTGAACAGTCCAGATGCCTCCATCCGCGATATTCAACCCGCGCATGCGCGCGTCCTCGTCGTCTGGGATCGACAATTCGGTGGTTGGCGCGTGCACAGCCACTTCATACCCCTTGCTACGCAGCTCGGAATACAGCTCCTCCGCGAAGGTCAGACCATTACTACAGGATTCAAGAAACAGCACCCGGACGCCCCTACGGTAGGCGTCCTGAAAATTGGAATCGCGCAGCATGATTTTTGCCATCATCCCGCCACTGATTCGGACAGTCCTGCTCTGCGACCCGCCTTTCCGAAAGTCAACGTAAGCGCGCTCGCCGTCCCCATGAGCACTGATCACATATATTTCACTCTCACCCCAAGGACTTGGCAGTCCGTACAATCTCGATCCGTGCTCCACCCGGAATCGATTCACGTCGTGCAGCGGTAGACCTGACCGCAGGGCACTCTGGACCGTGACGGAATTTCTCCAGAATTGGTCGTCGTAAACGTCGTCAGTTACGTATACCGCACCATCCAGAACTTGGCCGTCTTTACGGGTGATGCGAAAACACTTCAGCTGCGAAACGTCAAATTCCTCCACAATATCTTTATGGCGGTGCAAAGCCGTAACTTTAAATCCCTCACGATACCGGAACGGCGACAGGCCCATGCGGAGCCCGGAATTCGTCTCGTCATGTGACGCACCGACCCCGTCGAAACGCCGGCCGCCCCGGTGCAGGTCGTTCATCACATCCCAACCTTCACCGCCGATCTCGTCCTGCGGTAGAAAAAGTTGCCAACTCTCGCCCTGCCAGGTGGAGATCCCGCCGCTGATGACAGAGCCGATCCGGGCGTCACCCTGGGGCGCGAGCACGTCGAGGTTGGTCAGATCAGCCAACCGCGCGGCGAGACCGCCGCTGATCGAGCCCGCCCCACAGGAAACAAGTACCCAGGACAGGGCGTCGGGCGCCAGTCTTGTTATCGCGGTGGCCAGGTCCGTCACCGGAAGATCGGCTACGCCGTCGGTGCCGTCGGCGTGCCGTACCGGGACGCGGACATTGTCAGCCTCGGCCGCGTGCACCGCGACCATAGTTCCTCTGCCGGGAGGACTTAGCTCTTGTCCGGCGATCTCCGCCCATTCCTCGTCGGTGACCAAAAGGAGTACCCGGCGGCCCGCGGTGACGACTTCCCGCACGACGAGTTGCACGGAGTCGAGGTCCACCAAGTGTTGACGCACCGTCGGAGCGGAAGACGACGCGCTGCCCCCCAGCAGCGCTGCGAGATATGTCGCCCTGGCACTCGGCGTCGGCCACATCTGCTCTTCACGAAGAACGCCGACCTGTCGACGAAACAGTTCTGCGGCGGGAGTATCTCGTAGGTCGAGTGCCGCGACCTTCGCACTCCTATGTCGGTGGTAGGCGCGGTTCAGCAAATGTTGAGTAGGTGCCACCAGCGCGGCCCCCACTTCCCCTGCCACCTCAAACGGCGCGATGCGAGGGCCGACCATGTCCTGCGGCTGCAGCGTGCGCACGAGCGTCGGTAGGCCAAGCTCGTCGGCTCGAACCAGTGCCTCACCAACATCGCAGGCACGATCCTGCGGCACGTGCACCATGCTCGCGAGCACGTCCAACGGCTCATCGCGGAGAATGTCGGCGACGACCGTCAGGTCGGCCACGGTTTCATCGACATAGACCAGATGGAAGCCCGCTATCGGTGGAGCGTCCAACGCGAGGTCTGATGTCCCTCCGAAGAACTGGATCGATTGGCCCGATCGCACCCACGTGCGAGTTGATTCGACACAGTGAGGTTGTGGAGCCATGTCCATCTCACGATCCCCTTCGCGCATGAGGTGCAGCCTGAGCCAGAGGAGACAGGCCCGGCCGGCGTAACACAAGGTAACCTTGTCCACACTGTGTCCACAGTAGATTGTTTGGGCCTGAGCAAGGCTGCTGATGGCGAGCGTTCCAAGGAGTGGATGCAGCTTTCTATGGCGAGGTCGGATGCGCTCCTTGCAAGGACACCCACAGCGGGGGTTCCGGGCTGGCCGTACTCGACGCGGCGCAGCGCCGACCGGCTGCTCCGGATGAGCGTGACCGACCTGAACGCCGACGAGGACCCCGACGGGCGGCACACGCGACGCGTCGTCGAGGTCCTCGCGCAGATGCTGAACGGCTGAACCGCCGCAGTCTCAGCCCCGCCGGTGGTGCATGCCGAGGCGCAGCAGCACGAAGCGCAGCACGGTCGCGGCCAGGTTCGCGGCCACCAGGACCGCCAGCTCCACCGGCCGGGCGGGCACCGCAACAACGGCGTGCAGCACCGCCAACGCCCCGCTGGTCAGCGCCAGGCCAAGCGCGAACGCCAGCAGCCCCTGGGCGTGGTGCCGACCGGCGTGCCGGCTACCGGTGATGCCGAACGTCAGCCGCCGGTTCGCGGCCGTGTTCGCCACCGCGGTCACCAGCAGGGCCACCAGGTTCGCCGGCTGCGCGCCGAGCGCGCCCCGCGTGGCCACGAAGAGCAGCAGGTACGCCAGGGTGCTGGCCACCCCGACGGCGGCGAACCGGACCAACTGCCGGGGCAGCCCGACCGGCACCCGGGTCGGCGGCGCGGCCAGCGGCGCGCGACCGACCTGCGCGCGCAGCTCGGCCAGCGGCAGCGCGCCGGTCACCAACGCCCGACCGAGCCGACCCATCCCGCGCAGGTCGGCCAGGGCGGTGGCGACGATGTCGACGCGGCTGTCCGGGTCGTCGACCCAGTCCACCGGCACCTCGTGGATGCGCAGCCCGGCCCGTTGGGCGAGCACCAGCAGCTCGGTGTCGAAGAACCACCCGGTGTCCCGCACGAGAGGCAGCAGCTCACTGGCGACGTCCGCACGGATCGCCTTGAACCCGCACTGCGCGTCGGAGAACCGCGCGAACAGCGCGCCCCGCAGCAGCAGGTTGTAGGCCCGGGACACGACCTCCCGTTTGGCGCCACGCACCACCCGGGACGTACGCGCCAGCCGGGTGCCGATCGCCAGGTCGGAGTGACCGGAGATGAGCGGTGCGACAAGGGGGAACAGCGCCGCCAGGTCGGTCGACAGGTCCACGTCCATGTACGCCAGCACCGGCGCGGACGAGGCCGACCACGCGGCGGACAGCGCTCTCCCCCGACCCTTGGCGTCCAGGTGCAGCACCTCGACGCCCGGCAGTTCAGCGCGGAGCCCGTCGGCGACCGTCAGGGTGTCGTCGACGCTGGCGTTGTCGGCGATGGTGATCCGGAACGGATACGGGAAGTGCTCGCTCAGGTGGGCGTGCAGTCGCCGGACACACGGCCCGAGGTCGACCTCCTCGTTGTGGACGGGAATCACCACGTCCAGCACCGTTCCGGCGGCGTCAGACGGCACCTGGACGGCGGCCCGCGGTCCGCCCAGCGTGGTCATGACGCCCCCGCCGTGGCGCTGAGGTCGTAGAGGGTGACCCCGTCGATGGTCTGCGCCGTGAAGGTCTGCGCGACCCAGGCGGCGATCTCCTGCGCGGCCGAGCTGCCCCCGTTGGCCCGGAAGCCACCTCCACCGATGAAATAGTGGATCTTTCCGTCGGCGACGTGACGCTGGAACTGGGCGAGGGTCGGTGACGGGTCACTGCCGTTGAAGCCACCGATCGGCATCACCGGGTCGCCGGTGGCCAACTGGTAGCCGGAGGCGTTGTTGGAACCGATGGTGGCCGCCACCCACGTGTAGTCCTCGCTGTCGCGCTCCAGCAGCTCACGCAGCGCGGCGCTGGGCTCACGGGAGTCGAGCAGACCGCCCATGCCGCCGCCGGCCTCCCGACCACCTCCGGTGCCAGGCCGCTGACCGCCACCCGGGAAGCCCGGAGGTTGGCCGCCGTTGCGGCCACCGCCCGGGAAGGCCGGGAACTGGCCGCCCGGAGCCTGACCGCCGTTGCGGCCACCGCCCGGGGTGCCCGGGGCCTGGCCGCCGTTGCGGCCGTCGCCGGGGAACTGCCCACCTCCGGGGAACTGGCCGCCGCCGGGCGGTCGCCCGCCGGGGAAGCCGCCACGGCCGAAACCGCCCACCACCGCCGGGCCGGCGCTCGGAATCGAGCCGGTGTGCGGGGTCGCGGCGGTCTGCGCCGCGTACGCCGCCGGCCCCGCGAGGGCCGCCGCCGCGCCGACACCGAGCACCACGGGCACCAACCACCGGGGCAGTCGGGCGGCGAGCAGAAGCAGGGCCGCGACGAGCAGACCGGCGACCAGCACGAGGGTACGCAACCACGGGTACCAGTCGGGGCTGCGCCCGAGCAGCACCCACGCCCACCAGACGCTGACCGCGAGGGTGGCGGCGAGCGTCACCGTGGCGGCCAGCGGACGCCACCCCTGCCGGCCGCGCTGCCGCCAGAGCAGGGTGACGCCGATGCCGGCCAGCGCGCCGACGGCCGGTGCGAGCGCCACGGTGTAGTAGGCGTGGAAGATCCCGGACATGAAGCTGAAGATCAGACCGGTGACCAGCAGCCAACCGCCCCACAGCAGCAGACCGGCCCGGGTGCGGTCGGTACGCGCGGCCCGCCCGGCCACCAGCAGGCCCGCGACCAGCAGGATCAGCGCGGCCGGCAGCAGCCAGGAGATCTGACCACCGACCTCGCCGTCGAACATCCGCAGCAGGCCCGTCTGCCCGGAGAACGGGCCACCGCCACCGCCCATCCGTCCGGCACCACCGCCGACGCTGCCCACCTCGTCGCCGGTGATCCGACCGAGGCCGTTGTAGCCGAGGGTCAGCTCCAGGATGCTGTTGCCCTGCGACCCGCCGACGTACGGGCGGGCGCTGGCCGGGACGAGTTCGACGATGGCCACCCACCATCCGGCGGCCACCACCACCGCGAGGCCGGCCAGCAGCAGTTGTCGAACCCGCCGCCACAGTCCGGTCGGGGCGGCCAGCAGGTAGACGCCGGCGAACACCGGCACCAGCAGGAACGCCTGGAGCATCTTGGTCAGGAACCCCAGGCCGACCAACGCACCCACCAGCACGATCCACCGGGTCTCGGCCGTCTCCAACGCGCGCACGGTGGCGTACGCGCCGGCGACCAGCAGCAGCACGAGCAGCGCGTCGGGATTGTCGAAGCGGAACATGAGCGTCGCCACCGGGGTGAGGGCGAGGACCGCGCCGGCGATCAGGCCCGCAACCGGCCCGTACCACCGCCGCACGCTCGCGTACAGCACGCCGACCGAGGCGACCCCGCAGAGCGCCTGCGGAACGAGTATCGCCCAGGCGTTCAGCCCGAAGACGCGTACCGACAGGGCCATCAGCCACAGCGAGGCGGGCGTCTTGTCCACGGTGATCGAGTTGGCCGCGTCCGACGAGCCGTAGAAGAACGCCTTCCAGCTCGCCGAGCCGGCCTGCGCGGCCGCCGCGTAGAACGAGTTGGCCCATCCGGAGGCGCCCAGACCCCACAGGTAGAGCAGGGCAGTGCCCAGAAGCAGGACCAGCAGGGCGGGCCGGGTCCAGGCCGCCGAACCGCCCGGCGGCGGGTGTTCCTCGGGACGCGTGCTCGGGTGCGGCGGCTCGACCGGTTCGGCAGGCGTCGTCGACAGGGAGTCTGTTCGGTCCATGCGGCCAGCCTCGGCGGCCGGGCTGGCGGCACCCCGTGGGCCACCTATGCGTCAGCTGTGGGATTCGGCAGGCGGACGGCGAACACCGTTCGACCCGGGTGACTGTCGACGGCGACCGTGCCGTGGTGCGCCTCCACCACCGCCGCCACGATCGCCAGGCCGAGCCCGGTGCTGCCGTGTGCCCGGGACCGGGAGCTGTCGCCCCGCGCGAACCGCTCGAACATCTCCGGCCGCAGTTCCGCAGGCACGCCCGGTCCGTCGTCGGCGACGGTGAGCACGGCGGTGTCCGCCTCGACGGCGAGCGTGGTGGTGACCGTCGTGCCCGGCGGGGTGTGCACGCGGGCGTTGGCCAGCAGATTCGCCACCACCTGGTGCAGGCGGGCGGCGTCGCCGGGCACCCGGATGACCACCTGCGGCAGGTCGAGCCGCCAGCGATGGTCCGGGCCGGCCACGTGCGCGTCGCTGACCGCGTCCACCACGAGGGCGGACAGGTCGACCGGGTCGACGGCGAGCGGCCGGCCGGTGTCGAGCCGGGCCAGCAGCAGCAGGTCGTCGACGAGGCTCGTCATCCGGGTGCTCTCGGACTCGACGCGGCGCAGCGCGTGCGCCACGTCGGCGGGGACCTCGTCGCGCCCGCGCCGGGCCACCTCGGCGTACCCACGGATGGCCGCCAGCGGGGTACGCAGCTCGTGGCTGGCGTCGGCGACGAACTGACGTACCCGGGTCTCGCTGGCCTGCCGCGCGACCAGCGCGTCGGCGACGTGGCCCAGCATGCGGTTCAGCGCCGCCCCGACCTGGCCGACCTCGGTACGGGGGTCGGTGTCGGCGGCCGGCACCCGGACGGCGAGCGCGACCTCGCCCCGGTCCAGCGGCAGCTCGGTGACCCTCGTCGCGGTGGCGGCCACCCGGTGCAGCGGTCGCAGCGTGGCGCGCACGATCAGGGCGCCCGCGCCGCCGGCGAGGAGCAGCCCGACGCCGGCGACCCCGGCCTGCGCGGCGACCAGCGCCCACACGGTGTCCTGTACGCCGCTGAGCGGAATCGCCACGGCCACCACGATCCCGTTGGGCAGTTGCCGCGCCGCCGCCCGGACGTCGCCGTCGCCGAGGGTGACCGTACGCGGCCGACCGTCGGTGGGCAGCGCGGTCAGCAGTGCGGCGTCGGCGGCGGGCACCTCGGCGAGGCTGCCGCTGTCGGTGCTCCTCGTCGCCATGGTGACGCCGTCGGTGCGGCGTACGGCGATCGAGCCCGGCGGAAAGCCGCGCGGGGGCTCCGGCGACGGCGGTGCGGCTGTGCCCGGGCGTGGCGCGGGCCGGCCGGGGTCGCCGCCCGGGCGGAACCACGGCGGTACGTCACGCGGCCGGTCCCCCATCGTCAGCTGGGCGTCGACCTGGCCGATCAGGAAGTGCCGCAGGGCGACCGTGGTGAGCCCGCCGATCGCGACGCTGACCAGGGCGAGCAGAACGACGAGGGCGAGCACCAGCCGGGTCCGCAGGGACCAGCCGGCGAGCCAGCGTCGGACGGCGCGCGTCGGCCGCCCGCGCCGAGGTGCGTCAGTCGGCGGGTTTGAGGACATAGCCCGCGCCGCGCAGCGTGTGGATCATCGACGGCCGGCCTGCGTCGATCTTCTTGCGCAGGTACGAGATGTACAGCTCCACCACGTTGGCCTGGCCGCCGAAGTCGTAGTTCCACACCCGGTCGAGGATCTGCGCCTTGCTGAGCACCCGGCGCGGGTTCCGCATCAGATAGCGCAGCAGCTCGAACTCGGTCGCGGTCAGCGTGATGAGCTGGCCGGCGCGGCGGACCTCGTGACTGTCCTCGTCGAGGCTGAGGTCGCCGACGGTCAGCACCGCCTCCTCCTGGGCGGCGACCGCGAAGCCCGAGCGGCGCAGCAGCGCGCGGAGCCGGGCGATCACCTCCTCCAGGCTGAACGGCTTGGTCACGTAGTCGTCGCCGCCCACGGTCAGCCCGGCGATGCGCTCCTCGACCGCGTCGCGGGCCGTCAGGAAGAGCACCGGCACGGTGGGGGCGTGTTCGCGCAGACGACGCAGCACCTGGAAGCCGTCCAGGTCGGGCAGCATCACGTCGAGCACGACGGCGTCCGGCTGGAACTGCCGCGCGGCGCTCAGCGCCGCCATACCGTTGCCGGCGCTACGCACCTGCCAACCCTCGTAGCGCAACGCCATCGACAGCAGGTCGGTCAGCGTCGCCTCGTCGTCGACCACCAGCACCCGGACCGGTTCGCCGTCCGGACGGCGCAACTCGATCCGGCCCGGCACGGTCTGCCCCTGGATGACCATGCCGCCCATGGTGGACACCTCGGCTGTGTCGCGCCTCTGTTCCGCCTGTGTGCCAGCTGTGCGGCCGGGACGCCGGGCCACCGCTCAGGCTCCGACAGTGGTCACTCGGAGACCCCGTACGCGTCGGTCCGCACGAACCGCATGCTCCACCCGCCGTGACCGTCGGGCTGGTCGCGCTCGTAGAGGTGGTCGGGGCCCGGCTGCGTCGGGCCGGTGCCGCCCGGGTGCCGCATGATCCACCGCCGCGGAGGGACGCCGTCCGACTCGGCCGGCACCTCGCGGACCAGGCCGTCCGCGGGACCGCCGACGAAGCGTACGGTGACCTCGTCCATCGCACTCCCTTGCGTGAGGGTGCCGACACACTCGGTGCGTGTGGCCCTGGCTCGCAAGCTACCGCACCCGACGGCGGCCCAGCCCGAGGTACGGCGGGATCGGCGGCCGTCGCGGTTTGCCCAGCTCGGCCCCCGGGTACCGCGATCGAAGGCACCCGCCGTCGGCGGGACGAGGACGAGGAGTTGTCGATGCGTACGCTGGACGGGCGGTACCAGCTCGAACAGCGTATCGGCGTTGGCGGGACGTCCGAGGTGTGGCGGGCCCACGACCGCGTGCTGGACCGGCCGGTCGCGGTCAAGCTGATCGCGCCCGGCCCGGCGGGCAACCACGACACGGTGGACCGCATCCGCACGGAGGCCCGTTCGGCGGCCCGGTTGGTGCACCCGAACGTTGCCAGCGTGCACGACTTCGGCACCTCGTCGACGCTGCCCGGCCGCCCGGTTCCCTATATCGTCATGGAGTTGGCCGAGGGCGAGACACTCGCCGCGCACCTGCGGTCGGGGCCGCTGGACTGGCGCATCTCGGTACGGGTGTGCGCCGAGGTCGCCGCCGCACTGTCCGCCGCCCACGCGAGTGGTCTCGTGCACCGCGACGTGAAACCGGCAAACGTCATCCTCACCCCGGCGGGGGTGAAGGTCCTCGACTTCGGCATCGCCACCCCGGCCGACACACCGGACCCGATGCCCGACGGCATCCTGCTCGGCACTCCGGCGTACCTGGCACCCGAGCAGTTCGACGGCGCTCTCGCCACTCCGGCCGCCGACATGTACGCGCTCGGCGTGCTCCTCTACTACTGCCTCACCGGCCTGCTGCCGTACCGGGCGGACACCTCGGCCGAGATGCTGAGGGCACGTCGTTCCCGGCCGCCCGAGCCACTACCGGAGATCGACGGGCTCCCGACGGAGGTGTCCGAGTTGTGCCGCTCCTGCCTGGCCGACGATCCGGCGGAGCGTCCGACCAGCCTGGTCGCGGCGCTGCTGCTGGCCGAGGTTGTCGACGCCCGGGTGTACGTGCCGATGGCGATCCCCACGCAGCGGCCACCGTCGACGACGTCGCCGTGGACCGAACGGGCCGCGGCGCAGGCCACCGAGGCGCTGTCGGTCGTCGACGGGAGCTGAACCCGGCGTTTCACCCGCCCCCGGCCGGGTAGCCGGCGGTGAGCGACGGGAGGAACGCGATGCCGAGTCCGAGTTCCTGGCTGCACGAGGCCACCGCCACCGCCGAGGGTGGCCACGTCCGAACCGATGACGGCGGGCTCTCCACGCCGCTCGCGTCGCCGCTGGCGGCGCACTGCACCGGCCTGAGACCGGAGCAGCTGCTGGCGGCGGCCTTCGCGTCCTGCCTGCACCACGCGGCGGTGGAGGCGGCCGGGGAGATCACCGACGAGGCGCACACCGTCCAGGTACGCGCCGAGGCGAAGTTGGGCCGCGACGACGACGGCCGTTACCGGGCCGACGTGCACGCCTCGATCTCCTCCGCCGGTCTGAGCCGGTCGCAGTTGGCCGACCTGGTCGAGTACGCCGACCGGCTCTGGCCCTTCTCCAGCGGTGACAACACGCGGCACCGGCTGACCGTCACCCCGGCGGAGAACGGTCGACACTGAGGGGCAGTCAGCCGTCGGACGCGCCGACCTCACGCGTTCGGTGGAGCCTGTGATCCATCGAACGGGGGACGATCAGAGGGTGGCGGGGATCGACCCGCCACTGGTGCACGGTGACCGAGTTGACCTGCCGAATCGGGAATACCCGTCTCGCCTGATCGGCGAGGTTATGCCGGCATAGCCGTCTTTCGACCGATGCTATGACCAGGATTCGGGCAAATTGTGGCGCATGCCACTCTACGGACCGATGGCAGCGGACGGTCGACTATCTAGCCTCGGCGGGTGCATCCCGACGACCCCTCCGCCCAGAAGCTGACCGACGCGCCCTCGACCACCCGCACGGGGGACGCCGCATCAACCGAACGGACGATCGGCCGTCACCGGGTCCCCGATTCGCCGCGCCGCGCACTGCTCGGGTCCACCCCGGTGCGGATCGCCCTGGCCACCGGCGTCACGTGCTGCCTCGGCCTGGGCGCGTTCGCCGCCACCCGCGACACGCCGGAGGCCCCGCAGCCGGTACGGCCGATCGCCGACGCGCTGGCCGACCGTGCCGCCATCGCCGACGAGCGCGCCTCCCGGTCGCTGGACCGCGACGCCGCCCCGGCCCGGGTCATCCCCACCCCGACCGCCTCGCCGACCCCGGCGCCCACCGTGACCCGCAAGGCGCCCCGCAAGCCGGCCAAGCCACGCCGGCCGCGCCCGGTCGCCGGACTCGACCAGGCGCAGATGGACAACGCCAAAATCATCGTGGACGTCGGCCGGGAGCTGAAGATGCCGCGCCGCGCCCTGGTGGTGGCGCTCGCGACCGCCATCCAGGAGAGCAACCTCTACAACCTGGCCAGCGACGTGCTGCCGGAGTCGAGCGAGTACCCGCACCAGGGCAGCGGCTCCGACCACGACTCGGTCGGACTGTTCCAGCAGCGACCCAGCAGCGGGTGGGGAACGGTCGCCGAGCTGATGCGCCCGTCGTACGCCGCCCGGGCCTTCTACACCGCCCTGGCCGAGATCCCCGGCTGGGAGGACATGAGCGTCACCGCCGCGGCCCAGGCCGTCCAGGTCTCCGCCTACCCCGACGCGTACGCCCCGCACGAGGAGCGCGCCACCACCGTGACGGCGGCGCTCCTGGCCTGACGCCCCCTCAGCGGGTCGTGTGGCCGGTGGGCGGCTGCGCGCCGCTGTCCCGGCCACCGGTAGCCACCCGGGTCGCGGGTACGCCCGTACCGGCCGCCGCCGTGGGCGTGTCGGCCGGCACCGGTTCGACGGTCACGCCGGTGAGGATCTCGTCCACCAGCCCCTCCCGGCGGCGGCGCGCGTGCAGCGTCTCCTCGAAGTCGCGCCGGGCCTGCACGGCGTCCGTGTACGCCTGCTCGCGGACCCGACGGGCCTCCTCGCGGGCCTCGTCCAGCACGCGGCGGGCCTGCGCCAGGATCTCGGCTGCCTCCTGACGCCCCACGTCGCCGGCCGGCCGGGTGGCGGCGGCGTCGCCCAGATCCAGCCGCCGCAGCAGGCCACTGAGCCAGGTCGCCTCCTGGCGGATCTCGTCCCACTCGCGGGTCGTCCCGGCGGCGCCCTCCGCCCGTGCCGCGAGCCGGGACAACCGGATCGCCAGCTCGTCCAGGCAGGAATCCACCTGCCGCTGGTCGTAGCCGGTCTTCACGACGGAGAACCTCATACTGTCGCCCCCCAGGCAGCCGCTGTTACTTCCCCACCTGGATCCTCGGGCGCGACGACGCCCACCGAAGCGGTTCGGGAAAATTGTTCAGCATGCGCGGGACGGGCGGATCAGGCGCGTTTGGGCAGCACGACCACGCGGCCGAAGAACTCATCGATGCGGCGTACCACGTCGTTGAAGTCGTCCAGGTCGATCGGCTTGGTGACGTACGCGTTGGCCTGCAACGTGTAGCTGCCGACGATGTCGGTGTCCGCGTTGGAAGTGGTCAGCACGACGATCGGGATGGTCCGCAGATCCTCGTCCTGCTTGACCGCCCCGAGCACCTGACGCCCGTCCATGCGCGGCATGTTGAGGTCGAGCAGGATCATGTCCGGTCGACGGGCTTCGGAGTGGCGACCCTCGGCCCGGAGGAACTCCATCGCCTCCTCGCCGTCACTGACCACGTCGATGATCTTCTCGACGTCGGAGTCGGCCAACGCTTCCTCGATCATCAGCACGTCGCCGGGATCGTCGTCGACCACCAGGATGCGTACCGGCTGCGGGCTGTCGCCCATCACTACCTGCCTCGGGTCGGCGGAGAATGGGGACCGGACGGTCACCACGCTGGCGGGGAAATCTAGCCCATCAGGGGGCGGTCTGGGACGCCGGGTCGGCCGTGTCCGCGACGTATCGGAGCACGTCGGCCAGGCCGGTGATCCGCAACACGCGCTCGACCCGCCCACTGGCGCCGGTGATCCTCAGCCAGCCCCCGTCGGCGGCGGCCTGGTTGTCGCCCCGAACGAAAACGGCCATCCCGGTGGAGTCGCAGAAGGTCAGATCGGTGAGGTCGAGCAGCACCCGGCGCTCGCCGGCGGCATTGAGCCGCTCGATGGCGGCAGCCAACTCACCGGCCGTGCTCAGGTCCAGCTCGCCGGCGAGCCGCAGGCAGGCGGCACCGCCGTCGCGCTCGGCGTCGCTGACACTGAACGTCACCGTCTCCCCCTCGCTCGCTCCACCGATGGGGTGGGACGTTTGCAGTGCGGCAAGTATACGCAGGGGGGTGCGACAGGCCGCAGCCTGTGGCGATCGTCTGACGGCGCTGGTCAGACGGCGGAACGGGACGCGGCGGCCAGCCCGGCACGGCCCAGGGCCAACGCGTGCGCCGCACGCGGGAAGTCCCGCAGCGCGGCGGTGACATGCTCCAGGGTCTCCTCGACGGCGCTCGTCGGCGACGACGACGACCTGCGCGCCACCGGCTGACGGCCGCACGCCGCCGCCCCCGGGCAGGGGGTGGCCCCCGACCCTGGGACCTGGGGTCGGGGGCCGGAGAAATGCCTAGGGCGCGGTCATCGGCTGGAGCCGGGGCGCGCCGTCGCGCAGCTCGATCGTCGACGGGGGTTCGATGTCGTCGGGTTCCCCCGAGTCGGGCGTCTGGTACAGGTAGCGGACAAACTCCCCACCCGCCTCGTTGTCGTCGGCACCCGGCCACTGGCCGATGCAGTCCATCCCGACCACTTCGCGGCCGGTTCCGTCGGCCTCCTCCAGCAACGCCCACAGGCTCACCGGATAGCACCGGGTCGCGTCGGGCGTGAGTTGCCAGCGGGCGTACCAGCCGGGTCGAGCGGGAACGATCTCGACGATCCGTTTCATGACGACCTTCCTTCCGCGTACCTCGGAAGAACTGCGGTCCTGCCCCGATCCTGCGGTCCGCGCGGGTGAGCACCCCTCACCCCGGGCGGATGAAGCGCGGCCAGCGCTCAGCCCTACCCGGCCGGCAGCGCCCGTTTCGGCTCCCGGCACGGCGGGAACGCGACCGGCGCAGGATCGATCCCCAGCGGAAGGGGCGTCACCATGCGCAAGCAGATGGAGGGCGACAACCAGCGCCGCCGGGCGCTGGCCCGGCAGGCCCGCGAGCAGGGCGGCCAGCCCAGCGAGTACGGCGCGAGCCTGAGCGCGTCCAAGCAGCTCACCAGCCTGGAACAGGGCAGACGGGCCGGCCCGCCGCCAGCCGGTCGGCACAAGTCGGACACCACGCGTGGCGGACCGGCGCCCCCGACCAGGGGCACCCCGGACAATCCGCGCCCCCAGCCACCTCCTGGCGGGGCGGCCGGAGTGACGAGCGTGGGCTACCGCGATCTGGTCGAGGACGTCCGACGCCGGTCCGGGGTCGACTTCTCGACGGCGAAGGTGGGCGCCGAGGCGACAGTGCTGGTGCTGGCCTTCGCGCTCGACGCGGCCGAGCGGCAACGACTGCTCGCCGCCGTGCCGAACTCGCTGCACGACGTCGTGCCCGTGGACGGCATCGAGCGGCACCGGGACCTACCCGGCTTCCTGGCCGAGGTGGGCCGGATCAGCGGACGTACGCCGGAGCAGGCCCGCTACCAGGCGGAGGCGACGATCGCCGCGCTCGCCGAGCAGGACGGCGATCTGATCGAGTCCCTGCACGTCCCCGACGGTCTGCGGGAGCTGCTGAACCCGCCGGCGGCCGGCGGCGGCATCGTGGGCGCCTCCACCACCACGCCCCTCCTGGACGAGGAGCAGCTCCAGGCGGCTCTGGACGACCTGCCGTACTGGGCCGGTGACGCCTCGGGCCTGTATCGCGTGGTCGCGCTGCCGCCGGACAACCTCGACCGGGTGCTCGCCCGCCTCGACCGGCTGCGCCAGGAGACCGGTCGCGGCCCGAGCATCGGGCGTCCGGGCGGCACGGCAGCCGTGCTGACCGTCCGCACCAACCAGGCCGACGGGGTGACCGCGCTCGACGTGGACCTCGCCCACTCGGTCGACGACGCAATCGACGAGGCCGGCGCCGGAATGGCCGGCGGCTGACCGCCACCACGGCCTACGCGGGCCGGCGGACGCGGGTGCTCCCGCGCCGCCGGCCCGTCGGGCGCTCGGTTAGCGTGCCGTCATGAACCGCACCGCCGACCGGTTGGAGCTGGTCGTCGATCCGGTCCGCCGGACCGGCCGGACGTTGCTCTCCGCCGGCGTGGAGCAGTCGTACGTGGACGTCGAGGATCCTCGGCACCTGCACTTCGAGTACGTCCGCCGGATCGCCTCGGCGGTGGAGCTGGCGGCGCCGGCGGGCGTACCGCTGAGCGCGCTGCACCTCGGCGGCGGCGCGTTGACGCTGCCTCGCTGGCTGGCCGCCACCCGGCCCGGCTCCACGCAACGGGTCGTCGAGCGGGACCGCGCGGTGGTCGAGCTGGTGGCCCGTGAACTGCCGCCGCTGCCGCCCGAGGTGCGGGTGGAGATCGCCGACGCCCGGGACGCGGTCACCGCCGCCGGGGCGGGCGCGTACGACCTGGTGATCGCCGACATCTACCGGGCCGCCCGGATGCCCCGGCACGTCCGCACCGTGGAGTTCACCGCCGAGGTGGCCCGTGCCCTGCGGCCCGGCGGTCTCTACCTGGTCAACGTGACGGACCTGCCGCCGCTGGTCGGCACCCGCGTACAGGTGGCGACACTGCGGGCGGTCTTCGGGGACGTCTGCGTGTTCGGTGACCGCCGGATGCTGCGCGGCCGGCGCTACGGCAACCTGGTGCTCGCCGCCACGCACCGCCCCGGAGGGCTGCCGGTCGGTCGGCTCGCGGTGGCCGCGCTGCGCGACCCGATCGCGGGTGGGTTGCTGCACGCCGCCGCCCTCGACACGTTCGTGGCCGGCGCACACCCCCTTCGTGACACCGACGTTTAGGTAGTCGCCAACCGTCCGCAATGCCGGGTTTCCGGCGGTCTGCGCGGGGAAGGCCCGGTGGGTGAGCAACGCCGACGATCGGGCCACCGCCCGCCGGGCCCTGGTCGTGATCGGACTGGTGCTGGCCACCGCACTCGCGCTGGCCTTCGTGTACGCGACCCGCCGGGTGCTCGTCTGGGCGGTGGTGGCCGCCTTCTTCGCGGTCGCGCTCAAACCGGCCGTGGACCGACTGCAACGCCGGTTCGTACGCCGCCGGGCGCTGGCCACGCTGCTCGTCTTCCTCGCCGCGTTCGTCGTGCTGGCGGTCCTCGCCACGGTGATCCTGGTGCCGCTGTTCGACGAGGTGGGCCGGTTCGCCGAGCGGGGGCCCGAGCTGCTGCGCGACGCACGCGCCGGACGCGGCCCGATCGGTGCGTTCCTGGAACGCACCGGGGTACGCCGTTACGTCGCCGCGCACTCCGAGGAGCTGCGCGCCGCGAGCGGTCGGCTGCGGCAACCCGCCGTCGGGGTGCTGCGTGGTGTCGTGGAGGGGGTCGCGGGGCTGGTCACGGTCGTCGTGCTGGCGTACCTCATCGTGTTGGAATCGCCGCGGATCACCCGGGGCGCCCTCGCGGTGGCCGGGGAAGGTCAGGGCGAGCGGCTGCGCCGCGTCGGCCGGGAGGTGTCGCGGACCGTGACGGGCTACCTCACCGGCAACCTGTTGATCAGCGTGATCTGCGGCGTGCTGACGTTCCTGGTGTTGAGCCTCACCGGCGTGCCGTTCGCCGGGGTGATCGCGCTGCTGGTCGCGGTCGCCGACCTGATACCGCTGGTGGGCGCGACGATCGGCGCGGTGGTCGCCGCCGGGGCGGGGTTCCTGCACTCCCCCACCGCCGGCGTCGTCGTGCTCGTCTTCTTCGTTGTCTACCAGCAGGTGGAGAACCACCTGCTCCAGCCGCTCATCTTCGCCCGCGCGGTCCGACTCAACCCGCTGACCGTGCTGCTCAGCCTGCTGCTCGCGGCGGAGCTGGCCGGGTTGCTCGGCGCGCTGCTGGCCATCCCCGCCGCCGGGATCGTGCAGATCCTGCTGCGCGAGTACGCCCCGCGACGCCGCTCAGCGACCGCGCGCCGCGACCTCGGGTGAGGTGCTCTCCAGCGGCACCGCGTTCGCCGGGACCAGCCCCAACTGCACCGCCGAGCGGGTGAGCGCGGCGTCGAGCACCCAGTCGGCCCCCACGCGGGTGCGGTTGCCGGGCATCGCCATCAGGTGGTACGCCCGGGTGACCGCCTTGGCCGGCAGCCCGGCCAGGTTGACGTGCAACGGGTTCGCGGCGGCGTCCTTGCCGCCAAGGTCGACCACCCAGCCCAGATCGTGGTGCTTGTACGGCCTACGTTTTCCGAAGCCGTACGACGCGGCGATGTTGTGCGCCACACGCTTACCCTGCCGCTCGGCGTGCTGGGCCGTCATACCGCAGATCTGCCCGGGATTGACCAGGTCGGGCACGGCGGCGGCATCACCGCAGGCGAAGACCTCCGGGTAGCCGGGGACGTTCAGGTACTCGTCGGTGACCAGCCGGCCCCGCTCGGTGCGCAGGCCCAGCTCGTTGACGAACGGGTCGGGCCGCACCCCCACACACCACACCAGCGTGCAGGTCGGGACGTACTCGCCGTCGGTGAGCTTGACCCCGTCGCAGGTCGCCTCGGCCACCGAGGTGCCCATCCGCACGTCCACGCCGCGCCGTTCGAGCACCTTGTGCGAGGTCTCGGACATCCGCTTGTCCAGCTCGGGCAGCACGCGGGGAGCGACGTCGAGCAGCATCCAGCGGGGCCGGACGGTCAGCCGGGGGCGCTGCGCGTGCAGGGCGTCAGTGAACAGTTGGCCGTGCGCGGCGACCTCGGTGCCGGTGTAGCCCGCGCCGACCACCACGAACGTGGAGCGGGCCCGCTGCTCGGCCGGGTCCTCGGCCTGCTCGGCCAACTCCACCTGGCGGACGATGTGGTCGTGCAGGTAGACGGCCTCCGGCAGACCGCGGAAGCCGTGCGCGTACTCGGTGACACCCGGGATGGGCAGCAGCTTGTTGACGCTGCCCACGGCGAGGACCAGCCGGTCGTACGCCAGGCGGTTCTTCTCCCCCTCGGGCTGGGTGAAGCCGACCCAGCGGTTCTGCAGGTCGACGTGGTCCGCCTCGCCGATCACCACCCGGACGCCCTTCAGGGTTCCGGTCAGCGGAACGGCGATGCGCGTGGGCTCGACCACCCCGGCGGCCACCTCGGGCAGCAACGGTAGGTACAGGAAGTAGTCGGTCGAGTTCAGCACCACGATCTCGGCACGGTCCCGAGCGATCCGGCTCAACGTCTTCGCCGCGTGGTAACCGGCGAACCCGGCCCCCACGATCACCACACGAGGTTTCGTCATTGCCGGCCGTTTCCCGTCGCAGCCCAGGACAAACGTCGACACGTGGCACGCGCCGGCGCTCAGAACCGGACAGCGCGCCCGGTAGATCAGTTATCCAGTGTTTGCTCCCTACGGGTTCGTAGACTGCGATCGAGTCACGTACAACCGAAAGGAAGCATGTTGTCGAAGTACTCCTCCCCACGGCGGACGATGGCCGGAGCTGCGGCGGCCGCCGCCATGCTCGTCGGCGCCACGCTCACGGTGAGCAGCCCGGCCCAGGCGACGCCAGCGGGCTCGGGTGTGGTGGGCACTATCATCACGCAGACCACGATCGGTGACACCGACTACATCCTGCGTGAGATCACCATCCCGGCCGGTCAGGCCACCGGATGGCACTGGCACAAGGGTGAACTTTTCGGCTGGGTCAAGCAGGGCACGTTGAGCCACTTCGACTCGACCTGCGCGTCTGATGGCGTCTACCCTCGCGGAAGCTTCATCAAGGAGCCGGCCGGCGCGGATCACGTGCACATCGGCATCAACCGCGGCAAGGTTCCAGTGGTGCTGGAGGTTCTCTACGTCCTGCCGACCGGCGCGCCGCTGTCGGTCGATGCGCCCAACCCGGGTTGCACTTTCCAGTGACGTAGCACCCCACCCGTTCCACCCTGTTGATCAAGAGGTTCGCGTCGTGACACGCCGATGCGCATGACGCGAACCTCTTGATCACACCGACGGTGGGGTGGGGGTGGGGGTGGGGGCTGTTATGGCCCAGCGTTCGTGGTCGCGCCACGCGCCGTCGATGAACAGGTAGTCCGGGGAGAAGCCCTCCAGGCGGAAGCCGAGCTTGCGGGCGACCCGCCGGGACGGCTCGTTGCCCGGCTGGATGTTGGCCTCCAACCGGTGCAGGCCGACGCTGGTGAACGCGTGGTCGATCGCCAGGGCGATGCCCGCCGAGGCGTGCCCGGTGCCGCTGTACGGCTCGAACGCCGCGTACCCCAGATAGCCCCCGCGCAGCGCGCCGAGCACGATGCCGCTGATGTTCACGTAGCCGGCGATCGCTCCGGTGGCCCGGTCGCAGATCAGGTAGCCGGCGCTGTCCCGGCGGCGGATCCGGGCGAGATAGCGGTCGTACTCCTCGGCGGTGTCCGGCGCGACCAACCACGGATGGTGCAGGTCCCGACTCCGTCGCACGGCCGCCACGAACTCGTCGACGTCGGTCGGCCGGGGTCGACGGATCGCGGCGGGACCACCACTGCGCAGGTATCTCACGGCGGACCACTTTGGCCGACCGGCGCGACAGTTGTCCAGCCGGCCCGCCCGTCGGACGGCCTGCGCCCGCGGCGGCCACCGTCGGTCACCTCGGTCGAGGCGGATGAGGTGGTGAGCGGTATTCCTCAGAGGCATAAATATTCCTCTGAGGAATACCGCTCCTCAGCACATCCGCCCGGACGGGCCAGCCCGAGCGCACGCTGGAGGTCGCGCCCGTCCAGGGAACACGGCCGTTCTAGCGGGGCGTCAGGAGCCGGAAGTGGGTGCCGTCGGGGTCGGCCAGCACCACGGCGCCCTCCTGGTCGGTGTCGACCAGCGTGGCGCCGAGGGCGAGCAGACGGTCGACCTCCGCCTGCCGGTCGCCGTCGCCGCCGACCGCGAGGTCGAGCGTCACGCGGTCCCGGTCGCCCCGGGGCATCAGGGGCGGGCCACCCCAGGTGATCTTCGGGCCGCCCAGGGGCGACTGGATGGCGGTCTCCTCGTCCTGGTCCCAGACGAGCGGCCAGCCAAGCGCTTCGCTCCAGAAGTAGCCGACGGCCTGCGATCCGTCGCAGGAGACGTCACCGAGGAACCCACAGCCGGCGAGGAACCTGTTACCCGGGCCGAGGACGCAGAACTCGTTACCCTCGGGATCGGCGAGCACCACGTGGCTCTCCTCCGGGAGCTGGCCGACGTCGACGTGCCGCGCGCCCAACTTCAGGGCGCGGGCGATCGTCTGCTGCTGGTGCCCCAGCGACTCGCTGGTCAGCTCGATGTGCCCCCGGTTCTGCAGAACCTTCGGCTCGGGGATCGCGGGAAAGCGCAGCCGGAAGCCGGTCTTGTCGTCGGGCAGCACCAGCGTGCCGTCGCGGGGATCGTCGACCAGATCCCGACCGAGGATCTCGGACCAGAACCGCGCGACGACGAGAGGGTCGTTGGCACCGAAACACACCGCGAACAGATCACTGGCCATCATCGCGCTCAACTCCGATCCGGGGAGGTCGGGGCCCAGTCGGCCCGGGGACCGGAAGCCTAGGAGCGGCCCAGGCCACGCGCACCCGATTAATCGACGACGGACGACGCGGGGATGATCCACTCGACATCGCCGATGTCGGGGTGTCCCGGGCGCTCGGACACCCCCACCTCGGCGAAACGGAGTCGATCACGTAGCCGGCCAAGCCGGCCAAGCCGGCCAAGCCGGCCAAGCCGGCCGAGCTGATGGACGTGGCCGCAGGGATCAGTGACGCGTGGCGAAGGTGACGAAGGCCCGCCAGGCGGCCGGGGTGACGACCAGCGCCGGACCGGTCGGGTCCTTGCTGTCACGGACGCCCACCAGGCCCGGCAGGTTGCCCGCGACCTCCACGCAGTCGCCGGAGTTGCCGCTGCTGCGGGTGCTCTTGCGCCAGATCGCGCCGGTCAGGTCCATGCCGCTGCCGCCTCCGTGATCACGTCGAGGGTCTGCCGGTGCGACAACGCCTCGGCCCGTACCGATTCCCACGACTGCCGCAGCGATAGTACGTCGGCGGTGCGCTCGACCACCGTCCCCTGTAGAGGATTGTCCAGGTAGGCCACGTCCTCACCGTCGGCCGGCGTGGCGATCACGAAGGCCCCGTTCAGGCCGGAATAGGCGCCCACACTGCGAGGTACGAGGTGCAGGTGCACCCGTGGCCGCCGACCTCGGTGAACTCCAGCCGGGGCGGACGCCGGCACTGCTCGACAGCCGCGACGAGCGACGCCGAGTAGTTGATCCGTTCGCTCAGCGCCTCCTGGGACAGACCGGCGACCGTCCGCAGCCGACGCAGCTCGCCGGCGAACAGCTCCAGCATGGGCAAACGATCCACTGCACACCTCTGCACACCGGGGGCGTCTGACACGTACATCGGCGCTGGTGGGACTCGCACACCTTCCGACAGTAGCGGCCCGGTCAGCAGACTGTCACGTAGCGGAACCGCCCGGCCCGGCCGACCGACGGGCGGAACCGAACGGGGGGCCGCCGCGAACCCCCGTACCGCGGCGACCCCTCCCCCACCTGCAACGCCCGCTCATCGTGTCGGACTGAACCAGCGGGCCAGCCACGGGGTGAACGCGACGAGCGCGACGGCGAGGGCGGTGATGACGGCCTGCCTGATCCGGCCCGGGGTGACGCCACCGGTGGGGTCGAGCACGTAGTTGGCGTACCCATTGGCGGCGGCGTCTGTCACCAGCACGACGCAGCCCAGCGCGAGCCCCGCCGGACGGCGAGCCGCCAGCAGCAGCGCCGCCAACGGATCCCACAGGGTCAGGGACGCGAAGTAGACCGCCAGCCAGCCGGGCAGGGCGAGCTGCGGTCGGAGACCGGGGACGAGCAGCTGGAGTACGTGCACGACGCCGCCGTACGCGAAGACCAGCACGGCCGCCGACACGACCAGCCGAGCCCGCAGCGGAACGTCGCGCCACCGACCGGTGCCCATCCGGCGAGTCTGCCGCCTGCGCTCCCGGCCCCGACACGAGGGGCATTACACCCGTGCCGAGGCCGGACGCGCACGATCGGCGTGGGCCTACGCCGGGTTGTTCGCGTGGGTCAGGGTCTCCCAGGCCACGAAGAGATTGTTCGTGCCCTGGGGACGCTTGCGCTCGGTGTAGCTCTGCGTGCTCGCCATCCCGATGCCCATTCGGTTGTGCAGCGCGTTGAAGCCGACCTCCGTGATCGGGCCGAGGCCGAGGTCCACCGAGCCGCCGCACACGCTCGACGGGACGGCGGTGCCGTTCTCGAACTTGGTGTGGAAGCCGAGCGCGTGGCGCAGCCGGTCCTGAAGCCCCGGGTAGAGGTCGCCACCCTGGATGCGGGTGGTCTCGGCGACGTGCGAGATGGCGGAGATGCTGTAGCCGGTGTGGACCCAGTCGCGGCAGGTCTCCTGCGCGTGACCGTCGGTGTAGGTGGCCTGGCCGTGCCACCGGGAGACGAGTTCGGCGGGCGTGTCGACGCTGGTGGCCGGCGGGTAGAGGGGTCGGACCCCGTCCGCCGCGATGTAGATGGAGGCGGCGGCCGCGGCCCGGAACCGGGCGAGCGCGCGGTCGTACGACGTGCGGTCCTCGAGGAAGATCGAGATGCCGATGGCCGCCTCGGCGAGGGTCAGGTCCCAGTTGCTGGTGCGGGAGTCACCGGCGATGACGACGGGCAGGTAGACGGTGCGCAGCATGGTCGCGAACCGGGTTTGGTTGGGCCAGTTGCCGTACGTGTAGCGGATGATCTCGGCGGCGCGCGGCCACACCGATCCGGCCCAGCCGGTCTGCAACGGGGCGTTGTCGTTGGTGTGCCGCTGGATGGTCGCGGACCAGGCGTCCATCAGGGCTATCGACTTCTGCGCGTACGCCGAGTTGCCGGTGATGTACCAGGCCAGCGCGTCGGTGTACGCGGCGATGGCGTCCTCACGCTCGTCGGTGCAGCCGTAGTTCGGGTTGGAGGTCTGGCCGCATTCGACGGTCGCGCGCGGTGCGGGGACCCGGGACAGCGAGGCGTACCGGCTGCCCATCATCTGGTTGTAGGCGTTGCGCCACGGCTGCTCGCCGGCCTGCACCCTGGCCTTGACGAAGTCGAGTTGTGGGCGGCTGACCAGGACGCCGGGGTGGGTGAAGGTGGCGGGGGCAGCCTGGGCGCTCGGGGGCGGGGTGACCGTCACCGCGCCGGCGGCGACCGCGATGACCGCCGCCAGGAGTACGCGTCGATAGCGCATGGGGGTCTCCTCGGTACGGGGTGGATGAATAGTCAACTGTCTTAACAGTTGCCGGACATCCGACCCGATGCCGTGAAACCGAGCAAGAAGACATCGATAAATTGAAGACTATGCAAAATCCAGCATTTATCCACTTTCGCGCGTGCTGGATCGCCCCGTCAGAGCGGCTCGGGAAGTGCCTGCTCCATCGGCATCGGGACCTGGAGGTAGGTGACGCCGCGCATGTCCAGCCAGGCCCGGTCCGGCCCGCGCACCAGCCGCACCATCACCGACTCGCAGGACGGGCAGCGGGCGACCAGGCCAGGGGCGTGCGAGTAGACGTGCAGGCTGGCCATCGAGCCGGTCATCCCGCAGTTCTCGCAGCGGCCCGTCGCGGTGCTCAGGTCGACGGCGAACAGCTCGCGCAGCGGGCCGTCGAGCATGTTGCCGTCCAGGTAGGACATGTTGGTCATCGGATCTCCTCGACGAGACGGTAAGCGGCGGACGGGCTCAGCCGGTGGGGCCGAAGCGTTCGGTCCTGATCCGTCGTGACGCATGGCCCAGCCCCACCAGCAGGTCGGCCACGGCCTCCACGAACCCGGTCGGACCGCAGACGTACGTGAGCGGTTGCAGATCCGGCGGCCAGCCGTGGGTGTTGACGTCGGCCAGGCCGACCCGGTGCGGCTCGCCGCGCCACCCGTCGGGGGCCTCGCGGGTGTAGACGTACGCCACGTCCAGGCCGAAGTCGTCGCGGCCCCGGCGGCGCAGCTCGTCGGCGTAGATCACGTCCTGCGGCGTCCGCACCGAGTAGATCAGCCGGAACGGCACCTTGCTGCCGACCTCCCGTCGCGCCCGGATCATCGCCATCAACGGCACGATCCCGGAGCCGCCGGCCACGAGCTGCACCGGGTCGGTCTGCTCGAGCCGCCAGATGAACCAGCCACCGAGCGGTCCGCGGATCTCCACCGGGTCGCCGGCGGCGAAGACGTCGATGAGGTACGGGGACACCTCGCCGTCGTGGACCCGCTGGACGGTCACCTCGATGCGCGGACCGCCGGGGCCGTCCACGACCGGTCCGGCGATCGAGTACGACCGGGCGGCCTGGTAACCGTCCGGTGCGGTCAACCGCACATCGACGTGCTGGCCGGGCAGGTGCCCCGGCCAGTCCGGCACCTCCAGGACCAGCGTCTGCGCGGACGGCGTCTCCACCCGGCGCTCCACCAGCCGAGCCACCTGCCACTTGATCGGCGCGCGGGCCGGGGTGCCCGTCGCCACGGCCCGCTCAGTCACCCTGGTACCGCTGCTCGCGCCACGGGTCGCCGTAGTCGTGGTAGCCGGCGGTCTCCCAGAACCCCGGCTCGTCCATCGTCTTGAGCCGGATGCCGCGCACCCACTTGGCGGACTTCCAGAAGTACAGGTGCGGCACCAGCAGACGCGCCGGGCCACCGTGCTCGGCCGGCAGCGGCGCGCCGTCGAAGGTGTGCGCCACCCAGGCCCGACCGCCGCGCAGGTCGTCCAGCGGCAGGTTGGTCGTGTACCCGCCGTAGGAGTGCGCGAGCGCGAAGTGCGCTCCGGTGTCCACACCGTCGAGCAGGGTGTCCAGGGAGACGCCCGTCCAGGTGGTGCCGAGCTTCGACCAGTGGGTGACGCAGTGGATGTCGACTGTCGGCGTCTCCTGCGGAAGCGCCATCAACTCCTGCCACGACCACCGGTACTCGCTGCCGTTCTCGGCGGCGATGACGAACTCCCAGGTGTCCAGGGAGACCCGGGGTGTCGGGCCGGCCGAGAGCACCGGGAAGTCCTCGGTCAGGTACTGACCGGGCGGCAGGGCCGGTTCCTGCGATCGGGGCCGACCCTGGAAGCCCGGTGACACGATTCCCATTGCACAGTCGTACCACCCGGGTCGGCCGGGGCGGGAGCTTTCCCGCGTACCCCCTTCTCGGCCCGGCGCGGCGCGGTCAGCGCCGGTCGGTGACGACCTCGCGCTCGGTGGGCGTGCCGCCCCGGGTGGCACGCAGGCTGGTCAGGGTGACGACCACCAGCACACCGATGATCACGCCGAGCGAGGCCAGGGTGGGGATCTGCGGAACGCTCTCCCAGATGCCGTGCGCCCAGTGCAGGCCGAGCTTGAGCCCGATGAAGGCCAGGATGATCGCCAGGCCGTAGCTGAGGTGAACCAGCCGGCTCAGTGCCGCGTGCAGGACGAAGTAGAGCGCCCGCAGGCCGAGCAGGGCGAACGCGTTGGTGGCGAAGACCAGGTACGGGTCCTCGGTGATGCCGTAGACCGCCGGCACCGAGTCGACCGCGAAGGCGATGTCGGTGGCCAGCACCGCGACGACCACCAGGGCGAACGGGGTGAGTGCCCGCCTCGCGCCCTGCCGGACGGTCATCCGGGTGCCGTGGTATTCGTCGACCACCGGCATGACCTTGCGCAGCAGCTTCACCGAGCGCATCTTGTTGATGTCGACTTCCTGCTCGTGCCCGGAGAGGGCGTCGCGCAGCAGCTTCACCGCCGTGGCGATGAGGATGATCGCGAAGAGCAGGAACGCGAAGTCGAGGGTCTGCAACGCCGCCGCGCCGAGGGCGATGAAGACCGCCCGCAGCACAAGGGCGCCGGCGATGCCGTAGAGCAGCACCCGCTGGGCGAGCACGGCCGGAACGGCGAACGCGGCCAGCAGCAGCATGAAGACGAAGAGGTTGTCGACCGAGAGGGACTTCTCGACGAGGTAACCGGTCAGGTATTCCACGCCCTGCTGGGAGCCGTAGCGGGCCCAGAGCCAGCCGCCGAAGACCAGCGGCAGGGCGATGTAGAACGCGGACCAGCCGATCGCCTCGCGCATGGACACCTCGTGCGGCTTGCGCGTCACCAGGAAGTCCAGCACCAGCAGGAGCAGCACGCCGGCGATCGTCACCGCCCAGAGGGTGGGGGTACCGATCGACGTCAGGTCGCTCGCCGCGGCCAAGGGGGACAATTCGGTCATGGGGTCTCCTCGAACACCGTGTCATGTTCGAGGTCTCCTTCACCCATCACCCGATGGGCAACCACCCGAGGCACGCCGGGCGTGCCGTACTGACCGGAATGGTTCGTGGGAAGTACTCCCCTCGCACGACAAGGTTAGGCCAGGCCGAATCGACACGCCAAGCCGGACGTCGATGGTTGCCCTGGCCAACCGCTGTGCGCCTCCGCGTTCCGACCCGCCGTCAGGCGCGGCGCAGCGTCGCCCCCGGCGCCATCGCCTGCTCCACGAGGTCCCGGTAGTCGCGCGGCAACTGCGTCGCCACGTCGTCGAACTCCCCGCCGGTGATCGCCTCGCGAAGGGTGGTGAACACCGCCCGGGTGGCGTCCCGCGCCGCCGGTTCCTGCACCCGGGCGCGCAGCGCCACACGGGCCACGAACTCGGCCGCGCCGAACCGGTCCGCCTGCTCGGTGCTCGGGCTCGGCTTGAGCACCAGTTGCAGCGGCTGCGGCAACTGCGCGGCCAGGTCCAGCACCTCGCCGCCGGTCAGCCGTTCGGCGAACGTCCCCAGCACGGCCCGGGTCAGCTCGACCGCCTGCTCCGACGACGTGCGGGTGCGCTGGGAAACCTGGTCGACGAAGGTGTCGTAGTTCATCGAGTACTCCCTCGGGCTCCGTCTGCGGCGCCTGCGGGTACCCGCGGCGACGTGGTGGAAACGACGCCGGATTTCCTGGACCGACCTGGGCGTGACCCGGCGGCGGGCGGGTAACCGCCGCCGGTCGTGACCAATCGATGCCCCGAGGGAGCCCGGACATGGCGAGCTACGCGGACGTCCTGCAGTACCTGTCGAGCCTGGACTACCCGGCCGAGAAGGACGACGTGATCCGCGAGGCCGAACGCGAGGGCGCCCCGCCGGACGTCCTCAAGGCGCTGCGCGCCCTGCCACCGGTCGACTACGCCAACGGCACCGAGGTCGCCCGGTCGGCCGGCATCGAGGCCGCCCCCGAGGTGGGCCCCGCGCAACGCGCCACGCAGGCCCGGGACAAGAAGCACAACCGGGTGTCGCAGCATCTGCGCGGCATCTGACCCGGCGGTGGTGGGGTCCGCCGGAACGGGTCGGCGTCGCGGATGACCGGCACCGGCCCGCTGTCGCGCCCCCCGGACGGCCACACCCCGGCGGGGGCGCAACTCGTCGTCGTGGCGGTGGTCGGCCTCGTCGCGGGTAGCGCGTTCGCCCTCACGCTGTCGCCGGCGCTCTCCCCACTGGCCGGCTGGGACGCCGCCGCGCTGAGCTGGCTGGTGCTGGTGTGGCGCAAGCTCTGGCCGATGGACGCCGCCCGCACCGCCCAACTCGCCGTGCACGAGGACCCCAACCGGCCCACCCGGGACGTGGTGCTGCTGATCGCCTGCCTCGCCAGCCTGCTGGCCGTCGGACTGGTCCTGGCCAGCGCGCACGGCGCGCCACCCGGAGTGCGCCGCGACCTGTACAGCGGGCTGGGCGTCCTCAGCGTGGTGCTGTCCTGGCTGGTCGTGCACACCGTGTTCGCCGCCCGCTACGCGCGGATCTACTACACCGGCCCGGACGGCGGAGTGAACTTCAACCAGAGCGAACCGCCCCGGTACTCGGACTTCGCGTACATGGCGTTCACCGTCGGGACGACGTTCCAGGTGTCCGACACCAACCTGACCAGCAACGAGATGCGCCGTACGGTGCTGCGGCACTCGATGGTGTCGTACCTGTTCGGCGCGTTCGTCATCGCCGTCACGGTGAACCTGCTGGCGGGCCTGGCGCACTGAGTTCTTCGGAGCGGGCCGGCGCTCGACGGCGGTGCCGGAGCTGGCGGCGGCTCCCCGGGACAGGCGGGCGCCCCCTTGGCCACGAACCGCGACCGGGGGCGCCACGCAAACCTGCCCAGGCGGTGAACCACGTCCGAACCGGTCGCGGTCACCAGGCGGTAGATGCCCGCCCGAACCGAGCGGTCAGCACTGCCGGGTACAACCATACGACAGAACATCCTCCATACGGTCAGTTTTCGATGAACTGTGGGCCAGGGCACGTCCAGGTCAGCCGGTCAGCTCCGCGTACCGATGCTCCAACTCGACCCGTGCCAGAGCCCCCACCAGCCACGCCAGCCGTTCCGACTCACCGCCGGCCAACCCGGCCAGGTCATCCGCCGAGCGACCCAGCCCGAGCCGGCGAGCCGCCACCAACGCCTGCCGGTCCGCGACCGGGGTCACCTCCCGCCACAGTGCCTGCGCCTCCCGCAGGAACAGGTCGACGACCTCGGAATCCACGCCGGGCAGGTCGGCCAGGAGGGCACGCTCGTCGCCGGATCGTGGTGCGCGGCGGCGCGCAGGCGGCGCAGGTCACCCCGGTAGCGGTCGACGACGGTCCGCGCCAGGTCGCCCAACACGTCGGCCAACGCGTCGACGTTCCCGCGCTGACCACTGTCGCGCAACACCCGCGACCGGTCCCCGTGCAGCGAACGGGCCAGCCGGGCGGCGCTGTCCCAGCCCGCGTCGCGCAGTCCCCGCGCGCCGTCCACCGCCCGACGGAAGTCACCCCGCCGGGCGAGCAGCACCGCGAGACAGAGCACCTGGAACAGGCTCGCCGGATTGTTGGTGACCCGGAAGCCGTACTGCTCGGCGAAGCCCCGCCCACTGCCGGCCAGCCGACGGGCCAGGCGCTTGCGGTCCTCCACGGGGTTGATCAAGGTGCTGGCCATGCCGGCGACTACCCGTGCCACCATCGGTCACACGCGGGCACCGTGTCGGCCCGACGCGGTCAGCCGTGCAGGCCGCCGATGCGGTCGTGGGCCTTGAGCCGGGTGGTGGGCAGGGCGGGCGCCGGCAGCGGTGACGCCGCGTCGTCGGCCACCACCCCGAAACGCCGCCCGGCCATCCAGTCCTCCCGGGCCGTGGCGACCTCCTCGTGCGAGCGGCCCACAAAGTTCCACCACATGACCAACGGCTCCTCGAACGGCGTACCGCCCAGCAGCAACAACCGCGCCCCCGCCCCGCCCCGCACGGTCAGCTCCCGTCGACCCATGCCCAGATAGAGCAGCGCCCCCGGCTCGAAACCCACCCCGGCGGCCTCGGCGGCACCGGACATCGCCAGCAGGGCGTACTCGAAATCGGGCCGCAACGGCAGCGTCGTCGGCGCCGAACCGCCCAGCTCGAGCTGCACGCCCACCAGCGGGGTGTGCACCACGGCCGGTGATCGCTGACCGGCGAACTCGCCCACCAGGAGAGTCGCGTCGACCTCGCCGTCGCGCCAGCGCGGCAGGTCGGCATGATGGGCGAAGTCGGCCGCGCCGGCCCGAGCCGGGTCCGGCAGCGCCACCCAGAGCTGCACACCGTGCATGACCGGCGGGTGCGTGGCCGGCGACCGCTCCGAGTGGGCGATGCCGTGCCCGGAGGTCATGACATTCAACTGACCGGGTCGGATCGCCTGCACGTTGCCGAGGCTGTCCCGGTGGATGATCTCGCCGTCGAGCAGCCAGGTCACCGTCTGCAGGCCCGTGTGCGGGTGCGGCGGCACCTCCATGCCGGGCCGCTGCGCCACGTCGTCCGGGCCGAAATGGTCCACGAAGCACCACGCGCCGACCATCCGCCGGGGCCGCTGCGGCAGCAACCGCCGCACCGTCGTGTACCGCCCCAACGGAACGTCGTGGCCCGGCAGCAGCACGCTGCCGGGATCAACATCGGCCACGCCAGGTGGTCGGGTCTGCGCCAGCATCGATTCGGTACGCTCCACCGCCCGACTGTACGCTCGCGCCCTGCCCCGGCTGCGGCGCTTCCGGTTCGGGGTGACCGCCAACCCAGTCTGGTCGTCGCGGTTCACCGGGCCTCGGTCACCGTCACGGTGTCGACGCCCGCCACCAGATCGAGGAAGATGCGGTTGGGTGAGCGGTCCCAGCCCGGCGTACTCAACAGTGCGCCGGCGGCGACCCCGTTCCACCGCTCGCCGCGGACCACTACCGAACCGGCGCCCGCTCCCGCCCGCACCCGCACCGGCGGTGTGCCCGGCACCCGGACCGTCAACCGGCTGGTTCCGCCACTCATCCGCACCGTCACCGCGCCACGGTCCACCGGCGGCAGAATGATTTCCGTGCGAGCGGAGCCGCCGACGAGATCCACACCCAGAAGACGCGCCCGTGCCAGATCCAGCACCTGTTCGCTGACCCCGCCCTCCAGCCGTAGCCGCCAGGCGACCCGCTCGCTCAGCAACACCCGCACGGCCCGTCCGTCGGACGCGCCGGTGGCCACCACGTCGAGCCGTACGGTCTCGCCCTGCAACACCGGCCGGACGGCCACACCCGAGCCGGCCGGGCCGCTGATCCGGTAGAGATCCTCACCCAGGTCGGCCACCCGCAGGTCGAACGACGTCAACCCGTCGGCGAGCACGAAGGTGGCCTTCTGCCGACCCGCCAGAGGAGCGGTCATCGTGTGGTCGGAGGCGGCATCCTGCCTCGTGTCCCGTGGACCGGTATCACCGTATGTCTGGCCGAGGCTGTAGGGGTCGCTGACGATGACCGCGACAGCCACGGCACCGAGAACCAGCACGACGGCAGCGGCGCTCAACAGGAGACGGGCACCGACCGACCACCGTCCGGACGGAACTGTCGCGTCCCGCTCCGCGTCGTGCCCTGGTCTCGGCTGGGTGTCCTGCTGCGGTCGCAGCCCGGTGTCCTGCTGCGGTCGCGGCCCGGCCTCGGGCAGCTGTCCCGCGGCGGTGGCCCGCTCCCGGCTGGCCGCCTCGGGCTCGGGACGGCTCGTCGCGCGGTGGTCGGCCGGCAGATGCGCCGCAGCCGTCCGGGCCGCCGCCGGGGTCTGCACAGGTTGTCGGCCTGTCTGGCGTTTTGCGTGCTGCTCGCTGCTGTCACCCACTGCGGCCAATGCCCCTGTCCCTCCGCCGGTCCCCGCCGGGAGGTACGTAGCCGCCCGCCGATCGGATCACTGCGCGCCGACAACGCCACTGCGCTACGTCGCCACAGCAAGATCTGCGGGTACGACGATGGCCGGCACCCGTGTGGGGTGCCGGCCATCGGTGGTTCTTAGCTGTTCCAGTGCTGGGTCCACAGCGGCGCCCGCCACGCGGTCGGTTCCC
>NZ_JBEXIL010000060.1:0-34073 GCF_040608555.1 Micromonospora sp. NPDC005172
CAGGCCCCGCGGGGCCTGCCACGTCCATGTTCGGCCTCAGTCGAGCCGGGACACCTGGTAGTGCCCGATCAACCAGACATTCCCGACCCGCCGCACGACCACGCCCAGGTGCACCGTCAGCGCCGGTCGGTCGGTGAAGCCGAACTCCACCTTCAGGTAGCCCAGGACCACGTCGTCGGCGAGCCGTCGCGTTTCCCGGATCTCGTACGCGGCGGTCATGCCGAGCGGCTGTGCGGTGTAGTACGCGGCGACGCCTCCCCGGCCGACGGAGTACGGGTGCAGGCCCTGGAAGACCGCGTCCTCGGTGAAGACCGACGCGACGCGGTCCGGCTCGTGGGCGTCCACCGCCGACCTCCACCGGTCCAGGACGGTCCGCAGGATCTCCGCCTCGCTGCCGGCCACGGTCACCTCCCCGCCTGCCGGGGCGGCTGACCCGGGTCGTTCGGGTGCGGCGTCAACGGAGTGACCGTCTCACGCCGCCAGGCGCGCAGCGGCATCGAGGCGAGCACCACCTCCAGCTCGTCCGCGTCGGCGGCCTCGAACAGCCCCCACGTACGCCACTCCCCCGGCGCCAGCGGTGGCCGCCACAGGCGCAGCAGACTGCCCTTCGCCGTCAGCTCGGCCGAGCGCGCCGCCTCGCGCGCCCGCATCTCGGCGACCCCGTCCTCCGACGTGCCCTCGGGCACCGTCGTCCTCATGTCCACCAGGAACTCCACGCGCCCATCCTCCGACCGACGACGCCACGCCACGCCGGGAACCCCGATCTGGGTCGCGGCCGTCTCCCCGATCACTCCGCGGCGTCGGGTGCCGGGTCGCGCAACCGGATCCGTACCGCCCGGGCCGCGCCCACCGCCGCCACCAGCACCGCGTGCCGAGGCTCCGGCACGTCGAGCAGCCGCTCGGCCCGCAGCGGCACGAGCGGGGCCAGCCGCCGGTCCGCCAACACCGTGTCCACGGCCCGTCGGTCACCGCCGCAGACGAGGGCCGCCAGCTTCGCCACCTCCGGCAGCAGCAGGCGTACGGCCAGGTCCGCCGCGTCACCCAACGCCGCCTTGGCCTGGTTGTCGCGCCTGCGGGCGAACCGGTGCTGCGACCACCCACCGGCGGCGGTGCGCCCCTGCACGTACCGGGTGTCCACCTTGGAGACCACCAGGTCGGCGCCCTGTGCCACGCCGATCGCCACCGCGCCCTTGCGAGCCAGCAGCAGGCCGATCCGGCGGGGCGCGACGGCCGAGGCCACGAACCCGACGACGTCGTCGCGGGCCGGCGCCCCGGGTGGGGCGTACACCTCGGCGGTGGCCCCGTCGGCGGCGGTGAGCAGCAGCCCGTACCCCTGCACGGTCGTGGTGTGCGGGCCGTGCCGGTCGGCGAAGCCCTCCACCCAGCGGGCGACGCGGGCCGGGTCGACCTCGACCCACCGGCCTCCCCCGGCGGCGGGTCGACTGGTCATCGCCCGACCGTACGTCACAGCCGGCGCGGGCGGACCGTCAGCCCGGCAGCAGCGCCGCCACCGCCAGCATCGCGATCAGGACGCTGGAGAGCACTCCGGTGACCAGCCGGCCGCGCGGGCCGGTCAGGGCGCGGCCGACCACGGTGCCGCCGCCGGCGATGAGGAGCTGCCAACTCGCCGACGCCAGGAACACACCGGCCACGAACAGCGCCGCCGGGAGCAGGCCCGCGTCGGCCGTCTCCGGCCGACCGAGCACCAACGCGACGAAGTAGAGCACCGTCATCGGGTTCAGCAGGGTCAACCCGAGCAGCGCCGCGTAGGCACGGCCCGGACTACCCATGCCGCCCCGACTCCCCCGCGCCGTCGGCGTCCCCCGTGCACGGTGGGCCGCCCAGGTTCGCCAGAACCCGTGCACCGCGAGCGCCACCAGGACCACGGCGGCGACAACCCGCAACGGACCGGCGGCCGGCGCGATGATCCCGGCCAGGCTGGCACCGCCCAGCGCGGCCACCGCCGCGTAGAGCCCGTCGGCCGTCGCCACCGCGAGCGCCGCCGCCGCACCGACCCGGAACGAGGTACGGGCACTGAGCCCCAGGATCAGGATCGCGATCGCCCCGACGGGGATCGCGACGCCGTAGCCGGCCACCAGGCCGGCGAGGAACGCCGCGCTCACGGCCGTCGGCACCGGATCGAGGCCCGCTCCGGCACCGGCCGCTGTCGACGACCGGCAGTCGTCGCAGGGACCAGGACCTTCGTCGCGTACGCCTCAATCACAGTCGGCATCCTGCGCCCCGCCCCCACACCCCCGCAACGAATTTCCCCACGCGCCCCGGGGTCCGCCTCATCGCGCCGATCCTGCAGCGCGCCCCGCGCCCCGCGCCCCGCGCCAAGATCCGCGCAACATCACCGATGTTGCTGCCTCAGACGCGCCGGAAGCAGCAACATCCCTGATGTTGCGCGGATCTTGCCCGGGCCCGTCGACCGGGAGGCGAGCAGCGGGCACCGGTCGAAGATCGTGCTCGAACCAGGATGTAGTGGCTTCGGCTCGTCGCCAAGGCCACTACATCCATGATCGAGCACGATCTTGGACGCGCCAGGACGGATCAGCGCCGCGACTCGGCCGACCGGGAGTCGCGGCCGAGGTAGGCGAGCAGGACGCTGACCTCGTCGGCCTCCTCGCCGGGGTCGAGCGCTGCCGCGTACGCGCCGTAGGCCCGCAGTGGCTCGACGATCTGCCGTGCGACCGCGATCAGGGGGCGGGCCAGGTCGTCGTGCAGAGGCGACGGCTGGCCGGTGGCCACCGCGATGTCCCAGGCGTGCACCGCGGCGTCGAGGGCGCAGGCCACGGCGGCCACCGGGGCCGGCAGCGCGCCCTGCGGCAGCGGCGTCGGCACCTGCGGATCGTCCTCGCCGACACCTGCCCAGGCACGGGCGGACGCGTCGAGGGCAGCGTTCAGCCCGATCAGCTTGTCCCCCTCGATCCGGCCGGAGGGCGCGAACGGGTCCTCCTCGGGCCCCGCCCCGCCGGTGATCGCCGCCGCGTAGCCGATCTGGTCACCGGTCGCGTGCTGGAGCACCTGGGTGACCGTCCACAGCTCGCAGGGTGTGGACCGGTCCCAGGCATCGGCCGGCACCCCCTCGGCGATCGTTCGCAGCGCACTGTGCGCCTGGTCGAGCACGACTCGCCACTGCCCCGCCGCCAACTCGTCCATTGTCCCGACCCTCTCCGCCGACCCCGCCAGGCGAGCGCATTCGCTCACTTGCGAAACGGAATGTTCCGCTCCGTTCTGAGTCCAGCCTAGCAGACCGGAACGATCCGTTCCATTAACGATTCTCGCGCCACCCACAACGGATCGAGCGCGGCACCCGGAGGGGCACCGCGCTCGAAGACTGTGGAACGGAGTCGGGTCAGACGTTGAACCCGAGGGAACGGAGCTGGTCCCGACCCTCGTCGGTGATCTTGTCCGGGCCCCACGGCGGAAGCCACACCCAGTTGATCCGGATGTCGTTGACCAGACCGCCACCGGGGCCGGTGGTCAGCGCCTGCCGGGTCTGGTCCTCGATCACGTCGGTCAGCGGGCAGGCCGCCGAGGTGAGCGTCATGTCCAGGGTCGCGACGTTCTCGTCGTCGACGTGCACCCCGTACACCAGGCCCAGGTCGACCACGTTGATGCCCAACTCCGGGTCGACGACGTCCTTCATCGCCTCCTCGATGTCGGCGATCATCGCCTTGCTGACGCCGCCCGCCGAGGCGGCGGCGGCGTCGCCGGCACCGGCGGTCGCCGCGTCGTTGGTCGTCGCGGCTTCGTCGGTCGCCACGGCGTCGTTCTGCGGTGCCGCAGTGGCGTCACCGGCCTCCGGCGTCGCCGCGGTAGCGGTGTTCTCGCTCATGCCGTCCCTCCGGATCGCTTCGTGATGCCACCAGACAGCACGGTGCTGCTGGAAATCGCTCGCTGGCGCTCGCTCACGCCGTCACCTCCGGGCTCGCGCCCACGCCGGCGCGTGCCGCGGCGTCCTTGAACGCCATCCACGGCAGCAGCGCGCACTTGACTCGGGCGGGATAGCGGGCGACGCCCGCGAAAGCCACCCCGTCACCGAGTACGTCCTCGTCCGGCGTGACCTGGCCACGGCCGGACATCAACTCGACGAACGCCTCGTGCACCTCGAATGCTTCCCCGGCGCCCCGGCCACGCAGCAACTCGTGCAGCACGCTCGCCGATGCCTGGCTGATCGAGCAGCCCATGCCGTCGTACGAGATGTCGTGCAGCACGGTGCCGTCGGTGGCCACCCGGACGGTGACCTCGTCGCCGCAGGTCGGGTTGACGTGGTGCGCCTCGGCGACCTGGTCGCCCGGGTCGTCGGCGTCACGCAGGCCCCGCCCGTGCGGGTGCTTGTAGTGATCCAGGATGATCTCCTGGTAGAGCTGGTCGAGCTGCACCATCAGTCGAACACCTTCCGTACCTGCTCCAGACCGCCCACCAGGGCGTCGATCTCCCCGGTGGTGGTGTAGAGGTAGAACGACGCCCGGGTCATCGCCGGCACGCCGAACCGGCTGCACACCGGCTTCGCGCAGTGGTGGCCCACCCGCACCTGCACGCCCAGCGAGTCGAGCACCTGGCCCACGTCGTGCGGGTGTACGTCGCCCAGGGCGAACGAGATCGTGCCGCCCCGGCCGACCGGGACGGTCGGGCCGAAGATCCGCAGGTCGGGCACCGCGCCGAGGGCGTCCAGCGCGTACGCCGTCAGCTCCTTCTCGTGCCACTGGATCGCCGGCATGCCGATGCCGGTGAGGTAGTCGACCGCCGCGCCGAGCGCGACCGCCTCGGCGATCGGCGGGGTGCCCGCCTCGAAACGGGCCGGCGGCGCGGCGAACGTCGACCGGGCCATGGTCACCGTCTCGATCATCGAGCCGCCGCCCATCACCGGCGGCATGGCCGCCAGCAGCTCACCCCGACCCCAGAGGACGCCGATGCCGGTCGGGCCGAGCATCTTGTGCCCGGTGAACACGATGTAGTCGGCGTCCAGGTCGACCACGTCGATGGGCAGGTGCGGCACCGACTGCGAGCAGTCCAGCAGCAGCAGCGCGCCTACCTCGCGGACCCGCGCGGCGATCCGGGAGGTGGCGTTGACGGTGCCGAGGATGTTCGACATGTGCACCAGCGAGACGATCTTCGTCCGTTCGGTGATCAGGTCTTCCAGGCCGGACTCGTCCAGCCGGCCCTGCTCGGTGACTCCGAACCAGCGCAGGGTCGCGCCGGTGCGCTCGCAGAGCAGCTGCCACGGGACGATGTTGGAGTGGTGCTCCATCTCGGAGATCACCACCTCGTCGCCGGGGCCGAGCCGGAACCGGGGGTCGGCGTCCGCGCGCAGCGAGGCGTTGGAGAAGGCGTACGCCACGATGTTGATCGCCTCGGTGGAGTTCTTGGTGAACACCACCTCGTCGACGCTCGGCGCGTTGATGAACGCGGCGATCGTGGCTCGCGCTCCCTCGTACGCCTCGGTGGCCTCGGTGCCCAGCGTGTGCACCGAGCGCGACACGTTGGCGTTGTGCCGCGCGTAGTGCTCGTCGAGAACGTCGAGCACCTGGCGCGGTTTGTGCGAGGTGTTGGCGCTGTCGAGGTAGACCAGCGGGTGCCCGTTGACCTCCCGGTCGAGGATCGGGAAGTCGGCGCGCACCCGGGCCACGTCGAAACGTGGCACGTCGTCGTACTGCGGCATCCCCTCGGGGATCGCGATGCTGGTCATCTCGACAGCGCCTCTCCCTCTCAGGCCTTGGCCGTGCCGGCTCCGGCGGCGTACCGCTCGTAACCCTCGGCCTCGAGCTTGTCGGCCAGCTCCGGACCGCCCTGCTCGACGATCCGACCGGCGACGAAGACGTGCACGTGGTCCGGCTTGATGTAGCGCAGGATCCGCGTGTAGTGGGTGATCAGCAGCACGCCGGTGTCGCCGGTGTCGCGGACCCGGTTGACGCCCTCGCTGACCACGCGCAGCGCGTCCACGTCGAGACCCGAGTCGGTCTCGTCGAGGATCGCGATCTTCGGCTTGAGCAGTTCCAGCTGGACGATCTCGTGCCGCTTCTTCTCACCACCGGAGAAGCCCTCGTTGACGTTGCGCTGGGCGAACGCCGGGTCCATCTGGAGGCGCTCCATCGCGCCGCGCAGCTCGCCGCCCCAGGTGCGCAGCTTCGGCGCCTCGCCGTCGATCGCGGTCTTGGCGGTCCGCAGGAAGTTCGCCACCGAGACGCCGGGCACCTCGACCGGGTACTGCATGGCCAGGAAGAGGCCGGCGCGGGCGCGCTCGTCGACGGTCATGGCCAGCACGTCCTCGCCGTCGAGGGTGACCGTGCCGCCGGTGATCTCGTACTTGGGGTGGCCGGCGATCGAGTACGCCAGGGTGGACTTGCCGGAGCCGTTCGGACCCATGATCGCGTGGGTCTCACCGGACTTCACGGTCAGGTCGACACCGGCCAGGATCGGCTTGAGCTCACCCTCGGGCAGCTTGACCGACACCTTCAGGTCGCGGATCTCCAGGGTGCTCATTATCGGGTCACTCCATTACTCGGCGTCAGGCTCAGGTAGATGTCACCGTCGCGGACTTCGACGGGGTAGACGGGTACGGGTTCGGTGGCGGGCAGGCCGGTCGGCGCGCCGGTGCGCAGGTCGAAGCGGGAGCCGTGCAGCCAGCACTCCAGCGTGCAGCCGTCGACCTCACCCTCGGAGAGGGCGACCGCGGCGTGCGAACACTCGTCGTAGGCGGCGTAGAACTGACCGTCCTCGGCATGCACCACGGCGATCGGCGTGCCGTCGACGTCCGCCCGGATGGCGGTGCCCTTCGGCACGTCCTCGGTGGAGCAGATCCGGACCATCAGGCGCCGGCCTTGGCGGTGAAGTCCTCGCTCGCGAGTGCGGGGCTCGCAAGCTCACTCCTCCCGCTCGCCAGCCGGGCCTCGATCGCGTCGCCCAGGCGCTCGCGCAGCGGCTCCACCGGGATCTTGTTGATCACCTCGGCGAAGAACCCACGGACCACCAGGCGGCGGGCCTCACCCTCCGGGATACCCCGGGCCATCAGGTAGAACAACTGCTCGTCGTCGAAGCGGCCGGTCGCGCTGGCATGGCCAGCGCCGGCGATCTCGCCGGTCTCGATCTCCAGATTGGGTACGGAGTCCGCGCGCGCGCCGTCGGTGAGCAGCAGGTTCCGGTTGATCTCGTACGTGTCGGTGCCGGTCGCCTCGGCCTGGATCAGCACGTCGCCGACCCAGACGGTGTGCGCGTCCGCGCCCTGCAGCGCGCCCCGGTAGCCGACGTAGCTGCGGCAGTCCGGCACGTTGTGGTCGACGAGCTGCCGGTGCTCGAGGTGCTGGCCGCCGTCGGCGAAGTAGACGCCGTACAGCTCGGCCTCGCCACCGCGGCCCGTGTACTCCACCGAGGTGAACTGCCGGACCAGGTCGCCGCCCAGGGACACCTGGATGTGGACGACCTTGGCGTCCCGACCCAGCTTGATCTTCAGGTGCTGGGCCTGGACCGCGTCGTCGGCCCAGTCGGCGACCGTGACCAGCGTCAGCTTCGCGCCGTCGGCCACGGCGACCTCGACGTTGTCGGCCAGGGTGGTCGACCCGACGTGCTCGAGCACCAGGGTCGCCTCGGCGAAGCGGCCGACCTCGACGAACGTGTGCCCGAACGCCGGCTGCTCCGCGCCCGTGCCGATCACCCGCAGGCTCACCGGCTCGCCGAGCACCACATCCTGCGCCACCCGCACCAGCAGGGCGTCGGGAGCCGCGCCGTACGCCAACGCGCTGACCCGGTCCACCGGGGTGAGCACGCTGCCGACCCGCTCGTCGTCCCGGCCGATCCGGGTGACGGAGACGCCCTCGGGCAGGTCGCCGTGCTCGTGCCGGACCGTGCCGCTCGCGGCCGGAGCGTCACCGACGAGACCGCGGAGGCGCTTGAGCGGGGTGAAACGCCAGTCCTCCTCCAGGCCGGTGAGGGCCGGGAAGTCGGCGACGTCGTACGAGCGCAGCGCCTGCGACTTGGTGCTGGGCGGCGGCGCGGAAGCCTGGGTAGTCATGTCTTCCTTGGTCTGTTCTGCGATGGATCGGAGGGTCGGGCGGGATCGGGCGGCCGGGTCAGCCGACCGCGCCCTCCATCTGGAGTTCGATCAGCCGGTTCAGCTCCAGGGCGTACTCCATCGGGAGTTCCTTGGCGATCGGCTCGATGAAGCCACGGACGATCATGGCCATCGCCTCGTCCTCGCTCAGACCCCGGCTCATCAGGTAGAAGAGCTGGTCGTCGCTGATCTTGGAGACGGTCGCCTCGTGCCCCATCGACACGTCGTCCTCGCGGATGTCGACGTACGGGTAGGTGTCCGAGCGGGAGATGGTGTCGACAAGCAGCGCGTCGCACTTGACCGTGCTGCGGCTGTGGTGCGAACCCTCCAGCACCTGCACCAGACCCCGGTACGAGGTGCGGCCGCCGCCACGGGCGATCGACTTGGAGATGATGTTCGAGGAGGTGTGCGGCGCGGCGTGCACCATCTTGGCGCCGGCGTCCTGGTGCTGACCCTCGCCGGCCATCGCCACCGAGAGCACCTCGCCCTTGGCGTGCTCGCCGGTCATGTAGACCGCCGGGTACTTCATGGTCACCTTGGAGCCGATGTTGCCGTCGACCCACTCCATGGTCGCGCCCTCGTGGCAGACGGCGCGCTTGGTGACCAGGTTGTAGACGTTGTTCGACCAGTTCTGGATGGTCGTGTAGCGGCAGCGGGCGTTCTTCTTGACGATGATCTCCACGACCGCGCTGTGCAGCGAGTCGGAGGAGTACATCGGCGCGGTGCAGCCCTCGACGTAGTGCACGTACGCGCCCTCGTCGACGATGATCAGCGTCCGCTCGAACTGGCCCATGTTCTCCGTGTTGATCCGGAAGTAGGCCTGCAGCGGGATGTCCACGCGCACGCCCTTCGGCACGTAGATGAACGAGCCGCCGGACCACACGGAGGTGTTCAGGGCGGCGAACTTGTTGTCGCCGACCGGGATCACCGTGCCGAAGTACTCCTTGAAGACGTCCTCGTGCTCGCGCAGCGCCGTGTCGGTGTCCAGGAAGAGGACACCCTGCTCCTCAAGGTCCTCACGGATCTTGTGGTAGACGACCTCCGACTCGTACTGCGCCGCGACACCGGCGACCAGCCGCTGCTTCTCCGCCTCCGGGATGCCCAGCCGGTCGTAGGTGTTCTTGATGTCCTCGGGCAGGTCCTCCCAGCTGGTGGCCTGCTTCTCGGTGGACCGCACGAAGTACTTGATGTTGTCGAAGTCGATCCCGCTGAGGTCCGCGCCCCAGGCCGGCATCGGCTTGCGGCCGAACAGCCGCAGGCCCTTCAGGCGCAGGTCGAGCATCCAGGCCGGCTCGTTCTTCTTGGCCGAGATGTCCCGCACCACCGCCTCGTTGATGCCGCGCTGGGCAGTTGCCCCGGCGGCGTCCGGGTCGGACCAGCCGTACTCGTAGCGACCCAGGGCGGCGAGCTGCTCTTCCTGGGTCAGGGGCTGGACGATCTGCTCGGTCATCTATCTGTCCTCACAGTGGTGACGGGATTACCGGATGAAGCACGGCCCGGCTGGGTCGGGATGTGTGTCGTGCACACCCCGTCGCCGTGCGCGATGGTGGCCAGGCGCTGCACGTGGGTGCCGACCAGGCGGGAGATCACCGCGGTCTCGGCCTCGCACAGCTGGGGAAACTCGGCGGCCACGTGTGCCACCGGGCAGTGGTGCTGACAGAGCTGGCCGCCGGAGGCGATAGTGGTCGCGTTGGCAGCGTAACCCTCGGCGGTGAGCGCTCCGGCGAGCGCCTCAGCCCGCGCCAGCGGGTCGTCGCCAGCGTCCTCCATGGCGGCGCGGCAGCGCGACTCCAGCGCGGAGACCTGCTCGGCGGCGAACGCGTCGACCGCGTCCGCGCCGCCGTTGTGGGCGATCCAGCGCAGCGCGGCGGTGGCCATGTTGTCGTAGTGGTGTGTGCCACAGCGGACCCGAGCCGCCTCGGTCAGCGCGAACACCTTGGCCGGACGTCCCCGGCCACGGCTGCCCTGCACCGCCTGCTCGCGGGCGACCACGTCACCGTCGGCGAGCATCGCGTCCAGGTGTCGACGGATCGCGGCGGGGCTCAGGCCGAGCGCCTGACCGAGCTGCGCGGCGGTGGTGGCGCCCCGCTCCAGCAGCAACTGGGTGACGCGGTCACGGGTGGAGATCTCCGTCGCGGCACTGGACAGCGCGGACGACGAGGCCCCGACGAGGGCGGACGCGGACGCGCCGACGGCCTGGGCGGCCGTCGACTGGTGCCCGGAGAGCGCCGCCGCGTTTTTCACAACGCCAACGTTACGTAATTGCCCGGAGGGTGGCAAACCCGGGCCCCGGTGATCCGAACCACCGCGTCGTCGGAGTCGGACGAACCTCGATCACTACAGTGCGTAGGATTTGCGCCGTGAACCGAATCGTCCGTCCGGTCTCCGGCACCCTGCTGCGCCGCCTCGCGCTCACCTCGATCATCGCGAACGTGGGCATCGTCGTCACCGGCGGGGCGGTCCGGTTGACCGCATCGGGCCTCGGCTGCCCCACCTGGCCCCGGTGCACCGACGACTCGTACGTCACCACGCCCGAGATGGGTGTGTACGGGGTGATCGAGTTCAGCAACCGGATGCTGACCTTCGCGGTCGGTCTCGTCGCACTGGCCACCGTGCTGGCCGTGCTGGTCCACCGGCCCCGCCGGCCCGGGCTCCTCGCGCTGGCCGTCGCCGTGTTCTTCGGCATCCCCGCCCAGGCGGTGGTCGGCGGCATCACGGTGCTCACCAACCTCAACCCGTGGGTGGTGGGGCTGCACTTCCTCGCCTCGATGGCGGTGATCGCCGCCGCGTACGCCCTCTGGCGCCGGATCGGCGACCCGGACGGCCCCTCGGTCGCCGTGGTGCCCACTCCCCTGCGCACGCTCGCCCGGATCGCCACCGGCGTCACCGTCGCGGTGCTGGTGATCGGCACCTGGGTCACCGGCAGCGGGCCGCACGCCGGCGACCACGGCGCGGCCCGCAACGGCCTGGACCCGGAGTCGATCTCCCAGGTCCACGCCGACGGGGTCTTCCTGCTGATCGGCCTGTCCGTGGCACTCGTCTTCGCGTTCCGCGCGGTGGGCGCGCGACGGGCCACCCGGGCCGCCGTCGTCCTGTTGGCGGTGGAGTTGGGCCAGGGACTCATCGGCTTCGTGCAGTACTTCACCCACGTACCGGCACTCCTGGTCGGCGCGCACATGCTCGGCTCGTGCCTGGTGCTGCTGGCCGCCCTCGCGGTCCAGTGGTCCACCCGCGAACGCCTCCCGGCCAACGGCGAACACATCGCGTCACCGGCCGAGACGGCGGTCGCGGTCACCGCCTGACCGTCGCGTACACGCGGCAGCACCGGTGGGACGTCGACGGTGATGACTGGTTGCTACCCTTCGATCACGAAGCTCGATCTAGGGGTGTCGATGGTCTTCAGTGATGCCGTCTCCGTCTTCGCGCTGCTGGTGTCGCTCGGGTCAGGCGCGGTCGCCCTGCGCTACACCCGTACGGACACCCGATTCGCCGCGTACGACCGGAGCACCGACCTGTTCCTGGAAGTCGACCGGCTCTTCCTGGCGCAGCCGGACCTGAGACCGTACTTCTACGACGGAGTGCAGCTCGCCGAGGACGACGTCGACCGGCACCGGGTGGAGGCGGCCGCCGAACTCGTCCTGGACGTCTTCGAGTGGATCTGGCGGCGGCAGGAGGAACTCAGCCACCGCGACCAGGAAGGCTGGCGGCACTACATCCTCGAGATGCTCGACGCCAGTCCGGAGCTGTGCCGCTTCCACCACCGTCATCCGGCGTGGCATCCGTGGGTCAACGAGATCCTTCTGAGCAGGGCCAAGAACGCGTGAGGGCGCAGGACCTCGTCGCCGACCCGGATGAGGTACGTCGCCGGGTGCGCGAGGCGGGCTACGCCTTCGTCCCGTCCTCCGCGTTCCGGGTGCAGGAGACGAGGCAGGCAGCCCTGGAGGACCTGCTGGCCGCGTGGTCGACGCTACCGCTGGATCCCTATCTGCGGGGCGGTGCCTACCGGCGCCGGCGGCACGGCGTCTACCGGTGCGACCCGCAGGGGGAGGAGGTGACGCCGATCGAGCAGCGGGGTTACTTCCAGAGCGTCGAGCACAACCCCTTCGTCGGCGGGACGGAGCGGACCTTCGCGGCACTGCCCACCGATCTCGCGACGAACCCGGTCCTCCTGGACCTCCTACGCTTCGACGCCTGGCTGTTCGCCCCGCTCGCCGGCGCCGACTGTCACGGCTTCCTGGCGCACGTCCACCTGGTCCGGGTCACGGCCGACAACCAGCCGGGAAGGCCGTCACCGGAGGGTGTGCACCGCGACGGCTTCGACTTCATCGCCCTGCACCACATCGGGCGGGAGGGGGTCACCGGCGGCACCACCTCGCTCTACGACCACGACGGGTCACTGGTGGGGCAGCAGACCCTGAGCGGACGGTTCGCCAGCCTCTACGCCGACGACCGCCGCCTGCGCCACGACGTGAGCGACCTGGTGACCGACAACCCCACCGGGGGGCACCGCGACATGCTGCTCACCAGCTACACGCCGATATAGGTCGACCCGGGGTTCCCCCCGGGTCGGCTGGTGGTGGTTGGTCGATTCAGCTATGTGTCTCAGCGGGCCATCGTGCGCCGGGCCATCGACCGCCAGAGGTCGTTGCTCGGTCGCATCTGGTCCATCAGTTCACGCTCCCAGGCGTTCTCGACGGTGACTCCCGCCTTGGCGCACGCCTCCCGGGCCGTGACGGTGTCCTCGGCGAACTGGTCGCCCCACTCACCGTCGGTGCCCACGAGGACGATCCGTGCGCCGCGCTTACCGACGTACTCGATGACGGCCTTCGCGCCGCCGTGTTCGGCGGCGAACGACTTGAGCCCCGCGACCAGGCCCTGCGGGGCCTGCTCGCCGGAGGTCTGCTCGGCCGTCAGCGTCGTATCGGAACCTTCTGCCATGACGCGAAGCCTAAGCAGAGTTCCACTCGCCCGGGCGAGAACCATGAAGCTTTTGTGATGCCAATTACCTACAGGTTTAGCGAGAACCAGGTGCTTCCTGTCCGTTCAAATCCGGACTTTCCCGCTGTAAACACGAAGGCAAATCAGCTCGCACCTCTCCCAGGTTGAGCCGATCCGACTCATACCGAAAGTTACTCTGATGTGACGTTAAACAGGGACAACTCATCCACGATGGTGACTGTTCACAGAATTGCCGGCGAAACCCAGAGGTCGCGTGCCGGCCAGGGTCAGATCAGCGCGTCGAGCGCGACGGCCACGAACACGATCGTCAGGTACGTCGTCGACCAGTGGAACAGCCGCATCGGCTTGACCGCCTCGCCACGCGTCGCCCGCCGGCAGAGCTTGTGCGCCTCGACCACGAAGATCGCGCCCACCACCAGGGTCGGCACGCCGTAGATCGCGCTCAGGCCCAGCGGCCAGACCGCGAGGGAGGTCAGCACGGTGAGCCAGGCGAAGATCAGGATCTCGGCGTTCACGCGGCGGGTCGAGGCCACCACGGGGAGCATCGGGATGCCGGCCCGGGCGTAGTCGTCCTTGTACTTCATGGCGAGCGGGTAGAAGTGCGGCATCTGCCAGAAGAAGACCACCGCGAACAGCGCCCAGGCCGCCGGAGCCAGCCCGCCGGTGACCGCCGCCCACCCGATGAGCACCGGCGCGGCACCACAGGCGCCACCCCAGAAGGTGTTCGTCGGCGTGGAGCGCTTGAGCCACATCGTGTAGACGACGTCGTAGTAGACGATCGCGGCGAGCGTCAGGCCGGCGGCGAGCAGGTTGGTGAACGCCGCCATCAGGACGATCGAGACGGCCGCCAGCACCAGCCCGAAGACCAGGGCGCTACGCGGCGACACCGTGTGCGCCGGCAGCGGACGCCGCTTGGTCCGCCGCATCAACTGGTCGATGTCCCGGTCGATGTAGCAGTTGAGGACGCTTGCCGCCCCCGCGGCGAGCGAGCCACCGATGAGCACCACGGCCATCAGCCACAGCGACGGCAGGCCCCCCTCGGCGAACATCATCGCCGGGATGGTGGTGACCAGCAGCAGCTCGACGATGCGCGGCTTGGTCAGCGCCACGTACGACGACACGATCGCGCGCACGTTCCGCCGCGCCACCGGACCCTCGGCCGCCCGCGCCGGGGACTGCCCGGCGGGGTTGCTCGCGGGGCACTCGGTGATCATGCTCACGGATTGCCACCTTCCGGCATCGGCACGGGGAGATCGGGTCGGCCGAGGGCCGCACACCGACCCACACACTACGCGTTGTCGTTTTGGCTGCCCGGCCGACCCGACAACGGTGCGGGCCGTCACACAACCGGGTTGAACGACTCGGCCCGTGGTCACGTACCGCACACCATGCGAGATCCCCGGGCGGACGTTTAGTCACGCTCGATAGGGTCACCAGTGAGGGTTCCGCCCATCTGCCGAGGAGCACAACCATCGTGGCTGCCAACCGACCCGCGCACTCCGAACTCAACTGGTCCGACCTCGATCGCCGGGCCGTCGACACCGTCCGCGTGCTGGCCATGGATGCCGTGGAGAAATCCGGCAACGGCCACCCGGGCACCGCGATGAGCCTCGCGCCCGCGGCCTACCTTCTCTTCAACCGGGTCATGCGGCACAACCCGGCCGACCCGAACTGGCCCGGCCGGGACCGGTTCGTCCTCTCCGCCGGCCACTCGAGCCTCACGCTCTACATCCAGCTGTTCCTGTCCGGCTACCCGCTGAGCCTGGACGACCTGAAGTCGCTGCGGCAGTGGGGCTCGATGACCCCGGGCCACCCGGAGCACGGGCACACGCCGGGCGTCGAGACCACCACCGGTCCGCTCGGGCAGGGCCTGGGCAACGCGGTCGGCATGGCCATGGCGGCCCGTCGCGAGCGCGGCCTGTTCGACCCGGAGGCCGAGCCGGGCGCGTCGGTCTTCGACCACAACATCTGGTGCATCGTCTCCGACGGCGACATCGAGGAGGGCATCAGCCACGAGGCCAGCGCCCTCGCCGGGCACCAGCAGCTGGGCAGCCTCACGGTGATCTACGACGACAACGAGATCTCGATCGAGGACGACACCCGCATCGCCAAGAGCGAGGACGTCGCGGCCCGCTACGAGGCGTACGGCTGGCACGTGCAGACCGTCGACTGGCGCAGCGGTGACGCCGACCAGGGCGACTACCACGAGAACGTCGAGGCGCTGTACGACGCGCTGGTGGCCGCCAAGGCGGAGACGACTCGCCCCTCCTTCATCGCGCTGCGCACCATCATCGGCTGGCCCGCCCCCAACAAGCAGAACACCGGCAAGATCCACGGCTCGGCGCTCGGCGCCGACGAGGTGAAGGCCACCAAGCGGATCCTCGGCTTCGACGCGGAGCAGACCTTCCAGGTCGACGAGGAGGTGCTGGGGCACGCCCGCACCGTGATGGGACGCGGCTCCGACGCCGAGCAGGAGTGGACCGGCGCGTTCGACGCCTGGAAGAAGGCCAACCCGGAGCGCACGGCGCTCTACGAGCGGCTCGCCGGCCGGGTGCTGCCCGACGGCTGGACCGACGCGCTGCCGGTCTTCCCCGCCGACGCCAAGGGCGTGGCCACCCGGGCCGCGTCCGGCAAGGTGCTGGAGGCGCTCGCGCCGGTGCTGCCGGAGCTGTGGGGCGGCTCGGCCGACCTGGCCGAGAGCAACAACACCACCATGAAGGGCGAGCCGTCGTTCATCCCGGCGGAGCACGCGACCAAGGACTTCCCGGGCGACGAGTACGGCCGCACGCTGCACTTCGGCATCCGTGAGCACGCCATGGGCGCGATCCTCAACGGCATCGCCCTGCACGGCGGCACCCGCCCGTACGGCGGCACGTTCCTGGTGTTCAGCGACTACATGCGCCCGTCGGTGCGGCTGGCCGCGCTGATGAAGCTGCCGGTGACGTACATCTGGACGCACGACTCGATCGGCCTGGGCGAGGACGGCCCGACCCACCAGCCGGTGGAGCACCTGACCGCGCTGCGTGCCATTCCGGGTCTGGACGTGGTCCGTCCGGCGGACGCCAACGAGACGGCGTGGGCCTGGCGGCTGGCGCTGGAGCACACCGACCGGCCGACCGCGATGGCGCTGAGCCGCCAGGCCCTGCCGACCCTGGACCGCGAGGTGCTGGGTGACGTGGCGGGTGTGGCCAAGGGCGGTTACGTGCTGGCCGAGGCGTCCAACGGCAAGCCCCAGGTGATCATCGTGGGCACCGGTTCCGAGGTGCAACTGTGCCTGACCGCCCGGGAGCGGCTGGAGGCCGACGGCACCCCGACCCGGGTCGTCTCGATGCCCTGCCAGGAGTGGTTCTACGAGCAGGACGAGGCATACCGGGAGTCGGTGCTCCCGCGCGGGGTAAAGGCACGGGTGAGCGTGGAGGCGGGCATCGCGATGTCCTGGCGCGGGGTCGTCGGCGACCTGGGCGAAAGCGTCAGCATCGAGCACTACGGCGCGAGCGCCCCGTACACCGTGCTCTTCGAGCAGTTCGGGTTCACCCCCGACCGGATCGTCGCGGCGGCACACGCCTCGCTGGCTCGGGTGGGCGACATCACCGGTTTCACGACCGGCAACTGAGGGAGCGTGGACGGCATGACCGACAAGCTGAATGAGCTCACCGCCGCGGGTGTGGCGGTCTGGCTCGATGACCTTTCCCGGGTGCGTTTGAGCTCCGGCGGGCTGGACCAGCTCCGCCGTGAGAAGCACGTCGCCGGGGTCACCACCAACCCGACGATCTTCGCGAAGGCGTTGAGCGACGCCGACGAGTACAACTGGCAGCTGCGCGACCTGGCCATCCGTGGCGTGGACGTGGAAGAGGCCGTACGGATGCTCACCACGTACGACGTACGGTGGGCCTGTGACGTGATGCGCCCGTCGTACGACGGCAGCGCCGGCGTGGACGGCCGCGTCTCGATCGAGGTGGACCCGCGCAGCGCGCACGACGCGGACAAGACGGTCGCCGAGGCCAAGGCGCTGTGGTGGCTCGTCGACCGGCCCAACCTCTTCATCAAGATCCCGGCCACCGAGGAGGGCCTGTCGGCGATCACCGACACGCTCGCCGAGGGGATCAGCGTCAACGTGACGCTGATCTTCGGTCTGGACCGCTACTCGGCGGTCATGGAGGCGTTCCTGGCCGGTCTCGAGCAGGCCAAGGCCAACGGGCACGACCTGTCGACAATCGGCTCGGTCGCGTCGTTCTTCGTCTCCCGGGTCGACGCCGAAGTCGACAAGCGGCTGGAGAAGATCGGCTCGGACGAGGCCAAGGCGCTGCGCGGCAAGGCCGCCGTCGCCAACGCGCAGCTCGCGTACGAGCGTTACACCGAGGTGTTCGCCTCGGACCGCTGGAAGGCGCTCGAGGCCGCCGGCGCGCACCCGCAGCGGCCGCTGTGGGCGTCCACCTCGACGAAGAACCCGGACTACCGGGACACCATCTACGTCGAGGAGCTGATCGCCCCCGGCACGGTCAACACCATGCCGGAGTCGGTCGTCAACGCGTACGCCGATCATGGCGAGACCCGCGGTGACACCGTCACCGGGGCCTACGACGCGGCCCGGAAGGTCTTCGCGGACCTGGAGTCGGTCGGGGTGGACATCGCCGACGTGATCGCCACCCTGGAGCGCGAGGGCGTGGAGAAGTTCGAGGTCAGCTGGCAGGAGCTGCTCGACGGGGTGACCAAGTCGCTGAAGGCCGCGGCACAGGGCACCGGCGCGCCGAACAAGGCGGCCAAGGGCAACGCCAAGGCCGCCGAGAAGGCCGGTGGCGCGTGAGCGACCGAATCAGCACGCAGCGGAGCGGAGTGGCGGCATGAGTGATCTTCTCGCAGGGCCGGTGGAGGCCGCTGCCGGGCTCGCCGTGTACGGCGCGGACGCGGTCGACAAGTCCGCACCGGCCTCGACCCGGGAGGCGCTGGTCAAGGCCGGCGTCCCCGGCCGGCTGGCCGCCAAGGAGACGGGCCTGTGGGGGCCCGACGCCGAGGCCGAGGCGAAGATCCGGCTCGGTTGGGTGGACACCCACCGGCGCAGCCGGGAGCTGCTGGCGCAGCTCGCCGAGCTGAAGGCCGAGCTGGCCGACCTGGACCACGTGGTCCTCGCCGGGATGGGCGGCTCGTCGCTCGCCCCCGAGGTGATCACGCGGACGCTGGGCCGGCCGCTGACCGTGCTGGACACCACCGACCCGGGCCAGGTCCGCGCGGCCCTCGGTGACCGGCTGGAACGCACCGTCGTCGTGGTGGCCAGCAAGTCCGGCTCGACGGTGGAGACCGACAGCCACCGCCGCGCCTACTGGCAGGCGTTCCTGGACGCCGGGATGACCGAGGCGGAGGCCGGCCGGCACTTCGTCATCGTCACCGACCCGGGGTCGCCGTTGGAGACGACCGCGACGGAGATGGGCGCGTTCACCGTGCTCGCCGACCCGAACGTGGGCGGCCGGTACTCGGCGCTGACCGCGTTCGGGCTGGTGCCGTCCGCGCTGGCCGGTGTCGAGGTGGCGGAGCTGATCGACCAGGCCGACGCGTTGGCCGAGTCGCTCGCCTCCGACCGCGACAACCCGGCGCTGGCGCTGGGCGCCGCGCTGGGCGCCGCCGCCACGCTGGCCCGTGACAAGGTCGCCCTGGTGTCCGACGGCACCGCCATCGACGGCCTGGGCGACTGGGCCGAGCAGCTCATCGCCGAGTCGACCGGCAAGGCCGGCGTGGGCATCCTGCCGGTGGTCGTGGAGTCCCCGCAGAGTCCCGGCGCGACCGGTGCCGACGTGTTGACCGTCAGCTACGGCGGCGCGTTGGCAGCCGGTGACGTGCCGGGCGGCGGCGCGGACCCGGACGTGGCCGTCAACGGTCCGCTGGGCGCGCAGTTCCTGGCCTGGGAGTACGCCACCGCGGTGGCCGGCGTGGTGCTCGGCATCGACCCGTTCAACCAGCCGAACGTCACCGAGTCCAAGGAGAACACCAACAAGATCCTCGCCTCGGGCCTGCCGACGGAGTCGCCGTCGTTCACCGAGGGCGCGATCGAGGTGTACGCGCCGCAGGGCGCCCCGGGTGACCTGGCCGGCGTCCTGCGCTGGCTGCTCGACGGGCTGGGCGACGACGGCTACCTGGCGGTCATGGCGTACCTCGACCGGTTCGCCGACGCCGACACGGCAGGCCTGCGGCCGCTGCTGGCCGAGGCGTCCGGCCGGCCCGTCACCTTCGGGTGGGGGCCGCGGTTCCTGCACTCGACCGGCCAGTACCACAAGGGTGGCCCCCAGGTGGGCAGCTACCTGCAGGTGACCGGCGCGGTCGCGGAGGACCTGGACGTGCCGGGAAAGCCGTACACCTTCGGCGAGTTGCAGGCGGCGCAGGCCGCCGGCGACCGGCAGGCCCTCGCCGGCCGGGAGCGGCCGGTACTGCGGCTGCACCTGACCGACCGGGCCGCCGGGGTCGCCCAACTACTCGACGCGGCCGGTCAGCTGCGCACGTGAGGATGGACGACGTGACCCAAGGCGTGAACCCGCTACGCGACCCGCAGGACCGCCGGTTGCCCCGGATTCCGGAGCCGTGCGCTCTGGTGATCTTCGGGGTGACCGGTGACCTGGCCCGCAAGAAGCTGCTCCCCGCGGTCTACGACCTGGCGAACCGGGGGCTGCTGCCGCCCGGCTTCGTGGTGCTCGGGTTCGCCCGCCGTGACTGGGGTGACGGCGACTTCGAGACACTCGCGTGCGAGGCGGCCCGCAAGCACGCCCGCACCCCGTGGCGGGAGGAGGTGTGGGCGCGGCTGGCCGGCAACATCAAGTTCGTCGGCGGGTCGTTCGACGACGACGCGGCCTTCGACCAGCTCGCCTCGACGCTGGACGACCTGCGGCAGACCCACGGCATCGCCGGCAACGCGGCGTTCTACTTCTCCATCCCGCCCGCCGCGTTCCCCGTCGTGCTCAAGCAACTCGCCCGCACCGGGATGGCCGACAACGAGAAGTCGGGCGGCTGGCGGCGGGTGGTGGTGGAGAAGCCGTTCGGCAACGACCTGCCCTCGGCGAAGGCGCTCAACGACCTCGTCGACGACGTGTTCACCCGGCAGGACGTCTTCCGCATCGACCACTACCTGGGCAAGGAGACGGTCCAGAACATCCTGGCCCTGCGGTTCGCCAACAACCTGTTCGAGCCGCTGTGGAACTCGAAGTACGTCGACTCGGTGCAGATCACCATGGCCGAGGACGTCGGCATCGGCACCCGGGCCGGCTTCTACGACACCGTCGGCACCGCCCGCGACGTCCTGCAGAACCACCTCCTCCAGCTCCTCGCCCTGGTGGCGATGGAGGAGCCGACCAGCTTCGACGCGGACGAGATCCGCGCCGAGAAGCTGAAGGTGCTCAAGGCGATCACCCTGCCGAAGGACGTGGCCCGGGACACCGTCCGCGGCCAGTACCTGCCCGGCTGGGTGGGCGGCGAGCGCGCGGTCGGCTACCGGGAGGAGCGGGATGTCCCCGCCGACTCCACGACGGAGACGTACGTGGCGGTACGCCTCGGCATCCAGAACCGCCGCTGGGCCGAGGTGCCGTTCTACATCCGGGCCGGCAAGCGACTCCCCCGGCGGGTCACCGAGGTCGCCATCATGTTCAAGAAGGCGCCGCACCTGCCGTTCAACGACGCCGACATGGAGTCGTTGGGCAACAACCAGCTCGTCATCCGCGTACAGCCGGACGAGGGCGTGGTGCTCAAGTTCGGCTCGAAGGTGCCGGGCACCACCATGGAGGTCCGCGACATCGCGATGGACTTCCAGTACGGCGAGGCGTTCACCGAGTCCAGCCCGGAGGCGTACGAGCGCCTCGTCCTGGACGTGCTGATCGGCGACCGCACCCTGTTCCCGGACGCGGCCGAGGTCGAGCAGAGCTGGCAGGTCATCGACCCGCTGGAGCACGCCTGGGTGGGCACCACACCGGAGCCGTACCGCGCCGGCGAGTGGGGTCCACGGGCCTCCGACGAGATGCTGGCCCGCGAGGGTCGCGCTTGGAGACGAGCATGATCGGGCTGTGGGACACCACCGGCAACGAGGTGGTCAAGGCGCTGGCCGCCGAGCGGCGTAGCGCCGGTGGTGTGGCCAGTGGCATGGCGCTCACCCTCATCGTGGTGGTGGACGAGAAGCGGGTCCGCGAGGCGGAGGCGGCGGCGACCATCGCCGCCGCCGCCCACCCGTGCCGGCTGCTGGTCGTGGTCCGCTCCGACATCGAGCGGGAACGCAACCGGCTGGACGCGGAGATCGTGGTCGGCGGTCGCCTCGGCCCGTGCGAGGCGGTGGTCACCCGGATGTACGGGCGACTCGCCCTGCACGCCGAGTCGGTGGTGATGCCGCTGCTGGTGCCGGACGTACCGGTGGTGACCTGGTGGCACGGTGAGCCGCCCGCGGAGATCGCCACCGACTTCCTCGGTGTGGTCGCCGACCGGCGGATCACCGACACGGCGCAGGCCGCCGACCCGGTGGAGGCGCTGCGCCAGCGGGCCCGGGACTACGCACCGGGCGACACCGACCTGGCGTGGACCCGGATCACCCCGTGGCGGACCCTGGTCGCCGGGGCGTTCGACACCACCAACGAGCAGGTCACCGAGGCGACAGTCGTCGCGCCACCCAGCGACCCGACGGCAGCCCTGATGGTCGGTTGGCTGTCCAGCCGGCTCGGCATCACCCCGCGCCGGGTGGACACCGACGAGTTTCCCCGGATGCGGGAGGTGCAGTTGACCTGTGCCAACGGCGACAAGCTGACGCTGACCCGCGAGGACAGCCTGGCGGTGTTCCGGCGTACCGGCCAGGACGACCGGACTCTGCCGCTGGTCCGTCGGCCGCTCGGCGACGAGTTGGCCGAGGAGCTGCGCCGCCTCGACGCCGACCAGGTGTACGCGGAGGCGTTGGGCGCGACCGCCGGCCTGCGCGGTCTGGAACAGCGTCCACCGCAGCGGGTGCACGTCTGGAAGGATCCGGCCACGGCCCAGCGCGCCGAGGCCGGGGTCACCGCGCACGCCGGCACGAGCGGCGAGAGCTGAGCAGTACGACACCGGAGGGCCGGGACGTCACGTCCCGGCCCTCCACCGCCACCTCCGGACGTCCCGTCCGGGCACGACGCGACAGCGACCGCCCAGCGGTCCGGAAACGAAGGCACAACCCATGAGTGAGGCGAGTGTCGCCGTCCACGCCGACGCCGATCTGCTGGCGCAGGCCGTGGCGGCCCGACTGCTGGTGAAGATCCTCGACGCCCAGGCCGACCGGGGTGAGGCCGCGGTGGTGCTCACCGGTGGTCGCGTCGCCGCCGCCGTCTACCGGGCCGTCGCGCAGTTGCCGGCCCGCGACGCGGTCGACTGGTCCCGGGTCGACGTGTGGTGGGGCGACGAACGGTTCCTGCCCGCCGGCGACCCGGAGCGCAACGAGACCCAGGCACGGGCCGCCCTGCTGGACTCGGTGCCGCTGGACCCGGCCCGGGTGCATCCCATGCCGGCCTCCGACGGCCCGGCCGGCAACGACCCCGAGGCGGCCGCCGCCGCGTACGCCGAGGAGCTGGCTCGCGCCGCCCGGCCGGGGCACGCCACGCTGCCGCACTTCGACGTGCTGATGCTCGGCGTCGGCGAGGACGGGCACGTCGCCTCGGTCTTCCCGGAGCACCCCGTGCACCACGACACGCGGCCGGTCAGCGCGGTGCGGGGCAGCCCGAAGCCGCCACCGGTGCGGACCACCCTCACCCTGGCGGCGATCAACACCGCCGAGGAGGCCTGGCTCGTGGCCGCCGGCACCGACAAGGCACGCGCGGTGGGCATGGCGCTGGCCGGCGCCGGCCACGTGCAGGTGCCGGCGGCCGGCGTGCACGGCGTCGACCGCACCCGCTGGCTGCTGGACCGCGCGGCCGCCGCCGACGTGCCCGCCCGCTTCCGCAGCCTGCGCTGAACGAACGACGGGAGGGCCCCTGGACGGGGTCCTCCCCCTAGCTTTCGCCGCGTCGGCGGCGCAGCGCGGCGAGGGCCTCGGCCAGTAGCGCCTCCCCCTCCTCGGCGGTGCGCCTCTCCTTCACGTACGCCAGGTGACTCTTGTACGGCTCGGCGCGGACCCGCCCGGGCGGATTCTCGGCGTCCAGACCGGCGGGGAGCCCGCAGCGGGGGCAGTCCCACAGCGGCGGCGCCGTGGCGTCGGCCGCGATCCTGATGTCGGTCTGGTGGTCGTTGCGGCACCAGTAGGTGACGGCCTGTCGGGGTGCGGGTTGGTGCCGCTCGTCCGGGCGCATGGGCGCGGACCCGACCCGGGCGCCACGGATGACGTTGCCACTGGGCACGGCTGCTCGCTCCTGTCGTCGGAGGGGACCCGCCGCTTTCGGGGATGGGCGGCGGGCGACGCGGTGCAGCGGAGAAAAGACTGCGCGCGGCCCGTCGAGTGACGGACCGCGCGCAGATTGTACGACTTGGCGGGCCTGCTCAGGTGCCGCTGTTCATCTGGAGACGGAGCCAGAGCCCCAGCCCGACGATCGCCGCGAACCAGACGACACCCACCAGAACGGTGTAACGATCCAGGTTCTTCTCGGCCACCGAGGAGCCGGCGAGGCTGGAGCTGACGCCACCGCCGAACATGCTGGACAACCCGCCGCCCTTACCGCGGTGCAGCAGGATGAGCAGGGTGAGCAGAACGCTCGTGATGACCAGCAACACGATCAACGTGTATGCGAACCAGATCGGCATGGCTGGGGGCAGTCCTCTCGTAGCGATCCTCGCCCGGACAGGTCGGGCACTCCGGCACCGGCCGGTGGACGGGCGGTGTCCAGGATAGCGAGCGATCAGCGAGCGATGTGCTCGGGGAACCGGCAGATCTGCGCGAATTCCTCCGCGTCCAGGCTCGCGCCGCCCACCAGGCCGCCGTCGACGTCCGGCTGGGCCATGATCGAGGCGACGTTCGACGCCTTGACCGAGCCGCCGTAGAGGACCCGTACCGCGTCGGCGGTCTCGGAGTCGAAGCGCTCCGCCAACCGCTGGCGGACCGCCCCGCAGACCTCCTGGGCGTCCTCGGGCGTCGCCGTCTTGCCGGTGCCGATCGCCCAGACCGGCTCGTACGCGATGACGACCTGGCGTACCTGCTCGGGGGTGAGCCCGGCGAGGCCACCGTCGAGCTGGTCCGAGCAGTGCGCCACGTGAGTGCCCTGCTCGCGTACGTCCAGCCCCTCCCCCACACAGAGGATGGGGGTCAGGCCGTGCGTGAGCGCCGCCTTCACCTTCGCGTTGACCACCGAGTCGTCCTCGTGGTGGTAGGCCCGCCGCTCGGAGTGCCCGACCACCACGTACGTGCAGCCGAGCTTGGCCAGCAGCGGACCGGAGATGTCACCGGTGTACGCGCCGGAGGCGTGCGGCGACAGGTCCTGCCCGCCGTAGCCGATCAGCAGCTTGTCGCCGTCCACCGCCGTCTGCACGGTGCGCAGGTCGGTGAACGGCGGCAGCACCACCGTCTCGACCTCGGTGAGCTGCTTCTCGGTGAGGCTCGCGGCCAGCTTCTGCACGAGCAGGTTGGCCTCGAGGTGGTTGAGGTTCATCTTCCAGTTGCCGGCCATCAACGGCCGGCGGGTCGTGCTCGCCATGCTCAGTTCTCCAGGGCCGCGATGCCGGGGAGGGTCTTGCCCTCCAGGTACTCCAGGGAGGCGCCGCCACCGGTGGAGATGTGACCGAAGCTCGACTCGTCCAGGCCCAACGCCCGCACGGCCGCCGCGCTGTCACCGCCGCCGACGACGCTGAACGCGTCGGCCTTGGTGATCGCCTCGGCGATGCCCCGGGTGCCGGCCGCGAAGGCGGCCATCTCGAACACGCCCATCGGCCCGTTCCAGAAGATCGTCTTCGCCGGGGACAGGGCGGCGGCGAAGCCGGCGACCGTCTCCGGGCCGATGTCCAGGCCGAGCCGGTGGCTGGGGATGCCGTCGACGCGGACCGTGTCGTGCGCGGCGTCCGGCGCGAACGCGTCCGCGACCACCACGTCGACCGGGAGCAGGATCTTGCCGTCGGCCCGCTCCAGCAGGTTGCGGCAGGTCTCGACCATGTCCTTCTCCAGCAGCGACGTGCCCACCTCCAGGCCCTGGGCCTTGAGGAAGGTGAAGCACATACCGCCACCGATGAGCAGCCGGTCGACAGTCGGCAGCAACGCCTCGATCACGGCCAGCTTGTCGGAGACCTTGGACCCGCCGAGCACCACCACGTACGGCCGCTCGGGCTCGCTGGTCAGCTTGGAGAGCACCTCGACCTCACGCAGCACCAGCCGGCCCGCGACGTGCGGCAGCCGCGCCGGCACGTCGTAGACGCTGGCGTGCTTGCGGTGCACGGCGCCGAACGCGTCGTCGACGTACGCGTCGCCGAACGCGGCGAGCTGGTCGGCGAACGCGCCCCGCTCGGCCTCGTCCTTGCTGGTCTCACCCGCGTTGAAGCGCAGGTTCTCCAGCAGGGCGACCTGGCCGTCGGCCAGGTCGGCGACGGTCGAGCGGGCGGAGTCGCCGACCGTGTCGGTGGCGAAGTGCACCGGCGCGCCCAGCAGCTCACCGAGCCGGCCGGCGACCGGGCTCAGGCTGAACTGCGGGTCCGGAGCGCCCTTCGGGCGGCCCAGGTGCGAGCAGACGACCACCTTCGCGCCGGCCTCGACCAGCGCGCCGAGGGTCGGCAGCACCGCGCGGATCCGGCCATCGTCCGTGATGGCACCGGTCTGCTTGTCGAGCGGGACGTTCAGGTCGGCGCGCACCAACACGCGCCGACCCGACACCCCCTCGGCGAGCAGGTCGTCGAGGGTCCGGATGCTCACAGAGCTAGCCCTCCGTTCGTGACTGCGGGGCTCGCAAGCTCACTCCTCGCACTCACAGCGAGGTACCGACCAGCTTCACCAGGTCGACGAGGCGGTTGGAGTAGCCCCACTCGTTGTCGTACCAGCCGACGACCTTGACCTGGTTGCCGATGACCTTGGTCAGCGGCGCGTCGAAGATGCACGACGCCGGGTCGGTGACGATGTCGGAGGAGACGATCGGGTCCTCGTTGTAGACCAGGATGCCCTTGAGCGGGCCCTCCGCGGCGGCCTTCAGCGCGGCGTTGACCTCGTCCACGGTGGTCTCGCGGCCGACCTCGACGGTGAGGTCGGTGGCCGAGCCCGTCGGGATCGGCACCCGCAGCGCGTACCCGTCGAGCTTGCCCTTCAGCTCCGGCAGCACCAGGCCGATGGCCTTCGCGGCGCCGGTGGAGGTCGGGACGATGTTCAGCGCGGCGGCCCGGGCGCGACGCAGGTCCTTGTGCGGCGCGTCCTGGAGGTTCTGGTCCTGGGTGTACGCGTGGATCGTCGTCATCAGACCCTTGGTGATGCCGAACGTGTCCTGCAGGACCTTCGCCATCGGCGCGAGGCAGTTCGTCGTGCACGAGGCGTTGGAGATGATGGTGTGCTTCGCCGGGTCGTAGGTGTCGTGGTTGACACCCATGACCACGGTGACGTCCTCGTTCTTCGCCGGAGCGGAGATGATGACCTTCTTGGCGCCGCCGTCGATGTGCGCCTTGGCCTTGGTGCCGTCGGTGAAGAAGCCCGTCGACTCGATGACGACGTCCGCGCCGACCTCGCCCCACGGCAGCGCCGCCGGGTCCTTCTCGGCGAACGCCTTGATGGTCTTGCCACCGACGGTGATCTCGTCGGCGGTGGCCTTGACCTCGTACGGCAGGCGGCCGAGGATGCTGTCGTACTTGAGCAGGTGGGCGAGCGTGCCGTTGTCGGTCAGGTCGTTGACCGCCACGACCTCGATGTCGGCGTCGGACGCCAGCACTGCCCGGAAGAAGTTACGGCCGATTCGGCCGAAGCCGTTGATGCCAACCCGGATGGTCACAGGTCCCATCTCCTTGCGTTCTGGTCCGCCGGCTTGACTCAACGGGCCGGCGGGAATGGTGTGCGCCGACCGTTGGAACCGGCCGTCGACTGTTCATCTCGGCCACCCCGCCGCGCGGTCTGAGGACCTGACCGCCCGAGGCGGTGGGCACGACGAGAAGTGCCGGTGTCGGCCCCCTTGCCGTACTCAGCGACCCTATCCGAGCGCGCGGGACCCCGCTGCGCCGGGTCGTGCTCCCGGCGCACCGTACGGCCCCACCGTCCTATCAGACCACGAGCATGTCGGGCGTGACGGCTGCTTCGGTATCCGGGATGCCGAGGTCCCGGGCCCGCTTGTCGGCCAGCGCCAGCAGACGGCGGATCCGCCCGGCGATGGCGTCCTTGGTCAGCGGCGGGTCGGCGAGCGCCCCCAACTCCTCCAGCGACGCCTGCCGGTGCTCCAGGCGCAGCCTCCCCGCGTCGGTGAGGTGGTTGGGCGCCTCCTCGGCCAGGATCTCCAGCGCCCGGGTGACCCGGGCGGCGGCGGCCACCGCGGCACGCGCCGAGCGCCGCAGGTTCGCGTCGTCGAAGTTGGCCAGCCGGTTGGCGGTGGCCCGCACCTCACGGCGTACCCGACGCTCCTCCCACGCCAACACGCTGGAGTGCGCGCCGATGCGGGTGAGCAGCGCGGCGATCGCGTCGCCGTCCTTGACCACTACCCGGTCCACCCCGCGTACCTCACGGTTCTTGGCCGTGATGCCGATCCGGCGGGCCGCGCCGACCAGCGCGAGCGCCGACTCCGGCCCCGGGCAGGTGATCTCCAACGCGCTCGAGCGGCCGGGCTCGGTGAGCGAGCCGTGCGCCATGAACGCGCCTCGCCACGCGGAGACCGCGCAGCAGACGTTCGCCGCCACCACGTGCGGGGGCAGCCCCCGCACCGGCCGGCCGCGCACGTCGAGCAGGCCGGTCTGCCGGGCCAGCGCCTCGCCGTCCTTGACCACCCGGACGATGAAGTGGCTGCCCTTGCGCAGCCCGCCGGAGGCCAGCACGTGGATCTCGCTGGGGTAGCCGTAGACCTCGGCGATCTCCCGGCGCAGCCGGCGCGCCACCGCCCCGGTGTCCAGCTCCGCCTCCACCACCACGCGCCCGGAGACGATGTGCAGCCCTCCGGCGAAGCGCAGCAGCGCGGCCATCTCAGCCCGCCGACAGCAGGGCTTGGGCACGTCGACCCGACTCAGCTCGTCCTTGACCGCAGCCGTCATCGCCATTGTGCGTCCCCTCACGGACCTGTTCCGGCGTGTCGCCGGTGATTACGTACGTGTCTAACGATCGGCACCCAGGACAGGCACCAGCGCGGCGCCCAGGGCAGCCGGATCATGGCGGGGAGTGCCGTCGGTGACGGCGACGGGGGCGAGGACCAGGCGGGCACCCAGCGATTCTGCCGCACGTTCGACCGGTTCCGGGTCACCCACCGCCTTGGCGTCCGCCAGCACGAGATCCACCTTCAGCTCGGGCAGGTACCAGTGCAGCGCCGCCAGATGATCGGCGACCGAGAGGCCGAGGGTCTCCTTCTCCGCGGCCAGGTTGAGCGTGACCAGGCGTCGGGCCGAGCTGGACACGATCGCGTCGGCCAACTGCGGCACCAGCAGGTGCGGCAGGACGCTCGTGTACCAACTGCCCGGCCCGAAGATCAACCAGTCCGCCGCGCCGATCGCGGCCAGGGCCTCGGCGCAGGCGGCCGGGGCGGCCGGGGTCAGCCGCAGCGACTCGACCCGCCCGGTGGTGACCGCCACCTGGTGCTGGCCGCGCACGGTCCGCACCTCGTCCGGGGCGTCCGGGTGGACCCCGCGCACCCGCGCCTCGATGTCGACCGGCTGACGCGACATCGGCAGCACCCGCCCGACCGCGCCGAGCATCGCCCCGGCGTGCTCGAGCGCCGCCACCGGATCGCCGAGCAGCTCCATGAGGCCGCAGAGCACCAGGTTGCCCACCGCGTGCCCGGCCAGCCCGTCGGCCCGGAACGCCGGGTCCGCGCCCGCGCCGGCCGCGTCCCCCGCCGCCGGGGCCGCGTCGGTCCCGGCATCTTCGAGTACGCGGGCAGCCTGCGCCGCCGCGAAGCGGTGCTGGAAGAGACCGGCGCTGCGTCGGGTGGCCGGATGGTCACCGGACAGCGCGACCAGGGCCTGCCGCAGGTCACCAGGGGGCAGGCCGCCCCGCTCGGCACGCAGCCGGCCACTGGAACCGCCGTCGTCACCGACCGTCACCACAGCCGTGATGTCCAGGTCGAGTTCCGGAGCGCAGTGCCGCAGCGCGCGCAGCGACGCGGAGAGGCCGTGCCCGCCGCCGAACGCCACCACCCGGCGCGTCGTCATTCCCGCCCCAGGTCGCGGTGCTGGGCGTTGGCCGCCAGCCCCGCCTGGCGCAGCCGGCCGGCCAACTCCTCGGCGATGGCCACACTGCGGTGCTTGCCGCCGGTGCAGCCAACGGCCACCGTCAGGTACCGCTTGCCCTCCCGCTCGAACCCGGTGGTGGTGGCGTTGACCAGGTCGGCGTACGAGGCGACGAAGGCGTCGGCGCCCTCCTGCCCCAGCACGTACGCGCTCACCGCCTCCTCCCGCCCGGTGTGCTCCCGCAGCTCCGGCACCCAGTACGGGTTGGGCAGGAAGCGGGCGTCCAGCACGAAGTCGGCGTCCGGCGGCAGGCCGTACTTGAAACCGAACGACAGCACGGTCACCCGCAGCCGCCGGGCGTCCTCGCCGCCGAACAGCTCCTCGATCCGCCGCCGGAGCTGGTTGACGTTCAGGTGACTGGTGTCGATGATCACGTCGGCCTGGTCACGGGCCTCCTCCAGCAGCCCGCGCTCGACGGCGATACCGTCGGCGAGCCGCCCGTCCCCCTGCAACGGGTGCGAGCGCCGGACGCTCTCGAACCGGCGGATCAGGACCTCGGCGTCGGCGTCGACGAACACCACCCGGGGCGAGAAGCCGCGCTCCTTCAGCTCCCGGATCGCGCCGGCCAGGTCGGTGGAGAAGGCCCGCGAGCGCACGTCCAGGACCATCGCCGTACGCCGGGCCGCGCCGCCGGCCTTGAACGCCAGCTCGGCCATGTCGAGCATGAGCGCCTGCGGCAGGTTGTCCACCACGTAGTAGCCGACGTTCTCCAACGCGCGGGCGACGGTGCTGCGACCGCCACCGGACACCCCGGTGACCACCACCAGAGTGGTCTCCGACTCGGCCGTCGGCTGCCCGTCACCGACTGTGTGCGCCTCGCTCACCCGTACCCCCAAGCCGTGGCGCCGCGGCCGCCATCGGCCGCGATTGGTCAATCAGCGACTCTATCCCGCCGATCGGGGTGGGCACGGGCACGCCCGCCGCCGCGCGCCGTGGGTGGGCCGAGGGCGCGGTAGCGCCGGCATCCGGCGACGGAACGTTCAGCCGCGCGGACCGCGCCGCAGACCGGTCACGAACGACGACCAGGCGTCCCGGCCGAAGACGAGTGCGGGCCCGCCCGGGTCCTTCGAGTCCCGCACCGCCAGCCCAGCGGAAAGTACGGCCACCTCGACGCAGTTCGAATCGTTCGCGCCGCTACGGCTACTTTTGCTCCAGGAAACCCGTGCCAGCTCCGCGGGGGTCATCGGCAGCGCTCCAAGGTGTCGGACTCAGTCCGGGACCTCGGCAGCGATCCGCGCAAGAAGGTCGGCTGACCGGTCAGGGTCGAGTGCCTTGGCCCGAAGGTGGTCGAACATGAGCTTATATCGGGCCACTTGCCGGTCCTCCTCCAGCAACAGGGTGCTGGAGTCGTTGCTGAGATACACCACCGCCGGGTCGAGCAGCGGGTCGGCGTAGTCCAGCAGGGTGAAGGCTCCGGCCATCGCCGCGTGCGCGCCGGCGGAGAACGGCAGGACCTGGATCTCTACCGAGGGCATCGCGCACGCTTCTGTCAGGCGGGTGAGCTGCGCACGCATCACCTTCGGGCCACCGACCACCCGTCGGACCGCCGCCTCATCCAACACTGCCCACAACGATGGCGGCAGGTCACGCGACAGTAGAGCCTTGCGGGCGAGCCTGGCTGCCACAACCCGGTCGGTCTCGTCCTGGTCGGCGGTGCTGCGGCCCGCTCTGACGATGGCGCGGACGTACTCCTCCGTCTGCAACAGGCCAGGAACGTACAGACACTCGAACGCGCTGATCGACGTCGCCTCGGCCTCGAAGCCGACGAAGTCGTCCGGCAGCACGTCGCCGTACGCGCTCCACCACCCCTTCTGCCGGGACTGCCGGAGCAACGCGTTCAGCGACTCCCGCTCGCCCTCGGATGCGTCGTAGAGGTCGAGCAGCGGGGGCATGTCCTTGGGCATCACCCGCGAGTGTCCGAGTTCGAAGCGGATGACCTTCGTCCGGTGCCAGCCCAGGATCTTGGCGACCTCCTCGGCGGTGTGCCCGGCGCGGTCCCGCAGGCGGCGCAACTCGCGCCGCAGCCGGCGGGCTCTGATCGTCGGACTGGGTACCTGCGCCATCGCCACCTCCACTCTGAGTGATCGATTCTTACCGAAGAGCGAACGCAATTCAAGCATCTGTTCGAATAAATCACGACGTTGCACTTCTTGCTCGACTGGTCCAGTCTCTTGATGAGCACCCGCTACGGAGAGGCAGGGAATCGTGACGGACAATCGATCGTCTCGCGGGGAGCGGGAGTCACGGCGACCCCGCGACGTCCAGGACGACCTGGCCGCTCTGCTCGACCGGGCCGACGTGTCCGAGCGGGTCCGGGCCGCCATCGCGGTCGCGTTGGCAACGCCGGAGACACTGTCGTCGTACCTCATCTCTCTGGGTCCGGCGGAGCGCGAGCGGCCGGCGGGCCGGCGCTGGACGCTGCATCTGTCCTACCTGGCGACGGACCTGACGGAGGCCCGCGACCAGGCCGTCGTCTACACGGAGGGGTTGACGACCCTGCGCCCCGAGGTGGCCGCCGAGGCCGCGCTGCTGTCCCGGGCCGACGCCTGGCACCACGTCGAGCCGGTGTTCTGCGGCCGGAGCGGCCCCGACAACGAAATCTGCATGGACGTCAACGGACACCCCGGCTTCCACAGCGCGGCCGGCATCGGCGGGCTCTGCTGGGGCGACGGGGACGGCCTGCCGGGGCAGTGACCGTCGCGGTGCGGCGGACGCGCCGGCCGACGTGGGGGTGGTGCTGTCGGGGTCGGCTCGTAGACTCCGCGGATGGCTTCCCCGACGGACCTGCGTACCGACGACGCGTTGGCGGTGCTGCGCCGGGTGTTCGGCTACGACGCCTTCCGCGGCTTCCAGCAGCAGGTCATCGACCAGGTCGTCGCCGGCGGCGACGCGCTGGTGCTGATGCCCACCGGCGGCGGCAAGTCGCTCTGCTACCAGATCCCGGCCCTGGTCCGCGACGGCGTCGCCGTCGTCGTGTCGCCGCTGATCGCGCTCATGCAGGACCAGGTGGACGCGCTCACCGCGGTCGGCGTACGCGCCGGTTTCCTCAACTCCACCCAGACCCTGGACGCCCGCCGTCGGGTCGAAGCCGCCTTCGTCGCGGGCGAGCTGGACCTGCTCTACCTGGCGCCGGAGGCGCTCGGCGTCCGGTCCACCCTCGCCCTGCTGGACCGGGGGCGCATCTCCCTGTTCGCGATCGACGAGGCGCACTGCGTGTCCCAGTGGGGGCACGACTTCCGGCCCGACTACCTGGCGCTGTCGATGCTGCACGAGCGGTGGCCGCAGGTCCCCCGCATCGCGCTCACCGCGACCGCGACGAGCGCCACCCGCCGCGAGATCGCCAGCAGGCTGGGGCTCGACGACGCTCGGCACTTCGTGGCCAGCTTCGACCGGCCCAACATCCAGTACCGGATCGTGCCCAAGCGGGAGCCCCGTAAACAGTTGCTGGCGCTGCTGCGCGACGAGCATCCCGGTGACGCGGGCATCGTCTACTGCCTGTCCCGCGCCTCGGTCGACAAGACCGCCGAGTTCCTGACCGCGAACGGGATCGCCGCACTGCCGTACCACGCCGGCCTCGACGCGGTCACCCGCGCCGCCAACCAGCAACGGTTCCTGCGCGAGGACGGGCTGGTCATGGTGGCGACCATCGCCTTCGGCATGGGCATCGACAAGCCCGACGTACGCTTCGTGGCCCACCTCGACCTGCCCAAGTCCGTCGAGGGCTACTACCAGGAGACCGGCCGCGCCGGCCGCGACGGACTACCGGCCACCGCCTGGCTGGCGTACGGCCTCCAGGACGTGGTCCAGCAGCGCAAGATGATCGAGACGTCCGACGGTGACCTCGCGCACCGACGCAACCTCGCCGCGCACCTGGACGCGATGCTCGCGCTCTGCGAGACGGTGCGCTGCCGCCGGGTCCAGCTCCTCGAATACTTCGGCGAGACCTCCACGTCGGCGTGCGGCAACTGCGACACCTGCCTCAACCCACCGGAGTCCTGGGACGGCACGGTCGCCGCCCAGAAGCTGCTCTCGACCGTCTTCCGCCTCGACCGCGAACGCAACCAGCGGTTCGGCGCCGGGCACTGCGTCGACATCCTGCTCGGCAAACAGACCGACAAGATCAACCAGTACGGCCACGACTCGCTGACCGTCTTCGGCATCGGCACCGAGTTGAGCGAGGCCGAGTGGCGAGGCGTCGTCCGGCAACTCCTCGCCGAAGGGCTGCTCGCCGTCGAGGGCGACTACGGCACCCTCGCCCTGACCGAGGCGAGCGCCGACGTGCTCGGCCGCCGCCGTACCGTCACCATGCGCCGCGAACCGGAGAAGCCGGCGTCGAGCCGCTCGTCGAAGCCGCGCGGCTCGTCCACCGTCGTGGCCGAGCTGACCCCGGCCGCCGCGTCCGTCTTCGAGCGGCTGCGCGCGTGGCGGGCGGCCACCGCCAAGGAACAGGGCGTCCCCGCGTACGTCATCTTCCACGACGCCACGCTCCGGCAGATCGCGGGCGACAAGCCCACCTCGCTGGCCGAGCTGTCCCGGGTCAACGGCGTCGGCGAGAACAAGCTCGCCAAGTACGGCGAGCAGATCCTGTCCGTCCTCTCCGACGAATGACCACGGGCACGCCGAAAGGGCCGGGCCCCTGTGGTGGGGTCCGGCCCTTGTCGGTGGTGTTGTGGGTCAGCTGGTGGCGTAGCCGCGGGTGGCGATCCAGTCGGCGAGGTGCTCGACGGTGATGTCGTAGGCGGCGGTGTTCGCATCGGCGGAGTCGGCGATG
>NZ_JBEXIL010000061.1:0-33711 GCF_040608555.1 Micromonospora sp. NPDC005172
GGCGGGCGGGGAGCCGAGACCCGCCTGGTGGGGGGGGCGCCCCCCCCCCCCCCCCCCCGCCACTCGCGTCACGGACGGGGTAGGCGCATCGCCATTGTGGGGGCCTCGGCCATCACCGAGGTGGGGGTGAACGGGGCGCCGGTCGGCAACTCCTCGGCGCGGCCGATCTGCACGCCTGGGTACAGCTCGATCATGTCGTTCTCGCCAAGCACCCGGGACTGCTGCGGGGCCAGCGGAATGCGGTCCGACTCGGTCATCGAACCGCCCGGGCGGATGCCCGAGCCGTTGGTGCTGATGTCGGTCACGATGACCTCACCGACCCGCAGCTCGAAGTGCACGTGACCCCGGCTGATCCACCGCCTGGCCTCGTCGTTGAGCCACTGCCCGAGCATGATCCCGCCCTCCTGCTCGGGTGCCCGGCCGGCCACCACCGGCTGCTCCTCGCGGAGCACGAACCGCCGCCGGACCAGACCGCCGACGCGTACCGCGAGCACCTCCGTACGCGGACGCGGGCCGGCGTCACCGAGCCGCGCGCCGTGCCGGGGGCAGGTCGGTACGCCGTTGCGCAGCGAGGGCGGCGGCTGCGCGGCCGGGCTGCGGTCCGCGCCTCCGGCGAGGTCGGCGAACGCGCCACCCCCACCACCGCCGCCGAACAGCGCGCACCCCGACTCCGGGCACCGCCACTGGCGGGCCAGCAGCTTCGCGCCGGTCGGCGAGCGCTTGCCGGCGACCGGGGCGTGCCCGCCGCCGACGTGCGCGATGAACACCGGACCACCCGCGCCCGGCACGGGGGCGACCACCCGGCCGGGCTGCTCGACCAGCCACGGGAACCGTCCACGCAGCCCGTCGAAGCGGACCCGGGTGAGCACCGGCACGCCCAGCAGGTCGGCCACCTCCAGCATCCGGTCACCCGGATTGTCGAGCACCTCGACCAGCCCGTCGTCCGCCCAGCGGCGCACCACCATCCGCTCGTTGGACGTCAGGTCGGCGTCGGAGAGCAGCGCACGGTGCACCACCGCGTACACCTGGACGCTGTCCTCCTCCATCTCGCGGGAGAGCGCGTCGATGACCATGCCGAGGCGCAGCAGGCTCGCCGGCCGACCGCCGTCGATGTCCTGGTAACGGATGATCTCGGCCAGGTCGAGCACCGCGCGGGCCAACGACGGGTCCGTGCAGACCCGCCCCTCGATGGCGTCCAGCACCTTGCTGATCTCGAATCTCATGCCGCACTCCGGACGATGTCGTCAATCCGCCTGGCCAGCTCGATGTCCCGGTGGGTTACCCCGCCCAGCTCTTTCCGCACCGCGTCCGCGGTGAGCAGGTCTGCCATGACCAGACCCTACCGGTGGCGCAGTCGACGAGTCGGACGCGCCACCGTCAGCCGCGCAGCGGCCGGCCCACCTCGTGCAGGTGGCCGAGCGCCTGCCGGTACGACTCGACCAGCCCGGTCTCGGCGTACGAGATGCCCTGCTCCGCGCAGTAGGCGCGCACGATCGGCTGCGCCCGGCGCAGGTTGGCCCGAGGCATGTTCGGGAACAGGTGATGCTCGATCTGGTAGTTGAGCCCACCCAGCGCGGTGTCCACCAGGCGACTGCCTCGCACGTTGCGCGAGGTCAACACCTGCTTGCGCAGGAAGTCCAACTCGTCCTCGGCGGTCGGCATCGGCATGCCCTTGTGGTTCGGCGCGAACGCGCAGCCCATGTAGAGGCCCCACAGCGCCTGGTGCACGGCGGCGAAGAGCAGCGCCTTGCCCGGCCACATGACCGCCAGCAGCAGCGCCACGTAGCCGACGGTGTGTGCGACGAGCAGTGCCGCCTCGACCGCGCGGTGCCGCATCGGGGTGGCGTACCGGCCGTCCGGCCCCCGGCCGACGATCGCCCGGATGCTCGCCGCGTGCAGGTTCAGACCCTCCAACAGCAGCATCGGAAAGAACAGGTACGCCTGCCGTCGCGCCAGCCACCGACCGAACCCTCGGGTGCCCAGCGCCTGCTCGTACGTCCACACGAGCGCGCCCGCGCCGACGTCCGGGTCCTCGTCCTCGTGGTTCGGGTTGGCGTGGTGCCGGTTGTGCTTGTCGACCCACCAGCCGTAGCTGAGCCCCACCGCCGCGTTACCGGCGACCAACCCGACGAGCTCGCTGGGGAGGCGTCGACGGAACATCTGGCGGTGTCCCGCGTCGTGGCCCAGGAACGCGACCTGGGTGGTGGCGACCGCCAGCACGACGGCGAGCGCCACCTGCCACCAGGAGTCGCCGACGAGGACCACGGCAACCCAGCCGGCCACGAACGCGCCGAGGGTGAGCACGATCCGGGCCACGTACGAGGCGGGCCGCCGCTCCAGCAGACCGGCCTGACTGATCCGTCGGGACAGCTGTGCGTAGTCACTACCCCGCCGTACCGGCGGTTCCGCCACCGCTCCGAGCGCCATCGCTGCGTCCCCCTTGATGTGGATCGGACCGGATGGTCCGGGCTCACCGTCAACCATGCCCAAGGAAGTTGGGCTGAGTAACCCTGAGAACCCCCGGACGGGGGGTAGGGCGAGCACTACCCCCCGACCTCGGCTCAGCCCAGCCGGGCCACCACCGCGCGCAGTCGGGCCAGGTCACGCCGCCGCCGCTCGTAGCTGGCCGCCAACCCGATCAACGCCAACCCGCCGACGCCCAGGTAGATCCACCGGGGCAGCAGGTCCCAGCCACGCACCAGCTCGTGCAGTGCCAGGACCGCCAGCACGCCACCGGCGACCAGCACCGGCGCCTGCCAGCGACGGCGGGCCCCGGCCAACACGGTGCCCAGGGCCGCCGCCCCGAGTAGCAGCCGCCGCCACGGCTGCGGGTCCGACCCGGCCAGCACCGACACCAGGCTCGGCAGCAGCGCGGCGACGAGCCCTGGACCGAGCGCCGGCCAGCTGGTCAGCCCCGGCCGGGTCCGCAGCGCCAGCAGGCCCGCGCCGACGGCGAGCGCGGCGGCCGGCAGGGTGTACGCCTCCAGCACGGTCACCCCGCCGGCGGCGAGCAGCACCCACGCTCCGAGCAACTCGCTGCCCGCGGCGACGGCGGCGAACCCCCACCGTCGACCGGCCGACTCGCCCCGTCGCAGCAGCCGCAGCGCCACGGCCGCTCCCCAGAGCACGCAGACGGTCGCGAGATGCCGGGCCACCTCGACGGCCAGCACCGCCGCCACCAGCGCCACCGCCTGCGCGGCAGCGTCCAACACGCGCCCGACCGCCACCCGTCGGCCGCTCGCGGCGGCGGCGACGGCGAGGACCAGCGCGGCCACCCCCAGCAGCGGGTACGCCGCCGCCTGCACCGGCTGCCCGGCGGCGAGCGGCGCCGTCACCGCCAACGCGCACGCGGCCCCCACCGCCGCGACGCTTCCGACGAGGCGCACCTCGCCGACCCGTGCCCCGACGGCAACGACCACGGCCGCCACCAGGAGCGTGCCCTCGGCGGCGAGCGTCCCGGACCGGGTGGCCAGGAGCCCCGTCACCCCGGCCACGGTCAGCACCGCCCCCGCCGGCGCGACGATCGACGCGAGTGCCAGGCGGGGCGTCAGCAGGGCGGCGAGCAGCAGCGCGGACACTCCGGCGAGCAGGGTGGCGGCCGGCAGCACCGGCCAGGGCGCGCCCACCGCGACGAGCAGTACCGGGAGCGCGGCGGCGGCGAACGGCACGGCGACCAGCAGCGGTTGGCGTAGCGGCCGACCGGCCAGCAGCGCGGCCACCGTCAGCGTGACGAGGGCCAGCCCGGCCGGGAACAGCCCCCGATCGGCGACGACGGTCGGCACGCCGGACCAGACCGACCCCGGGACGCGGTACGGAGCGAACAGCGCCCCCCACACCGCGGGCACCGCGGCCAGCGCCGCGACCCCCGCCAGCACGACACCCGACGCCGCCAGCACCCTCGACGGGCCGACCGCCGACAGTCCGCCCCCGTGGGTGACGAGCGCGACGCCCAACGCCGCCAGCGCGGCGTACAGCGTCACGGGTTCGTCTCCCACCGCCAGCAGTGGCGCGATCCCGGCCGCGAGCACCGCGACCACCGCGCCCGTCACCGCGTACCCCAGGAGGTCGGTCCGGTGGCGACGCACCGCGAGCGCCGCGACCAGCGGAAGCCCGGCGGCGGCCAGGGCCGCGCGGGCCTGCCACCACGGCGGCGCGCCGGCCGCGAACACCGCCACCGCAGCGATGCCGGGCAGCGCGAGCTGGGCGACCAGCACACCCACACCCGCCACCCGGCGGTACGCCCCGGACCCCCGCCGCAACGCCACCGCCACCCCGAGCGCGGTGCCGACACCCAACACCACCACCACGCCTGCCGGATCGGCCAGCGCCACCAGCAGCGCGTGCCCGAGCAGGACCGCGCCGCCGGACGCCCAGCAGAGCAGGATCGCCGCTCGGGTCGCCGGGCGGGCCAGCACGGCGAGCAGCAGCACCGACCCACCCACCAGGTCCACGGCCACCACCGTCGTCCACGACGCCGTCCACCCGGCCGGGACGGCGAGCAGCACGGCCACCGCACCGGCCGACGCGAGCACCGCCCACCCGCGCCGGGGCAGCAGCGCCACGGTCCCGGCCAGCGCCAGCGCCACGGCCGGCGCCAACTGCCAGCCCCAGCTCAGGTCCGGCCCCAGCCGGGCCCCGTGCCAGGGCGGCAGCGACCGGGTGGCAGCGGCCACCGCCAGCGCACCGGCGATCACCACGGTGATCTGCGCCGTAGCGGCGGCGACCAGCAGCGCGCCGGCACGCGGACCGGTACGCCAACCGGTGGGCAGCAGTCGCACCGCACCGGCCAGGGCGAGTGCCACCGTCGACGCCGCGAGCAACAGCAGCGACGGACGCAGTTCACCCACCGGACGCAGCAGCGCGGCGGCGAGCACCGGAACCAGCAGCCCGCCGGCCACCGCCCGCAGCGTCGCACCGCCAACCAGCCAGGCCGCGCCGACCCCCGTCACCGCGACCAGCAGCAGCGGCGCCCCCGCCAGCAGTGGCGATCCCGCAGCCCGCCCCACCAGCAACGGCACCAGCGCACACGCGGCGGCCCCGGCCAGCGCGCCGACATGGCCCACTCCGGCGAGCACCCGACCGGCCAGCCGGACGCCAGCCACCCCGCCGCGCAGTGCGACCAGCACCACCAGGTCGAGCAGGGCAACCCCGAGCAGCGCCAGCGCCCAGCCCGCCGCGCCGGGCTCGGCCTGCACCGCGAGCAGCGGCAGCACCGGCTGGCCCACCACGAGGGCGGCGAACCAGGGCCCCGCCAAGCCGCTGAGCCGCCCGTACGCGACGGCGACCGCCGCGCTGGCCCCCCCGACCAGCGCGGCGTAACGGGTGCCCGGCCAGTCGGCCACCCCGGCCAGGTCCACCGACCAGGCGGCGTACCCGTCCAGCAACACCAGCAGCAGCCCCACCGCGGCGAACGTCTCCGCCGTGCCCCGCAGGCCCCGCCGAACCGCCACCAGCGGGCCGGCCAGGACGAGCGTCGTGACCGCCGCCAGGATCAACGCCCGGCCGCCGACCCCCACAGCCGCCCAGGCGACCGCCGTGAAGACCACCGCCGCCGTACCGAGCAGGAGTCCACCCAGGACGAACAGCAGCCCCTGGACGGTCCGCGTCGAGGTCTCCGCCGCGCCGGGCGACGGCGTCCCCACCACGCCACCGACGGGCGTCGACGCAGCGAGCGGTGCCGCCGGTACGGTCGACACCTCCGCCGCCCTCTGCGCGCGAACCACCGCCGCCAGCTCGGCGCGCCGCCGCGAGGTCGCCGTCAGCAACCCCGCCAACTCGGTGTACGTCCGGCGGGCCCGCTCCACCTCCGGCTCGAGCCGAGCCACCTCCCGACCGAGTTGGACGACCTCGGCCGCGATCGGGTCCGGCGGGCGGCCGCAGCCGGCACAACCGGCGCTCAGATCGGCCGAGGCGCCGCAGGCGGGGCAGGGATAGCGCGTGTCGTCCACCCGGTCATCATCGAGAAGCCGGAGGGGGACAGCCCAGAGTGCGCGTACCTAGGGTCGGGTGTGGTCGTGTACCCAGGCCGCGTACCCGGGGTTGCCGCTCTCCACCCTGGACACCAGGATCTCCGGGACCTCGTACGGGTGGCTGGCCCGGATCTGGTCCACCAGAGCAGCCAGCCGGTCCGGTGCGGTCTTGAACTGCACGGACCACTCGGTGCTTGTCTCCACCCCGGAACGCCACCAGTAGGTGCTGTCCACCTGACCGCCGACCTGGGCACAGGCGGCGAGCCGCCCGGCGACGGCCGCCGCCGCCAGCACGTCCGCGACCGAACGCGCATCCACCACCGTCGTCACCACGCAGATCTGCTCCACGAGCGCACCCTACGCGGCAACCTCCCGGTTGGCTGCGATCCATGTGTCGATCTGCGCCCACCAGTCGAAGAGCCAGTCGATGCGCTGCTGCCGTTCGGTCGGCACCTCCTCGGGCGGCACCGACCAGAAGCGCATCACGATCCGCTTGTCCATGGGCAGTTCCCGCCACACGTCGGCGACCGTGAGCATCCGGTCCAGTCCGGTGTGGGCGACGAAGATGACCCCGGCGTCCGGTGCGGCGTCCAGCGCGGCGAGCACGCCACCGGGCTGCGGGGCGAGCACGTGACGCATCCGTTCGGCACGACGCGCCATGCGTTCGAGGCCGAGCGAGCGCAGCCGGGCGATGGCCCGCAGTCGCCGTCGCGGGGTGAAGTTGCCGCCCTCCGGGAAGATCACGAAGGCGTCGTTGTCGTCCAGGCCGGTGGCCAGGTGCCCGACCTGACGTACGGTCTCCTCGCCACGCTCCGCGGTGGGCGCGATGAACCGGTTGGGCAACCTGTTGAGCAGCACGTCGATCGCCGGGTCCCACTGCAGGCTGTCCTTGAGCACGATCCGTGGCTCCCGGTGGAACCAGTTGACCAGCCCGTGGATCAGGATGAACGAGTCGCCCGGCCCGGCATGTCGGCACAGCACCAGTTCGGGCCGACCAGGCAGCGCGGTGTCCGGGTCGGTCCCGACCACGTCGATGTTCAGCCGCAGCGACCAGCGGGCCTGCCAGAACAAGACCCGCAGGAACCAGCCGGCCAGCACGTAGTGCGCGCGCTGGAACCCCGGGGACCGGCTGCGCCAGCCGAACCCGGAGGCCAGCCAGAGGACGAAGAGCGCGAGCAGCGCGGCCGCGTCCCAGACCAGGTAGACGCAGCCGATCCAGAGCAGCCGCAGGGGGCGGAGCCGGCCCGGGACCAGCGGTGAGGCAGCGGCGGCGAGCAGCGCCCAGACCGGCAGCGTGGTCACGACGACGATCGCGAGCAGCACCACGCCGGGAGCGATCAGCAACCGCCGCAACCACCGGGGAGGCAGCGGCATCAGCGGTCCACGTGGGTGGCGAGGTAGCGGCGGGAAGCGGTGTACGCCCGGCTGATCCGACGTCCCACCGCGGCCATGTCCCGGTACGCCCAGGGCGTGTCGTCGCGGGGATCCAGCCCTCCGGTCGGCAGGACGTGCACCTCCACCCCCTCGGGTAGCGCGGCCATCTCCCGGAAGAACCGGTGCCGGCGGGAGATCTCGAACGCCACCTGCGCGATCTCCCAGGGCCGTCGGGGCGGCGTCAGCTCCCGTTCGATCCGGCCCACCTGGAGGACGAAGATCTGGCTGGCGCCCGCGGCCACCGCCTCGCCGATCGGGATGGAGTTGACGATGCCACCGTCGATGTAGTGCGCGCCGTCGATCTCGGTGGGCGGGAGCAGACCTGGCACCGATGCCGACGCCAGCACCGCCGGCACCACCGGCCCGCTGGTGAACCAGTGTTCGGCGGCGCGTTCGATGTGGGCGGCGCAGCAGCGGAACGGCACGCGCAGGTCGGCGAAGGTGGTGTCCAGCCCCAACTCCGACTCGAGGAGCCGGCGCAGCGGTCGGGGCGAATGCAGGTGGGTACGGGCGGCGAAGCGGCGCAGTTGTCGGGCGACGGAGTCGCCGTACACCTCGCTGGCCTCGGGCGACGCCCAGAGCCGGACCAGCCGGTCGGTCACCGCCTCGGACGGGTCGGCGGCGACCAGCGCACCGTTGACCGCGCCGATCGAGGTGCCGATCACCATGTCGGGCTGGATGCCGGCGCGGAACAGTGCCCGCAGCATCCCGACCTCCACAGCGCCGAGCACCCCGCCGCCGCCGAGTACGAACGCCACCGGTCCCGGAGCCATGTCCTCATCCTGGCACGCGCCCGCCGCCGACCCGCGAGCCGCCGCCGCCGGACGGTCGGCGCACCCCAGCCACCGTCCGTCGACTTGCCGTCCCGTCGGCGTTGACAGGCACGACACATTCGCGCAACCTGATACCGCTCCCACCCCGAGGGCAGGTGCGATCCGTGAAGGCAGCGCTGCATCCGGGCCGCTTGCTGGCCCGCAGGTACCGACTCATCGACCAGATCGGTGCCGGCGGCATGTCGGTCATCTGGCGCGCACGGGACGAGGTGCTCGACCGTTTCGTGGCGCTCAAGGTGCTCGCCGCCTCGTTGGCCGCCGACGCACGGTTCCGCGACATGGTGCGGGAGGAGGCGCGCGCCGCCGCCCAGTTGGTGCACCCGCACGTGACCTCGGTGCACGACTACGGCGAGACGGTCGACCCGGACGGCTCCATCACCTCGTTCGTGGTGATGGAGTTGCTCAGCGGCGAGGAGCTGGAGCTGCGGCTCACCGAGGGGCCGTTGCCGTGGCCCGAGGCGGTCGAGGTGGGCGCCCAGGTCGCCGACGCGCTGGCCGCCGCGCACCGGCTGGGCATCGTGCACCGCGACATCACCCCGTCCAACGTCATGATGACGGCGATGGGGGTGAAGGTCCTCGACTTCGGCATCGCGACCCGGATCGGCGCGCCCGACGAGGACGAGGACGGCGGCACGTTCGGCACCCCGGCGTACGTCGCCCCGGAACGCCTCGACGGCGCTCCCGCCCAACCGGCCACCGACGTCTACTCGCTCGGCGTCCTTCTGCACGAGGCGTTGACCGGGCGGGTGCCGTACCCGGCGGACACCTGGGAGCAGCTCAGCGCCGCGCTCGCCGACGGCCCCGCGCCGACGCTGGCCGGCGTGCCGGAGCTGCCGACGGCGGTCGCCCGGATCTGCCTGCGCAGCCTCGCCCGCGACCCGGCGGACCGGCCGACCGCTCGGCAGATCGCCACCGTGCTGCGCGGCCATCTGCTGACGCCCGACCCGCCGACCGCCACGATCGGAGTTCCGGCCCCGACCCTGCCGACGCCGTCGCCGCCGGGCCTGCCGGCGAGCGACGCCCCGGCCGCGCACGCGGGCGTCGTGACGACGCTCCGCGCCGACGGCACGACCCGCACGCCGGCACTGCCCGCTGACGGCGCCCCCCGGTCACTCCGACGGCCGGCGCTGCTGGGGATCGCCGTGGTCCTGGCCGTCGCCGTTGCGCTCGCCGGCACCACCCTGCTGCCCGACCAGAAACCGGATCGTCGGGCCGAGCCCACGGCCGGTCCGACGACGCCCGCGCCCAGCGACCCGTCGACCGATCCGCCAGCCGGCGACCCGTTACAGCCGGCCCCGGCACCGACGTCGGCACCGCCCACCGTCGCGTCCACTGCCGAGCCGGGCACCCTCGCCGAGGCCGCCAACCGCGTCGACGGGCTCGTCGACGCCGGGCTGCGCGACGGCGAGATCCGCAGCGACGTCGGCCTCGACCTGCACCAGTCGCTGCGCAACCTGCTCGTCGCCGTCGGGTCCGGCCGGGACGAGCTGGCGCCGTCGGTGGCCCGGCTGCGCGAGAAGGTCGCCGTCCGGCTCGGCGAGGGTGCGATCAGCCCGGCGTACGCGCAGCGGCTCGACGCCGCCATCGCCGAGTTGGGCGCGGCACGGGTCTGACCGGGGCGCGGCGATCAGCGCACCGCGACCGAAGCCGTTCGCCGGACGTCGGGCCGACCGAGGGCGAAGCGCTGGTAGATCTCCTCGTAGCCGTACGCCATCCGCTCGACCGAGAAGTTCTCGGCGACGTGCGCCACGCAGTCCCGCGGGTCCAGCTCCCGCGCAGCCCGCAAAGCGGCGGGCAGTTCCTCGGCCCCTCGGCACACCAACCCCGTGCGACCGGGCCGCACCAGTTCCGGGACCGCGCCCCGGTCCAGCGCGACCACCGGCGTACCGGTCGCCATCGCCTCCAGCATCACCATGCCGAACGGCTCGTCCCACTGGATCGGCATGATCAGGCAGCGGGCGTCGACAAGCATTCGCAGGGTCTCGGCACGGTCGGCGTTGAAGACGACGGTCACGTCCTCGTCGACCAGCGGCGCGACGACCTGCTCGTAGTAGCGCCGCTCGGCCGGCTCGTTGCACTTACCGGCCAGCAGCAGCGGCAGGCCGGCCTCCCGGCAGGCACGGATGGCGACGTCCGGGCCCTTGTCGGGGCTGAACCGGGCCAGCCACAGCACCGGCCCCGGGCCGGGCTCGGTCTTACGCGGTAAGCCGCGCAGGTCCAGCGCGTTGTGCACGGTGCCGGCCCAGGGCAGACCCGTGTTGAGCCCACGTTGGGCGTGCGAGATGGCCACCAGGGCGACGCCCTCGTCGGCGTCACCGAGCACGTCGCCGTACTCCCCGACCGGGTTGCCGTGCACGGTCGCCACCGTCGGTACCGACCGGCGGCCGGCCACCAGCGGGCCGATCGTGGTGTGGTCGTGGATCACGTCGAAGTCGGCCGGCGTGATCAGGCGGTTCACCCGGGCCAGGTGCGCCAGCTCCGGCAACGACTCGCCGAGCCGCTCGTACTGCACCTCCGCCACGGTGGAGACGAAGCCGCTGGCGGCGGTGCCGTGCTGCGCACCGGCACCGAACAGCGTCACCGCGTGACCGTGCGCGGTCAACGCGTCCACCAGGCCGGCCACCACCTGCTCCAGACCGCCGTAGCCGGGCGGCGGCACGGACAGCCATGGCGGGACCACCATCGCGATGCGCAACGACCGCTCCGGCGGGCGGTCGGCGGGCGGGTGGTTCACGGCCACGAGTCCTCCCCGTTGGTCCCCCGGTCGGCATGGTTCGCGGCGGATTCCCCACGCCGCCCCCGGTAAACCGGACAAGGCGGACGCTTACCCGCCGACCAGGAGTTGGTCGTGCACGACCCGCACACCCGGCGTCGACCACGCCACCCGCTCCACCTGGTCCCGTTCCCACCACGAGCGGACCACCCCGGCGAGGACCAGCGTGTCGCCGTCCACCTCCACCGCCACCCGTTCGGCGCCGAGTGTCCGCGCCAGCGCGCGCTGGACGTCCTGGCGCACCCGCTCGTCCGGCGACGACGACGGTCGCACCTCGACGAGGTTCGTGATCCCCCGTACGCCGTCCAGTCGGCGCAACTCCCCCTCGGCGGCGCGGCGCTGCCACCCGAACTCGACTTCCCCGCGCAGCATCACCCAGCCGTTGGCCACGCTGACGTCCAGATGCTCGGCGGGTACGAAACTGTCCCAGTCGAGGGCGCGGGACGCGGCGAGGGCGATATCACCGTCGGTACGCCCCGGGGTCCCCGGCAGCCGTACCTCGATCTCGTCGGCCACCACGCGTACGCCCCGGACCCGTTGGGCGCAGCGGATCGCCGCCCACCCGCGGGCGGCCCCGTCGACGTGACCGGTGAGGGTGACCACCCCCTGGTCGACGGTCACTCCGATCTCGTTCGGCGGCACCTGCGGGTCCCAGGCCAGCTCGGCCAGGACGTCCCGCTGGACCTGGTCGTCCTCGACATCCATGGTGCTCATCAGCCCCACCCCTCACGCTCGCCAGCTCGCCCGCCGAGCCTGCCGGGCGTACGGGTGACGGCGGTTCACCCTGCTCGGGTGAACCGCCGTTCCGGGGAAAGAAGCGGCGGGTGACGGAGCCAACCCCCTTGGCTCCGCCACCCGCCGCCGGAGGGAGGCAGGTGGTGGTGTCGGTCAGGACGTCTCGGCGAGCGTCACGGTCACCGTCTTCTCGGCACCGTTGCGCTTGAAGTGCACCTCGACCCGGTCGCCGACCTTGCCGGCCTGCACCGCGCCGACCAGGTCGTCGGAGTCGTTGATCGCCTTGTCACCGAAGCGGGTGACCACGTCACCCTGCTGGAGGCCGGCCTTGTCGGCGGCGCTGCCCGCGGTGACCGAGGCGACCAGTGCGCCGCCGCCCTCGGCCTGGTTGACGCCGACTCCGAGCGACGGGTGGCTGACCTTCTCGCCGCGCTGGAGCTTGCCCGCCACGTCCTTGGCCTTGTTGCTGGGGATGGCGAAGCCGACGCCGATGTTGCCGGTGCTCTGCCCGGAGGTGGCGATGGCGGTGTTGACGCCGATCACCTCGCCCCGGGTGTTGACCAGGGCACCACCGGAGTTGCCCGGGTTGATCGGCGCGTCGGTCTGCAACAGGCCGGAGATCGAGCTGACGGCCTGGCCCTGCTGCCCCGGGTCCTGCTGCTGGCCCTCGCCGGCCCGGATGGTGCGGTCCCGGGCGCTCAGGATGCCGGCGGTCACCGAGCCCTGGAGGCCCAGCGGGCTGCCCAGGGCGAGGACCTGGTCGCCGACCTGCATGGCGTCGCTGTCGCCGAACTTCGCCGGCTTGAGGTCGTTCAGCCCGTCGGCCTTGACCACGGCCAGGTCGGTCTTCGGGTCGGTGCCGACGATCTTCGCCTGGACCTTCCGGCCGTCGGCGAAGACCACCTGCACGGTGTCCCCGCTCGCGGAGGCGACCACATGGTTGTTGGTGAGCACGTAGCCGTCGGCGGTGAGCACCACGCCGGAGCCCTCACCGCTGTCGGTGGCGATGGAGACGACGCTGTCCTGGACGGCGGCGGCGATCTTCGGCAGGTCCGCGCTGTTGAGCACCGGTGCCGCCGTGTAGGTGCGGGTGACACCACCGCCGTCGCCGTCGAGGGCGAGCGCGAGCGCACCACCGGCCACGCCGGAGCCGAGCATCAGGGCGAACACCGCGACACCGGCGCCGGCGAACTTGGCGATCCGGCCCGGCCGTGGCCCGGAGCCGGGCGGCGTGGCCTGCGGACCCCAGGGTGGCACGGGCTGTCCCGGGTGCTGGGGGTGCTGTCCATGTTGGGGCGCGTGCTGCGGGTAGACCATGCCCGGCTGGCCCCCGCCGGCCCAGCCGGACTGCTGGCCCGCGTACCAGGGGGCACCCGGGTAGCGACCGTCGGTGGGCTGCGGGTAGCCGTGCTGGCCGGGCGTCGGGTGGCCGGAGACCGGGTACGGCGGCGCGGACGTGCCGGCGGTCGGCGGCTCGTACCCGGTGGGCTGGCCAGTCGCCGGCTGGTATCCGGCGGGCTGGGCCGCGGTCGGCGGCTCGTACCCGGTGGGCTGCCCGACGTGCTGGACGGGCGCGGTCGGCGCGTCGGTCACGGCCGGGTTCGCGGCCGTCGGAGCGTCGGCCACGGCCGGGGTGGCGGCGGTCGGGGTGGCGGCGGTCGGCGCGTCGGCGTCGGCCGGAACGGGGGTCGTCGGAGAGTCGGACTGCGCGCGCTCGTCGCGCGGCAACTCGGCGGTGGGGTGCGACGGCTCGGCGTCGGTGGGGGCCGGCCGGCGCTGCGGGTCGGACTCGAACTCGGTCATGGGACTACCTTCTCCCTCCGCACTGCAATCAACCTGGAACCGTCCTGGAAGTTGGCTGAAAGTCACTCGCCCAGGTCGTCGCCTCTGGGCACCTGCGGCAGCCGGACCCGGAAGGTGGCCCCGCCCCCCGGCGTCTCGACCACCTCGACCGAACCGTGGTGGGCGGTCACCAGAGCCGCCACGATGGCCAGGCCGAGGCCGGTGCCGGTGTTGCCGTCCGCCCGTCGGGTCCGGGCCGCGTCGGCCCGGTAGAACCGCTCGAAGACCCGCTCCGACTGTTCCGGGGACAGTCCCGGGCCGGTGTCCGCCACCTCGACGACCGCGAGGTTGCCCGTCTCGGCTCGTAGGCGCACGCTGACGTCGGCTTCCGGCGGTGTGTGGGTCAACGCGTTGGTCACCAGGTTGCCGATGATCTGCCGCAGCCGCGCGTCGTCGGCGTAGACGACGAGGGGGCCGGAACCGGGCTCGATCTCCAGCTCGATCCGCCGGTCCGGGGCGATCGCGCGGGCCGCCTGCACGGCGTCGGAGGCGAGCACCGGCAGCTCCACCGGGGCCAGCGAGAGCGGCCGTTCCCGGTCCAGCCGGGCGAGCAGCAGCAGATCCTCGACCAGCAGACCCATCCGGGCGGCCTCGTCCTCGATCCGGCGCAGCAGCCCGGAGGTCTGCTCCGGCGCGCGGGCCGCGCCCTGGCGGTACAGCTCGGCGAAGCCACGGATGGTGGTCAGCGGAGTCCGCAGCTCGTGCGAGGCGTCCGCCACGAACTGCCGCATCCGCTCCTCGGAGCGTCGGGCCCGCGCCTCGGACGCCTGGGCCGCGGCGGCCGCGTCGCGGGCGGTGCTCTCCGCCGAGCGGGCCGCCGTCTCCGAGGCCGCCCGGGCGGTGAACGCCGCCTCGATCTGGGTGAGCATCGCGTTCAGCGCGCGGGAGAGCCGGCCCAGCTCCGAGGTGGGTTGCTCGTGCCCCTCCTCGGGGTCGGGCACCCGGCGGGTCAGGTCACCACCGGCGATGGCGGCGGCGGTCCGCTCGATCTCCACCAGGGGCTTGAGGCTGGTCCGCACGATTGCCGCGCCGACCGACGCCAGCATGATCAGTACCGCGCCGCCGACCAGCAGGTCGATCCAGACGAGCTGCTTGACCGCGCGGTCGACCTCGGTCAGCGGCTGGCCCACGGCCAGCACCGAGCCGTCCGGCTGGGCGGCGTAGTAGACCCGCCACCGGGTCCGCCCGTCCTGGGACAGGACCGTCTTCGGCTGCCCCTCCAGGTCCTCGAAGCCCGCGCGGGTGGTGGGGAAGCTGGGCAACTGTTCGGGGGAGCGATTCACCTTGTCGTAGTACGGCCGGGACACCCTGCTCTCGTCGGCCAGCGAGACGACGTAGTCGCTCGGGAGCGTCACGTTTACCTCGCCGCTGCGCAGACCCGGGAGGTACTGACCAAGACCCTGGGTGGCCGACCGGATCTGCCCGTCCACCTGGTCGACCAGGTAGTTGTGCAGGAAGTAGGCGGTCAGCGAGCTGATCACCAGCAACGCCGCGGAGACCAGCGCGAGCACCGAGGCGACAAGCTTCACCCGCAGCGGTACGCCCCGCAGCCGTCCCTTCGCCTGCTGGACCGGGTTCACGCCGCCGGCTTGCGCAGCACGTACCCCACGCCGCGAAGGGTGTGGATCAGCCGGGGCTGACCGGTGTCGACCTTGCGCCGCAGGTAGGAGATGTAGGACTCGACGATGTTGTCGTCGCCCCGGAAGTCGTAGTTCCAGACATGGTCGAGGATCTGCGCCTTGGACAGCACCCGGTTGGCGTTGAGCATCAGGTAGCGCAGCAGCTTGAACTCGGTCGGCGAGAGCTGCACCCGCTGCCCGGCGCGGTGCACCTCGTGGGTCTCCTCGTCCAACTCCAGGTCGGCGAAGGTGAGCCGGGACGGTGCCTGCTCGCCGGTGGTGGTGCGGCGCAGCACGGCCCGGATCCGGGCGGTCAGCTCCTCCAGGCTGAACGGCTTCGTGACGTAGTCGTCGCCACCCAGGGTGAGCCCGCGGATCTTGTCGTCCGTGGCGTCCCGCGCGGTCAGGAAGACCACCGGGGTACGCGTACCGCCCTCGCGCAGCATCCGGATGACCTCGAAGCCGTCCAGGTCCGGCAGCATCACGTCGAGCACGACAAGGTCGGGCCGGTGGTCCTTGGCGGCGTTCAGGGCCGCGCTGCCGCTGGTCGCGGTGGCCACGTCGAAGCCCGCGAAGCGCAGGCTCGCGGAGAGCAGTTCGAGGATGTTCGGGTCGTCCTCGACGACGAGAAGTCGCGCCTCGGTCTGGGTAGCGGGCATGGGCCCAATCATCGGTGAACTCACTGCACCGGCGCTGGACGCTACCTGGAAAAATCCTGTGAGTCGCGGACCGGTCAGCGCAGGAGCCGGCGCAGCCCGTCCAAGGCGCCGTCGAGCAGTCGGATCGCGGTACGCAGTTGAGTGTCGCTGAACTGTCGCGCCCGCGCCAGACGGCCCACCTCGGCGGTGAACGCGGCCAGCCGCTGGTCCAACTCGTCGAGCAGGGCGGCGCGCGGCGCGTCGGCCGGCGGAGGCCGGTACGACGACGCGGGCGGCACCCAGCGCGCCCGTCGGGTCTGGCGGGTGGCCTCGCTCAACTCCCGCTTGAGGTCACGCGTCGAGCCACGCACCTCGCTGCGGATCTCGCCGGCCAGGGTGGAGAGGTCCGCCACCGAGGCCGCGATGTCCGCCTCCAACGCGGCCAGCTCGCCGGCCCGCTGGCGCAGCTCGTCGAGGCCGGCGTCGGTGATGCCGTACGTCTTGCGCCCACCGGCGGCGGTGTGGGTGACCAGCCCCTCGGCCTCCAACCGTTGCAGCCGGGGATAGATGGTGCCGGCGCTGGGCGCGTAGAGGCCGAGGAACCGGTCCTCCAGGAGGCGGATCAGCTCGTAGCCGTGCTTGGGACCGTCGTCGAGGAGCTTGAGCAGGTAGAGCCGGAGCCGTCCGTGGCTGAACACGGCGGTCACGGCAGCTCCTCGGAATCGTCGTCGACCGCTCGGGCGAGCAGCGCGATGCTGCCCGAGGTGGCGGAGGCCCAGAGCTTACCGTCACCGCTGCCGAGCACCCCCTCGCTGCTCGGCAGCGGGTACGTCGAGCTACGCACCTGCGGGAACCCGCTGGTGATCCGGCCTGCGGCGGTGTTCAGCCGGACCGAGAGGTCGCTGTCCTCACGGACCCGGACGGTGATGCTGCCGGAGATCGTGGCGAGCCGGATGTCGCTGCGACGGGGGTTGTCCAGGTCGCAGGTGATGGCACCGGAGACGGTCTGCGCGCGTACCCGCTCGGCGGCACTGTCGGCGAGGATCACCTCCCCGGAGACGGTCTCCAGGGTGAGGTCGCCGCGCACCCCGAGCGCCTCGACCGGCCCCGAGGTGATCTTCGCGGAGGTGGTGCCGCGCAGCCCCATCAGCGTGATCTGACCGGCGGCGAGGTCGACGGTGGTCTGCCGGCGCAGCCCGGAGACGACCACCGAGCCGGCGCCCAGGCCCAGGTCGGCGAGGACGTCGGCGGGTACGGCCACCGAGACGTCCACCCGGGGGAAGCGGTGGATCGCCCGGAGCCCGCGCAGGAAGTTCGGCCAGCCCCAGTCACGCTCCTGGCGGATGCTGAGGCGGCCGTCGGAGTGGTCGATCAGGACAGGACGACGGCCGACCTCGGTGATGTCGATCCGGGCCGGGCCGTCGGCGGCGACCACGTTGAGCCGTCCGCTGACGAGGCGGACGTCCAGCCGGGTGACCGGACCGTCCAGGGTGAGCCGCTGCGGCGTCTCGACCGTCCATCCGGCCATGGGTGTGCTCCTCTCGACGGCACGCCGTGGCGCGCCTCCCGAGAAGACAGTAACGCGATACATCGCGATACGACAAGACTGTCGCAAGCTTGAGCCACCGCGCCCGCCAAGATCCGCACAGTTGGGCGAGGTCGGTTCAGGCGGCCAGGTCCAACTCCTGACCGGGGTTGGGCGTCGGCGCTGGGACGGCCGGAGGCAGGGTGGCGACCGGCCGCAGCCGGGTCCGCGCCGGGGCGGTCGCCACCAGGTGTACGGCCGATTCGGCGGCCCGGGCCAGCAACCGCCGCTCGGCGTCCTGCCCCGGGTGCAGCGCGGCGGCGATCGTCACCGAGACCACCAGTTGCCGGGTCGCGACCACCCGCGCCACCGAGCGCAGCAGGGTGTCCGCACCCAGGAAGGCGGCGACAGTGGTACCCACCCCGGTGTCCGCGCACCGGTACCCGAGCCGCAGCGGCACCACCGGAGCGCCCGCGTCGATGGCCGCCTGGAACATGGCCGGACGGAAGCCGCCCCCGGGACGACACTCGGCCGCGCCGTCCCCGGCACACCAGGTCGTACCCTCGGGAAAGACCGCGACCGAGCGGCCGGCGCGCAGCGCGTCGGCGAGCCGGCGCACGGTGGCCGGCAGTGCGCGCGGGCGCGACCGGTCCACGAAGACCGTGCCCGCGGCGGCGGCCAGCAGCCCGACCACCGGCCACGATCGGATCTCCCGCTTCGCCACCATCCGGGTCGGCGCGACCGCCAGGACGGCGAGGATGTCCAACCACGACACGTGGTTGGCGACCAGTAGCGCACGCCGCCGGGGCAGCCGCCCCTTGATCACCAGCCGGACGCCGAAGGCGCGCACCGTGCCACGGGCCCAACCACGCAGCAGGGCCTGCCGCTCGGGCGCCGGCAGTACGGGCAGCAGCAACGCCACGCCCACCCCGGCCACCAGCATGACTACCGCCGCGACCAGCCGGAGCACCCGACGGGCCACCGGCACCGTCGGCACCTCGCCGGCCGTCGGCAGGCAGTCGTCGTCGCAGCCCGACGAGGGCCGCCACAGGTCGTGCGCCACGACGCTCACCGCTCGTCCCCGCCCAGGAAGTGCCGCAGGTAGCGCGGGTTCATCCGGTCCAGCGAGAAGAGCACGTAGAAGTCCGCGCACCCGAAGTCGGGGTCGTACGACGGCTCGCCGCAGATCCACGCGCCGAGTCGCAGGTAACCGCGCAGCAGCGGCGGCACCGCCACGCGAGCGGCCGGCTCGCCGTCGACGGCCAGAGCGGCGGCCGGCTCGGCGAACCACGGGCGCAGCGGGCGGACCCGCAACGGCGGCGGCGACAGGTGTCGCGCCTGAACCTGTGCCCAGACCCCGGCGACCGTACGACCACCGTCGTCGACCGGCACCGAGGCGCAGCCACCGAGCCACCGGGAGCCGCGTAGGTGCAGATAGCGGGTGAGGCCCGCCCACATCAGGTTGATCACCGCGCCGGATCGGTGGTCGGGGTGCACGCAGGAGCGACCCGTCTCGACGAGGTCGTCACGGAGCGGGTCCAGCGCGGCGAGGTCGAACTCGCTCTCGGCGTACCGCCGGTCGGTGCGCCCCGGCGGCAGCAGCCGGTACGTGCCGACCACCTGCCCGGTGCTGTCCTCCCGGACGATGAGGTGGTCGCAGTGGGCGTCGAAGGGGTCCACGTCCAGCCCGGCTCCGCCGGGGGCGAGCGTGGCGCCCAACTCGGTGGCGAACACCTCGTGGCGCAGGCGTTGCGCGGCCGCGACCTGGGTGGGGTCGTCGGCGATCAGCAGGGTGTATCCGCTGGTCGTCAGTGGCGTGCCAGCGACATGCAGAACGGCCATGGGATCTGTGTAAGGGCCCCGGGTGCCATCGGTGGACACCGCTGGTGTCGGACGGATGAACGCCGGCCGGCGGATGCCTGCGAGGTGTGTCCGTGCGAGGCTGCGGGACGGCCGGCGACGATGCCGTCCCAGCCCCACGGAGGTCACCGATGCGCATCGAGTCCCGCTACAACGGGCCCACCGGCTCCGGTAACGGCGGCTGGAGCGCCGGGCTATTCGCCGCCGCGGCAGGACCCGGGCCGGTCGAGGTGACACTCCGTCGGCCACCGCCGTTGGAGACCACGCTGACCCTGGTCGACGGCGAGGTGCGGGACCCGTCCGGCGAACTGGTGGCCGAGGTGCGCCCGACGGACGTCGTGGACGCGGTCGTACCGCCGGTCGACGCGGAGACGGCGGCGGAGGCGGCCACCCGCTACCCCGGGTTCGCCGCGCACCCGTACCCCGGATGTTTCGTCTGTGGTCCGCGCCGTGACGACGGGCTGCGGATCTTCCCCGGGCGGCTGCAGGACGGCCGGACCGCCGCGCCGTTCCGCGTACCCGAGGAGGTCGGCGACGCCACCGTGTGGGCCGCGCTGGACTGCCCCGGCGGCTGGACGGTGCTCGCGTCGGACCGCCCGTACCTGCTCGGTCGGATCGCCGCCGTGGTCACGGCCCGGCCGGCGCCCGGCGACGAGTGCGTGGTGACCGGCGCGCTGATCGGCGTCGACGGCCGCAAGGCGTTGGTGCACACCAGCCTGTACGGGCCGGGCGGCGCGCTGCTCGGCGCGGCGCGGGCCACCTGGATCGCCCGCTGAGGCCCCGGCGTCGTCCCGGGCGTCGTTCGCAAGGAGGACCACGCCGTAGGTACTCGGGCTGATTGACCTTGTTGCTCGGTACCGTCACGCTGTGCCACGGCGTACCTCGACGCCACACGGGAGGAGAACGATGACTGACGGGCAGCGAAGCCCCACCAGCGACGGTCAGATCGTGGTGTCCGGTCTGACAAAGCAGTACAAGAACGTGCGGGCGGTGAACAACCTGTCCTTCACCGTGGCACCGGGGCGGGTGACCGGCTTCCTCGGCCCGAACGGCGCCGGCAAGACCACCACGCTGCGCATGCTGCTGAACCTGGTCACGCCCACGGGCGGCACGGCCACCATCAGCGGTCACCGCTACGCCGACCTGTCCGACCCGCTGCGGCACGTCGGCGCGATCCTGGAGGCCTCCAGCGCGCACAAGGGCCGCACCGGCATCAACCACCTGCGGGTGATCTGCGCGGCGGCCGGTCTGCCTCGGACGCGGGCCGACGAGGTGCTGGAGCTGGTCGGGCTGACCCCGGCCGCGAAGCGCAAGTTCAAGGGCTACTCGCTGGGTATGAAGCAGCGGCTCGGTATCGCCGCGGCGATGCTCGGCGACCCACGGGTGCTGATCCTCGACGAGCCGGCGAACGGGCTGGACCCGGAGGGCATCCGGTGGATGCGTGGGTTCCTCAAGAACCTCGCCCACGAGGGCCGCACGGTGCTGGTCTCCAGCCACCTGCTGTCCGAGATGCAGTTGCTCGCCGACGACGTGGTGATCATCGCGGCCGGGCAGCTCGTCCGGCAGGGGCCGGTCGAGCAGGTCCTCGGGTCGATGGCGCAGGGCGCCCAGGTCCGGGTCCGTACCCCGCAGGCCGAGGCGCTGACCACCGCGCTGAAGGCGCAGTCGGCCACGGTCACCACCGACGAGCACGGTGTCCTGCTGGTCTCCGGGGTGGACGCCCCGACGATCGGCCGGGCCGCCCTGACCGCCGGCGTGGAACTGCACGAACTGACCACCGAACGACCCGATCTGGAACGGGTCTTCCTGGAGCTGACGGCCGGAAAGGCGGGCATCCGATGAACCTGGTCCGATCCGAGCTGCTCAAGATCCGTACCACCAACACCTGGTGGATCTTCGCGCTGATCAGCCTGCCGCTGTGGGCACTCACGCTGCTCATCAACTGGTTGCAGGCCGACGCCCTCACCAGCAACAACATCCAGGACCTGTCGGCCGAGCAGGCCGCGCAGTTCGATGCCGCGGCCAGTCCGGACGCGCTCTCGTCGAACCTGTTCACCACCGGGCAGTTCTTCGGCCTGCTGATCATCATGCTGCTCGGCATCATCGTGGTGACCAGCGAGTTCTTCCACCAGACGGTCACCACCACGTTCCTCACCAACCCGCACCGCACCGCGGTGATGATCGCGAAGCTGGTGGCGGCGGGTGTGCTGGCGCTGCTCTTCTGGCTGGTCACCACCGTGTTCAACCTGATTGCCGGCTCGGCGGTGCTGAGCGCCGTCGGCATGGACTCCCAACTGGGCAACGACGCGGCGTGGCGGGCCATCGGGTTGAATCTGCTCGCGTACCTGCTCTGGGCGGTGTTCGGCGTCGGCATCGGCGTGCTGATCCGCAGCCAGATCGGCGCGACAGTCACCGGCATCCTGCTCTACCTGGGCGGCTCGATCGGCGCCATCTTCGTCATCGCCATCCTGGCGGAGCGCTGGGGTGACTGGATCAACAACCTGCAACTGCTGGTGCCGTCGCTCGCCTCGTCGCTGATGGTCACCGGCGCGGAGATCCCCGGCAACCCACCGCGCTGGGCCGGCGCGGCGGTGCTGATCGGGTACGCGGTGGTCACCGGCGTGGCCGGCTCCCTGCTGATCCGTCGGCGCGACATCTCCTGACCGACGACGTTCCGGGGTGGCGGCGGCACGGCCGTCACCCCGGGACGGTCTCAGGAGGCGGCCGCACCACGCCCGTCACCCCGGAGTCTTCCCACCCGTCACCCGCCAGGGCAGCCCCGGCCGCCGCTGACGGGTATGCACTGGGTGATCTGCGGGGCCGGCTCCCGGTCGGCGGGGACGTGCCCGGTCAGCCCGCCGGTGGCCATGCTGCCGACCAGCGCGACGGCCACGTAGATCAGCGCCACCCCACCGAACGCCCAGGCGAAGTGCCGACGCCACACCGCGTCCCCGGCCAGTACGGCCAGCAGCAGGCCCATCACCGGCAGGGCCCCGTTGAGCAGGAGCCCGATCGTCAGCAGGGCGTCGGTGGTCGCGCCGAACGCCTGCGCCTCGTCGTGGGTCGGCGTGTACGGCTGGGAGACGCGCCGGAGCACGCCCACCAGCAGCAGGAACGGCACTCCGTAGAGCCAGGCGAAGAAGAGCCCTCCGAAGCCGAGGCGCTTCATGCCAGCCCCGCGAGGACGGCGACGCAGAGCGTGAAACTGACCCCTGCGGACAGCGTTCCGGCGACCACTGCCGACGGGACGAGCCGGACGGCCAGCGCAGCCACCAGGGCCGTCACGAACAGCAGCCCGACGAATATCGGCGCGCCCCACACCAGCGCGACGAACGCCAGCGACTCCCCCGGCGACAGGCAACTGAACCAGGCCGAGCAGTCGTCGTCCGGCGGCGTGCTCGGAACGCTTGTGGTGCCCACCGCCACGGCCGCGATGGCGGTGACGTACCAACCGGCCGCCACCGCCATGCTCCTGCCGTAGCGCCCCCGTGCCCCGTGTCGATCCATGCGCCCGATCCTCGCGTAGGAGCGCCCACGGGACATCCGTCGGGATACTCAGTCCCGCCGTAGCAGCCAGCGGCGATCACCGCAGGGGTTGCCGAACTTCTGGCATCTTCTGTGAATCGGGCCACCCGACCGAGGCGGAAATGCCGGGGCGATCCGTACGGCGTAGCCTGGGAGTCGTCTGTCCGTTCTCCTTGATCGGACGTGACGGGCACCGCGTGACACACAAACCCGCGTGAAAGAGGCGATTACCGGCCGTGTCGACCCAGCAGACTTCGCAGGAGAACCCACTGGCGGGTTTCGGCCCGAACGAGTGGATCGTCGAGGAGATGTACCAGCGCTACCTCGCCGACCCAACGAGCGTCGATTCGGCCTGGCACGACTTCTTCGCCGACTACCGGCCAGCGCCCGGCGCCGCCACACCGCGCGGTGCTGACCCCGCCGGCAAGCCGGCCGCAGCCCCCGAGCCGGACGGTCAGCCGGAGGCGGCAGCCACGGTGAGCCAGCCGGCCGCCGCCCCGAGCGCCGCGCCGGCCAAGTCGGCCGCGAAGGCGCCCGCGCCGACCGCCGCCCCGGCCAAGAGCGCCCCGGCGCCCGCCAAGGGGACGCCGGCCAAGCCGGCCGCGAAGGCGCCCGCGCCGAGCTCCGACGGCCCGCAGACCACGCCGCTACGGGGTGTGGCCGCGAAGATCGTCCAGAACATGGACGCCTCGCTGAGCGTGCCGACCGCGACCAGCGTGCGCGCGGTCCCGGCCAAGCTGCTCGTCGACAACCGCATCGTGATCAACAACCACCTCGCCCGCGGGCGGGGTGGCAAGGTCAGCTTCACCCACCTGGTCGGCTACGCGATGGTCCGCGCGCTGGTCGAGCACCCCGAGATGAACAACTCGTTCGCCGAGGCCAACGGCAAGCCGGCCGTGGTCCGCCCGGCGCACGTCAACCTCGGCATCGCCATCGACCTGGCCAAGCCGGACGGCAGCCGCAACCTGGTGGTCCCCTCCATCAAGGGCTGCGAGCAGATGGACTTCCGGCAGTTCTGGCAGGCGTACGAGGACGTGGTCCGGCGGGCGCGGCGCAACGAGCTGACCATGGAGGACTACAGCGGCACCACGATCTCGCTGACCAACCCGGGCGGCATCGGCACCGTGCACTCGATGCCGCGGCTCATGCAGGGGCAGAGCGCGATCATCGGCGTCGGCGCGATGGAGTACCCGGCCCCCTACCAGGGCATGTCCGAGGCCACCCTCGCCGAGCTGGCCGTCAGCAAGATCATCACGCTGACCAGCACGTACGACCACCGGATCATCCAGGGCGCGCAGTCCGGCGAGTTCCTCAAGGTGATGCACGAGCTGATCCTGGGCGAGCGCGGCTTCTACGACCAGATCTTCACCTCGCTGCGCATCCCGTACGAGCCGGTGCGCTGGATGCGGGACGTGGCCGTCAACTCCGAGGGTCAGATCAACAAGACCGCCCGGGTGCACGAGCTGATCCACGCGTACCGCGTGCGCGGTCACCTGATGGCCGACACCGACCCGCTCGAGTTCAAGATCCGCAAGCACCCCGACCTGGACGTCCTCCAGCACGGGCTGACCCTGTGGGACCTCGACCGCGAGTTCCCGGTCAACGGCTTCGCCGGTCGGCAGCGGATGAAGCTGCGCGAGATCCTCGGCGTGCTGCGTGACTCGTACTGCCGCCGGGTCGGCATCGAGTACATGCACATCCAGGACCCGGAGGAGCGGCGCTGGATCCAGGAGCGGATCGAGCGCAAGTACGAGAAGCCGTCGGCCGACGAGCAGAAGCACGTGCTCAACCGGCTCAACGCCGCCGAGGCGTTCGAGACCTTCCTGCAGACCAAGTACGTCGGCCAGAAGCGCTTCTCGCTGGAGGGCGGCGAGTCGCTGATCCCGCTGCTCGGCGAGATGCTGGAGTCCTCCGCCGAGAACGGCCTGGACGAGGTCGTCATCGGGATGGCCCACCGTGGTCGACTCAACGTGCTGGCCAACATCGTCGGCAAGCCGTACGAGAAGATCTTCTCGGAGTTCGAGGGTCACCTCGACCCGCGCTCGACGCAGGGCTCCGGCGACGTGAAGTACCACCTGGGTCAGAACGGCAAGTTCACCACCCCGGACGGCGAGCACGTCGTCAAGGTGTCGCTGGTGGCGAACCCGTCGCACCTGGAGGCCGTCGACCCCGTGCTGGAGGGCATCGTCCGGGCCAAGCAGGACCGGATCGACCTCAAGCTGGAGGGCTACACCGTGCTGCCGCTGGCAGTGCACGGCGACGCCGCGTTCGCCGGCCAGGGTGTGGTCGCCGAGACGCTCAACCTGTCGCAGCTGCGCGGCTACCGCACCGGTGGCACCGTGCACGTGGTCGTCAACAACCAGGTCGGCTTCACCACCGCCCCGGAGTACAGCCGGTCCAGCCTCTACAGCACCGACGTGGCCCGGATGATCCAGGCGCCGATCTTCCACGTGAACGGCGACGACCCGGAGGCCGTGGTCCGCGTGGCCCGGCTGGCTTTCGAATACCGGCAGGCGTTCAACAAGGACGTCGTGATCGACATGGTCTGCTACCGCCGGCGCGGCCACAACGAGGGCGACGACCCGTCGATGTCCAACCCCCAGATGTACAAGATCATTGACTCGAAGCGTTCGGTGCGCAAGCTCTACACCGAGGAGCTGATCGGTCGCGGCGACATCACCGTGGAGGACGCGGAGGAGCTGCTGCGCGACTACCAGGCGCAGCTGGAGAAGGTCTTCAAGGCCACCCGGGACGCGGCCGCCACGCCGCGCCAGCTCAACCGCCCCCGCCGCGAGGAGGAGCCGGAGCCGGCGGTCGACACCGCCACCGACGCCGCCGTCGTCAAGGCGATCGGCGAGGCGCACGTCAACCTGCCGGAGGGCTTCACCCCGCACAAGCGCATCCAGCAACTGCTGGACCGGCGCTCCAAGATGTCCGTCGAGGGCAACATCGACTGGGGCTTCGGCGAGATCATCGCGCTCGGGGCGCTGCTGCACGACGGCGTCACCGTCCGGCTCGCCGGGCAGGACTCGCGGCGCGGCACCTTCGTCCAGCGGCACGCCTCGGTGGTCGACTCCCGCACCGGCGACGACTACCTGCCGCTGAAGTCGCTCACCGGCGACGGTGAGCGGTCCCGGTTCTTCGTCCACGACTCGCTGCTCAGCGAGTACGCGGCGATGGGCTTCGAGTACGGCTACTCGGTGGAGAACGTCAACGCGCTGGTCGCCTGGGAGGCCCAGTTCGGTGACTTCGTCAACGGCGCCCAGTCGGTGATCGACGAGTTCATCTCCTCCGGTGAGGTGAAGTGGGGTCAGCGCTCCGCCGTCACCCTGCTGCTACCGCACGGCCACGAGGGCCAGGGCCCGGACCACACCTCCGGTCGCCCGGAGCGGTTCCTGCAGATGTGCGCCGAGGACAACATGCGGGTGTCCATCCCGACGACCCCGGCGAACTACTTCCACCTGCTGCGCCGCCAGGCCCTGTCGCCGAAGCGCAAGCCGCTCGTGGTGTTCACGCCGAAGTCGCTGCTGCGGCACAAGCTCTGCGTCTCCTCGGTGGAGGACTTCACCACCGGCACCTTCCAGCCGGTGCTGCGCGACACCGCCGCCCCGGCGCCGGAAGCGGTGAAGCGGGTGCTGCTCTGCTCCGGCAAGGTCTACTACGACCTGTTCCAGGCCCGGCAGGAGCGCGGCATCACCGACACGGCGATCATCCGGATCGAGCAGCTCTACCCGCTGCCGGTGGAGGAGATCCGCGCCGCCCTGGCGCAGTACCCGAACGCGGAGGACTTCGCCTGGGTGCAGGAGGAGCCGGCCAACCAGGGCGCCTGGTCGTTCGTCGCGCTCAACCTGCTGGAGCACCTCACCGACGTTCGGCTGCGGCGGATCTCCCGCCCCGCCGCGGCGGCCCCGGCGGTCGGCTCGGCCAAGACCCATGAGGTCGAGCAGACCGCGCTCATCGAGGCGGCGCTTCCCCGCCCGTGACCTGACCGCACCGCGACAGCCGGGGCAGGGCCGTTCCCACGGTCCTGCCCCGGCTCGCGTCGGTCCATCCGATCACCGACCCACCCGGCCCACGCCGGGCCGAGCACGAGGACGTACGCCGTGTACTTCACCGACCGTGGCATCGAGGAGCTGGTCGAACGCCGGGGTGACGAGCAGGTGACCCTGGAGTGGCTGGGCGAGCGCCTGCGCGACTTCGTCGACCTCAACCCGGAGTTCGAAACCCCCATCGAGCGCCTGGCGACCTACCTGGCCCGCCTGGACGACCCCGACGACGAAGACGCCTGACAGCCCGCAGACACCCCTGTGGCCCTCGGCGGGGACGGGCTCGACGCTGCCGGCGAGGGGTCGGCGCCTGTGACTTTCCTCCTTTGCTCTGCTTCAGCGGGCGCAACACCCGGTGTCCGATATCCGGACACCGGGTGTTGCGCGGGTTGAAGCAGAGCAAAGGAGGACCTCAACACCTCGCCGCCCGGCCGACGAAACGCCCGATCCCGGGTCCCTTTCTCGGCCCACGAGGCTCGGCACACTCGCGATCTTCTAGGGTGGGCCTGTGGCTCGCAGCGTGTACCTGACCAGCGTCGGTTCGGGCGGGGGTAAGTCGACCATCGCTCTCGGGCTGGCCGAACTGCTGTCGCGGCAGGTGGGACGGATCGGCGTGTTCCGGCCGCTGGTCGCCGACGTCGGGCCCGATCCGATCCTCGCCCTGCTCAGCGAGCGGTACCGGGTCGAGTTGCCGATCGGCGAGCTGGCCGGGGCGACCTACACCGAGGCAGCCGCGCTGGTCGCCGACGGCCGTCGCGAGGAGCTGATCTCGGCGATCGTGGAGCGTTACCGGGCGGTGGAGCGGCAGTGCTCGGCGGTCGTCGTCGTGGGCAGTGACTTCGATGAACCGGGTGACCCGGCGCACCCCAGCGAGCTGGCCTTCAACGCCCGGCTGGCCACGGAGTTCGGCAGCGTCGTGGTGCCGGTGGTGGACGGCTACGAGCAGGAGCCGGCGGCCGTCGCGGCGGCCATGCGCGGCGCGTACCACGATGTGGCCGACCTGGGCGCGACAGTGCTCGCGGTGATCGCCAACCGGGTGCCCGGGCCGATGACGCTGCCGGAGCTGCCGGTGCCCGCATACGCCATCCCGGAGGTGCCGAGCGTCTCGGCGCCGACGGTGGCCGAGGTGGCGGCGGCGCTCGGCGCGACCCTGCTCGCCGGGGACGACGCCGCACTCGGCCGGGACGTGCTGGACTTCGTGGTCGGCGCGGCACACGTGCCGACCCTGCTGGGCCACCTCACCGAGGGAGCGCTGGTGATCACCCCCGGCGACCGGGCCGACCTGCTCGTCGCCGCCAGCGCGGCCCACGTGGCCGGGCAGGTGTCGGTGGCCGGGTTGGTGCTCACCCTGGGCGAGCAGCCCGATCCCCGGGTGATGCGGCTGGTGGAGGGGTTGAACACCGGCCTGGCGGTGCTGTCCGTGGGCAGCGACAGCTACGACACGGTCGAGGCGTCCAGCCGGATCGAGGGGCGGCCCAGCGTGGCCAACCCGCGCAAGGTGGAGGCCGCGCTGGGCGCGTTCGAGCGAAGCGTGGACACCGACGACCTGGCCCGCCGGCTCCGGGTCAGCCGGTCGACGCGGGTGACCCCGCTGATGTTCGAGAACGAGCTGATCGACCGGGCCCGCTCGCAGCGCCGCCACCTGGTGCTCCCCGAGGGCACCGACGATCGGATCCTGCGGGCGGCAGAGATCCTGCTACGCCGGGGTGTGGCCGACCTGACGCTGCTCGGCCGCCCCGACGACATCGCCCGCCGTACCCGGGAACTGGGCATCGACCTCGGCGACGCGCGGCTCGTCGACCCGACCAGCAGCGGATGGCACGACGAGTTCGCCGCCGAGTACGCGCGGCTGCGCGCCCATCGGGGCGTCACCGCCGAGCTGGCGTACGACATCGTGGCCCAGCCCAACTACTTCGGCACGCTCATGGTGGCCACCGGGCACGCCGACGGCATGGTGTCCGGCGCGACGCACACCACCGCCGCCACCATCCGACCCGCGTTCGAGATCATCCGTACCGTCCCGGACGTCTCGGTGGCCTCCAGCGTCTTCTTCATGCTGCTGCGCGACCGGGTGCTGGTCTACGGCGACTGCGCGGTGAACCGCGACCCGGACTCGGCCCAACTCGCCGACATCGCGATCTCGTCGGCAGACACCGCCGCGCGGTTCGGCATCGAGCCCCGGGTGGCCATGCTGTCGTACTCCACCGGCAGCTCCGGCGCGGGCGCCGACGTGGAGAAGGTCGCCGCGGCCACCGCGATCGTCCGGGAACGCCGGCCCGACCTGCTGGTCGAGGGGCCGATCCAGTACGACGCGGCGATCGACCCGGCGGTGGCGGCGACCAAACTGCCGGACAGCCCGGTCGCCGGGCACGCCACGGTCTTCATCTTCCCGGACCTCAACACGGGCAACAACACGTACAAGGCGGTGCAGCGCTCGGCCGGGGCGGTCGCCGTCGGCCCGGTGATGCAGGGCCTGCGCCGGCCGGTGAACGACCTGTCCCGGGGCGCGCTGGTGCCGGACATCGTGAACACGGTGGCGATCACCGCCATCCAGGCGGCCGCCGGGGAGGCGTCATGAGTCGGGTCCTGGTGCTCAACTGCGGGTCGTCGTCGGTGAAGTGGCGGCACTACGACGGGGACCGCACGCTCGGCCAGGGCACCGTCGAGCGGGTCGGCGAGCCCGGCGGCGGCCCGGCGGACCACGCGGGCGCGGTCCGGGAGATCCTGGACGGGCTGGACCTGGGCAATCTGACGGCCGTCGGGCACCGGGTGGTGCACGGCGGCCAGACGTTCACCGCCCCGACGCTCGTCGACGACGCGGTGCTGGCCGCGATCAGGAATCTGGTGCCGCTCGCTCCGCTGCACAACCCGGCCAACCTGGCCGGCATCGAGGTGGCTCGGGCGGCACTGCCGGACGTACCGCAGGTCGCCGTCTTCGACACGGCGTTCCACCACACGCTGCCGGAGGCCGCCGCGACCTACGCGATCGACCGGGACACCGCGCAGCGGTACGACATCCGCCGGTACGGCTTCCACGGCACCTCACACGCGTACGTCTCCCGGCGCACGGCCGAACTGCTGGGCCGCCCGTACGAGCAGCTCAACACGATCACCCTGCACCTCGGCAACGGAGCCAGCGCCTGCGCGGTGACGAACGGCCGCAGCGTCGCCACCTCGATGGGGATGTCACCCCTGGAGGGCCTGGTGATGGGCACCCGCAGCGGCGACCTCGACCCGACCGTGATCTTCCACCTGCGGCGGGAGGGCGGCCTGTCGGTCGACGAGATCGACGACCTGCTCAACCACCGCAGCGGCCTGCTCGGCCTGACCGGCGCGAACGACATGCGCGAGGTGCTGCAACGCCGGGCCGCCGGGGACCGGGCCGCCGCGTTGGCGTTCGACGTCTACTGCCGGCGGATCACCGGGTACGTCGGGGCGTACTACGCCCTGCTCGGGCACGTCGACGCGATCGCGTTCACCGCCGGGGTGGGCGAACACGCCGCGCCGGTGCGGTCCGCCGCGCTGGCCGGCCTGGAACGGCTCGGCATCAGCGTGGACGACACCCGCAACGACGGCGAGGGCGACCGGGTGATCTCGCCCGACGACGCCGAGGTGAGCGTCTGCGTCATCCGCACCGACGAGGAGCGGGAGATCGCCCGGCAGACCCGGGACGTGGTCGGGGCGCACTGAAGCCGCCCCGACCGGTGGGTACGCGACCGTTCGGCACCTCGGCGCGCGAGGGCTCAGCCCATCGTCAACCAGGCGACCACGGCCACCAGCAGCACGACGACCACCGCCGCGCCGACGATGAGCGGCAGCCGGGACGGCGCGTCGGCCGGGACGGCGGCCTCCGGCGTCTGGGAGAAGGCGCGGAACGCCTCGGTGTTGCCGCTGGGGTCGGTGTAGTTCTCAGCCATGCCGGTGACCCTAGCGAAGCCGTACCGGACGCACCGCCCCCACCTCCGCGATCCCATGAAGTCGAACCGGCCGACGAGGGTGACCTCCCGGTCGGATCGGCGCGCTCACCGTGCCGACGATCTCGGTGGCGGCCCAGATCGAGTTCAAGCAGATGTACCCGGTCTGGATGCCGGAACGTCCCCGCCGACCGAAGGACGCGGACGATCTCGCCCAGCTGCGTACCGTTCCTGGTCGAGTAGGTCCTCGTACACCCCGACCTTGAAGGTGATCAGGTCCAGGCACTGCGTGAGTCGGCCGAGCTGGGTCGTGACGCGTCCGTGGTGCTCCTTGAGCAGCGCGAGACGTTCCTCCTCGTTGCCCGCGCCCGCACGGACAAGGTCGGCATAGCGGCGGAGCGCGGGCAGGGGCATGCCGGAGGCGCGGAGGATGATGCAGACGGTCAGCCAGTCGACGTCGTCCTCGCTGTAGCTACGACGCCCGCCCACTCCCCGACGGATCGGGCTGACGAAGACACCCTGCTGCTCGTAGAAGCGCAGCGCGTGCACGCTCAAACCCGTGCGCTCGGCGACCTGTCCGATGCTCAGACCCGCAGTGACCTCAGCCATGCCGAGCAGGGTAACGAGGGTTGACCTAGAGCCGGCTCTAGCTCCTAGGGTCCACCGTGATCGTCACGAGAACGCCAAAGGAGCATCGGCATGCGCTATCGCACTCTCGGCGGCACCGGCATCGACGTGAGCACCCACTGCCTCGGAACCATGATGTTCGGTGCCGTCGGCAACCCTGACCACGATGACTGCGTCCGCATCGTCCACACCGCCCTCGACCAGGGCATCAACGTCGTCGACACCGCCGACATGTACGGCCGGGGGGAGTCCGAGGAGATCGTCGGCAAGGCGCTGCGCGGGCGCCGGGACGACGTCGTGCTCGCCACCAAGGTGCACTTCCCGATGGGCGAGGGCCCCAACCAGGGCGGCAATTCCCGGCGCTGGATCCTCAAGGCGGTCGAGGGGAGCCTCCGGCGGTTGGACACCGACTGGATCGACCTCTACCAGGTCCACCGTCCCGACCCCTCGACCGACATCGAGGAGACGCTCGCGGTGCTCACCGACCTCGTCCGCGACGGCAAGATCCGCGCTTTCGGTTGCTCGACCTTCCCGGCCGAGGAGATCGTCGAGGCACACCAGGTCTCCGAACGTCGTGGTCTCGGACGCCTGCGCAGCGAGCAGCCCCCGTACTCGATCCTGGCCCGCGGGGTCGAGGCGTCGACCCTGCCCGTCTGCCGGCGTTACGGCATGGGTGTGCTGGTCTGGAGTCCTCTCGCGTTCGGGTTTCTCAGCGGCAGGTACCGCAAGAACCAGCCCGTCGACCTCTCGACCGGGCGTGCCATGCTCCGGCCGGCACAGTTCGATCCCGCGATAGCCGAGAACGTCGCCAAGCTCGACATCGTCGAGCAGCTCGTCGATCTGGCGGCAAGCATCGGCTGTACGCTCCCCCAGCTCGCCGTCGCCTTCACCGTGGCTCACCCGGCCGTCACGTCGGCGATCATCGGGCCGCGAACCCTGCCGCAGCTGGAGGACCTGCTCAAGGGCGCCACGCTCACCCTGGACGACGCGACGCTGGACCGGATCGACGAGATCGTGCCGCCGGGGACGAACCGGTACAACCCCAACGCCGCCTTTCTCCCACGCGCCCTGACCGACACGGCCATGCGGCGACGCCCTCTCGCCGAGCGGGCAGCAGCCTGACCCGCGGTGATCGGGCCCGTACACCCCGCCCAAGCCCTCCGGCCCGCACCGTCGGACAGGGCACAATTGAGTCCATGCCCCGACGCGTCACTCCCGCACTGATGGCCAGCATCGTGCTCATCGCCGGCCTGGTCGGCTGCTCAGCGGACACCCGCCCGAGCGCGAGCGGGCAGACGCCGCCGGCCGAGCCGACGACCGCCGCCGCGCCGACCCCGAAGGTCGCCGCCGGAGTGGCCCCGAAGAACACCTTCGCGGTGGGCGTACGTCAACTGGAGCTGGACCGGAACGGCCGGGCGCTGCCGACGACGCTCTGGTACCCGGCGGCCGGGCAGTCCGGCGGCGCGCCCAAGCGGTCGGCGACGGCCGCCGAGGGCCGGTTCCCGGTGGTGATGTTCAGTCACGGCCTGGGTGGGCGACCGGCCGACTATTCCAAGCTGCTGACCCGTTGGGCGGCGGCCGGTTTCGTGGTGGCCGCGCCGACGTTCCCGCACACCTCCAAGGGCGCCGACAACAACGTCCTGGACGTGCTCAACCAGCCGGCCGACGTGTCGTACGCGCTGGACCAGGTGTTGGCGCTGGACGGCACGGCCGGCGACGGACTGCGTGGCCGGCTGGACGGCGAGCGCGTGGCTGCGGCCGGGCACTCGGCCGGTGGGGTGACCACCATCGGCCTCTTCACCGCCGGTCGGGACGAGCGGCTGGACGCGGGTGTGGTGTTCGCCGGCACGGCGCTCGGGGTGGGCACCGCGTTCGCCGGTGCGGCCGCGCCGCAACTGTTCGTGCACGGCGAGCTGGACGAGGTGGTCGACTACGCGGCGGGCAAGGCGGCGTACGACAAGGTGCCCTGGCCGAAGGCGCTGCTCAGCCTGCCCAAGGGCGACCACGGGCGGGCGCTGCTCGGCGACACCGCGACGCTGCGGGTCGTCTCGGACACGTCAGTCGAGTTCCTGCGCTGGTCGCTCTACGGCGACGCCGAGGCCAGGAAGCGCATCCCCACCGATGCGACGCGCGGCGACATCGCCACCTTCGACGACCACCTCTGAACTCCGCGTCCCTCCCCGCGTCCCTCCCCTGCGCGATCTTGCACTTACTGTCGCGGCATAACGGGACACTCTTCGCTTATCGGCAACAGAAAGTGCAAGATCGCGGGGCGGGGGGCGGGGGGCGGGGGGCGGGGGGAGAACGGAAGAGCGTGGTTAGGGAAAGAGGGTAGACGTGGTGGTGTAGATGTCGGTGGTCGGCGTGGAGG
>NZ_JBEXIL010000062.1:0-33120 GCF_040608555.1 Micromonospora sp. NPDC005172
CGTTGCCGGTGCGCTGCAGGTTGGAGTCGCGCCGCCCACCGCTGCCGCCGTCGGCGAACGCCTCGTTCACCACGTCCCAGGCGTAGATCTTGCCCCGGTAGTGGGTGGCGACCTGGGTGACGTGGTTGATGGCGGCGTTACGCAGCGCGGTCCCGGACATGCTCTGGGCCCAACCCGGCTGCTGCTGGTACCACAGCAGCGTGTGGCCGCGGACGATCATGCCGTGCGACTGGGCGTGCGCGACGATCTGGTCCCCGCCGCTGTAGCTGAACCGGCCCTGCTGGGGCTCGGTGGCGTCCCACTTCATCTCGTTCTCGGGAGTGAGCTGGTTGAACTCCCGGTTGACGATGCCAGCGAACTGGCTGTCGGACAGCTTGAAGGCGGGTACCGCGGCGCCGTAGTAGCGGCCCTTCTCGGCCGCCGAGGCGCCCAGGGTGGTGCCGGCGTTGGCGGTGGAGGTCACCGCCACCGTCGCGGCGACCGCCGCGAGGGTGGCCGCGAGCGGCACCAGCACCCGACGGCCCCGGAACCGGGGTCGCGGTGCGCGTTCGTCGGGGATCTTGTCCATGGTCCTGCCTTTCGACAATGGTGGCGGCGGAGTCGAGATCGGGCTGCCGCACCGGTGGCGGGCAGACCGTGGCTTCCGTTCAGGGCGGGATACGGCGGTGCCCGGGACGGTCCGATGGATCGACATCGGCGATGCCTGAGGGCGCACGTCACGATGGAGCGGCCGCGTGCGGGGACGCGGAAACACGGCGTACGCCGGACAGGTGTGGCTCGGACAGGTCACCGGCCGTCGACCGGGTCAGGGGACCCGATGCCCTTCGAGGTGCCGATGATTCCGAACGGGAGGGACGTGCCCTCGACTCCTTGGCGGAACATAGCATGTTATCGATAACATGCTCAAGGCGAGTGGTGAGCGGGCAGCGAACCCCTTCGATGAGCACGTCCGCGTCGCCCTGGTCGGAGGTTACCGCTAACAGCGTGTCCGGACGCGGCGCTCGCCGCCATCCGGTCACAGGCAACGATTTTTTGGTCCGACGTATCGTTCCCGAGACACGCATAACGATGCCACAACATGACGGTAAGACCTTGGCAACATGAGCGTGACCATGGCAAGGTAACGCCTGATCACAGGAAACATCCGATCTATCGTGCAGGCGCTGCGGGGCGTGGCCCCGTGTGTGACTTCCTGGGGAGGTCCGGTTGCGAGGGAGAGCGTCAATCACCGGCGGGGGCGCGTGCCGAGCCGGGGACACAGTGGACGAGAGCCGGGCCGGACGATGAGTGCCGTCGAGGCGACCGACCAGAGCCAGGGCGGCGCGCTCAACGACTGGTTACGCGAGCGCATCTCCCACGCGTTGTCCGAGTTCACCGCCGCGACCGCGCTCATCGTCCTGTTCATCGCGCTGAGCTTCGCCAGTCCGTACTTCCTCACGGCGGACAACCTGTTCAACATCGGCGCGCAGACCGCGGTCATCGCCATCATCGCCGCCGCGCAGACGATGGTCATCATCACCAGGGGCATCGACCTGTCGGTGGGCTCGGTCGCCGCGCTCGCCGGCGTGGCGGGTGCGATGGTCGTACGGGATCTGGGCTTTCCGCTCCTCGCGGCGACGGCGGTCGCGATCGGTGTCGGTGCCCTGGCGGGACTGCTGAACGGGTTGCTGGTCACCGTCGCCCGGATACCCCCGTTCATCGCGACGTTGGGGACGATGTCGGTCGGGCGGGGCCTGGTCTTCATCATCACCGGCGCGGTCGGCGTCTACGGGCTGCCCAAGTCGTTCCAGCTGCTCGGCAACGGCGAGATCATCGGCATTCCGTTCGCCGTCGTGATCACCGCGGTGGTCGCCGTCGGGGTTGCCTTCCTGCTCTCGCAGACCCGCTTCGGGCAGTACACCTACGCGATGGGCTCCAACCTGGAAGCGGCCCGCCGCTCGGGCGTCGCGGTGGGTCGTCACCTGACCTACGTGTACGTCCTGGCGGGCGTCCTGGTCGGTCTGGGCGGCATGATCGCCGCTTCCCGCGTCAACTCCGGCCAGCCGAACTACGGCATCTCGCTGGAACTCGACGTCATCGCCGCCGCGGTCATCGGCGGCGCCAGCCTGTTCGGCGGGCAGGGTCGGATCGTCGGGACCATCATCGGCGCCTTCCTCATCGCCCTGGTCCGCAACGGCGCCGTCCTGCTCGACATCAGCATCCACTACCAGCAGGTGATCGTCGGCCTGATCATCTGGGCTGCCGTCTACTTCGACCAGTACCGCCGCCGGCGGCTGGAGTCACGGGGCTGACATGCCGTACCCGCAGCTCGACAGAGGAAGGACGCACACCATGGCACACACCACCACCAGCCGACGTCCACGAGGTCACCTCCTGCGCGCGCAGGCCATTCTCGCCGCCGCCGCGGCGGCCGCTCTCCTGAGTGCCTGCGGCGGGGTCGAGGTCCGCGACGGAGACGACGGCGCGACCAAGCAGGCCTCCGGGCCGCTGAAGCTCGCCGTCGTGCCCAAGGCGGTCGGGGCCGACTACTGGAACACGGTGAAGGCGGGCGCCGAGTGCGCCGCCCAACGCGCCGGCGACGTCACGGTCCAGTGGGACGGGGTGACCACCGAGACCGACGTCGAAGGGCAGGTCAACCTGATCCAGAACTTCGTCACCAAGAAGGTCGACGGGATCGTCTACGCGGCCACCGACTCCCGCGCGCTGGCCCCGGCCACCGACCAGGCGCTCGGCGCGAACATCCCGGTCGCGATGATCGACTCGGGCACCAGCCCGCAGCCGTCGGGCGTGCCGCTCTTCGCCACGGACAACAAGGCGTCGGCCGTCGAGGCGGCCAAGTTGCTCGCCACCGAGCTGGGCCCCGGCAACCACGACGTGGCGCTGGTGGAGTTCCAACCCGGTTCACAGACCAACACCGAGCGGGTCGACGGCTTCAAGGCCGGCCTCGCGCAGTTCCCCAACCTCAAGCTGGTCGGCCAGCAGCCCAGCCGCAGTGACGTCAACGAGGCGCGGCGGGTCACCGAGAACATCCTCACCGCGAACCCCAACCTCGCCGGCATCTTCGCCGCCAACGAACCGAGCGTGCTCGGTGCCGCGCAGGCCATCCAGGCGGCGGGCAAGTCCGGCAAGGTGGTCATCATCGGTTGGGACGCCGCCCCGGACGAGATCGCCGGACTGCGCAACGGCCAGATCTCGGCGCTGGTCGTGCAGAACCCCTTCAAGATGGGCTACTTCGGCGTCGACAAGATGGTCAAGCACCTCCGCGACAAGGCGCCGCTGGCATCGGCGGACACCGGGGTCACCTTCGTCACCAAGAAGAACATCGACTCGCCGGAGATCAAGGCGGTGCTCGAGCCCAGCTGCGCCAACCCTCCGGTGCAGTGATGGCGACGACCTCCGCGCCGACGACCGACAGCGACAGGCGGCGGTCTCCCGAGGAGCCGCCGGTGCTCGAAGCCCGTGGCATCGTCAAGCGGTTCGGCCACGTCGAGGCGCTGCGCGGCGCCGACTTCACGGTCCACCGGGGCGAGGTCGTCGCCCTCATCGGTGACAACGGCGCCGGCAAGAGCACGCTGGTCAAGACGCTCTCTGGTGTGCACGCGCCCGACGAGGGCGAGATCCGGGTCGGTGGTCGAAAGGTCCACTTCGGGACCCCGGTGGACGCCCGACGCGCGGGGGTGGAGACCGTCTACCAGGATCTCGCGGTCGCCGACGATCTCAGCGTCGCCGCCAACCTCTACCTCGGGCGGGAGATCCTGCGCTCCGGGCCGCTCGGTCGGCTGGGGCTGCTCGACAAGCGCGCGATGCGGCAGGGCGCCGCCGCGGCCCTCGACGAGCTGGGCGTACGGATTCCGCGGGTCACCACGCCGATCGCCATGCTGTCCGGCGGGCAGCGGCAGTGCGTCGCGGTGGCCCGGGCGATCATCTGGGCGACGAACGTGGTCATCCTCGACGAGCCCACCGCGGCGCTGGGCGTCGTGCAGACCGAACGGGTGCTCGACGTCGTCCGGCGGGCTCGCGCGGCGGGCATGTCGGTGGTGCTGGTGAGTCACAACATGCCGCAGGTGCTGGACATCGCCGACCGGGTGGAGGTACTGCGTCTCGGCCGGCGGGCGGCTCGGCTGCGCGCCGACGAGGTCACCACCGACGACCTGGTCGCGGCGATGACCGGCAGCAAGAGCGCGGAGCGGGACGAGCGGTGACGGTGCTCGCCCGCCCGTGACCGCCCGCGGTGGACCGGCAACGGTCCCACCGACGCGCGGCGCGGGCGGGCGAGCAACCGCCCACAGCCGTCTCATCCCTCGTCGGGCAGCCCTTGGAGCGACTCCTCCACACCGATCAGGTGGTTGGCCATCCGGGTGCGGGCCCGCTCCGGATCGTGTGCCCGGAGGGCCTTCAGGATCGCCACGTGCTCGTCGTGGGTACGACGGTCCGCGCCCTCCTCGTGCAGGCTCCGCCAGAGCCGCCCACGAAGGGTGCGCCCGGCGAACGCCTCGATCAGGCCGATGAGCACCGGGTTGTCGGCGTGTGCGGCGATGATCCGATGGAAAGCGATGTCGATTTCCATGATCCGCTCGTGGTCCTGCGGCGACCGGCCGGCGATCCGGGCCGCCTCGTCGAGCAGTTCCCCGGCCTGGGCGAGGGCTTCGTCGGTGATCCTGGTGGCGGCCAACCGGGCTGCCTCGCACTCCAGCAGGCGGCGAACGGTGTGGATGTGCCGACCGTCGCCCTGGCCCTGAAAGTCGACCACGAAGCCCATCGGGGCCAGCAGTTGCGGGGCGTCGAGGTTCGTGACGTACGTGCCGTCACCCTGGCGGATGTTGACGATGCCGAGGATCGACAGCGCCGACATCCCCTCGCGCAGAGAACCCCGCGAGACGCCGAGGGACTCGGCGAGGTCCTTCTCGATGGGCAGCCGATCCCCGGGTTTGAACGTCCCTTCCAGGATCATCCGTTTGATGCCGTTCACCACTTCGTCGGTGCGGGACATGACACCTCCTAGCGGCCGGCGGGGGTGGGCGCTCCACCCGCGATCACGTACGGCTCCGGAGATGACACGGTAGCCGTCTCGGTCGAGGCCCAGTAACGGCCGTCCGGGAACCGGTACCGTTCGATCGACTCGGGGTGCATGCGGGTGGAGTAGCCGGGCGCGTCGGGCAGGACGTACCCGCTGCCCCAACCGGTGTCCCGGATGACACACGGATCGGTGAAGTGCTCGTGCAGGTGGTCGACGAACTCGGTGACGCGGCCGGTGAGATCCCCCGAGACCGCGACGTAGTCGAGCACCGACACGTGCTGGACCATCTCGCAGAGCCCGACGCCGCCGGCGTGCGGGCACACCGGAACGCCGAACTTCGCGGCGAGCAGGAGCACGGCGACGATCTCGTTGACGCTGGCCAGCCGGCCGGTGTCCAACTGGCAGAAGTCGATGGCCTCGGCCTGGAACAACTGCTTGAACATCACCCGGTTGTGGCAGTGTTCGCCGGTGGCGACGCCGACGGGAGCGACGGCGCGGCGCACGGCCGCGTGGCCCAGGATGTCGTCCGGACTGGTCGGCTCCTCGATCCACAGTGGCGTGAAACGGGCCAGCGCGTTGACCCACTCGATGGCCTGGTCGACGTCCCACACCTGGTTGGCGTCGAGCATCAGGTTGCGGTCCGGGCCGAGGATCTCCCGGGCGATGGTGCAGCGGCGGATGTCGTCGTCGAGGTCGGCGCCCACCTTGAGCTTGACGTAGCCGTAGCCGGAGTCGACGGCCTCCTGGCACAGTCGGCGCAACTTGTCGTCGCCGTACCCGAGCCAGCCGGCCGAGGTGGTGTAGGCCGGGTAACCGGTGCGCGCCAGCTCGGCGAGGCGGTCGGCCTTCGTGCTGTGCTGGGCCCGCAGGATCGCCAGCGCCTCGTCCCGGGTCAGCGCGTCGGACAGGTAGCGCAGGTCCGCGATGTCGACCAGTTGTTCGGGGGTCATGTCGGTGAGCAGCCGCCACAGCGGCTTGTCGGCCAGGCGCGCGACCAGATCCCAGGCGGCGTTCAGCACGGCCGCGAGGGAGAGGTGGACGACGCCCTTCTCCGGGCCGAGCCAGCGCAGCTGGGTGTCGGAGGTGAGCAGGCGGTAGACCGCGCCCATGTCGGCGGCCATCGTGGCGGTGTCCAGGCCCACCAGGCGGTGTGCCTGGTGGGCGGCGGCTGCCACGACGATGTCGTTGCCCCGACCGATGGTGAAGGTGAGGCCGTGACCCGCCAGCGGCACGCCGGCGCTGTCGACACCGTCGGTGTGCAGGATGACGTAGGCCGCTGAGTAGTCGCCGTCCTTGTTCATGGCGTCGGACCCGTCAGCGGTCAGCGAGGTGGGAAAGCGGACGTCCTCGACGGTGACGCCAGTGATCTGCGGCATGCGCTCCTCGCCCGGCTCGGCTAAAGATCAGATGATCATTTGGAGTATACGGAGAGCGCTTCAGGCGCGTCAACGACGTCAGTCGGCCTGCATCCATAGACATCTAACGTTTCCTCGGATCGCCGGGAGTGGGGCGGGGTGGTCGCTCACGACGCCTCTTGCCGGCACGGTCCGCTGGCGGTAAAGGAACCTGCGAATGCCGGTGAAGGTTCGACGTTCACCGGCACGGCCAATCTCATGGGTGTGGCGCCCGGTCGCCGCCGATTCGAAACATCACACCTTTCGGTGGGCGGGGCGCGGGCCTGCGGGACGCCGGCCGGGGCAGCCGGAAGGCGACGCCTCCGCACGGTAAAACTGTCTGGTCCGACAGACCGGCGACACCGTCCCCGGCGACGTGGTCGACACACCAGATCGGAGCCCGACGATGCCCGAGGTGACCCTGCGACCGATGAGCCCCGGGGACGCGGACCGCATCCTGGCGATCTACCAGCTCGGCCTCGACGGCGGGAACGCCAGCTTCGAGGTCACCGCACCGACCTGGGCCGCGTTCGACGACACCCGTCTGGCCGCGCACCGGTATGTGGCCGTCGCCGACGGCTCGGTCCTCGGCTGGGTCGCCGTGTCACCGACGTCGAGCCGCGCGGTCTACGCGGGCGTCGTCGAGCACTCGATCTACGTCGACCCGGCGGCCCAGGGGCGCGGTGTCGGTCGGCTGCTGCTCGACGCGCTGATCACCTCGACCGAGGCCGCCGGCATCTGGACGATCCAGTCCGGAATCTTCCCGGAGAACACCGCCAGCCTGGCCCTGCACCGGCGGGCCGGGTTCCGCGTCATCGGCACACGCGAGCGGATCGGCCGCCACCACGACCGCTGGCGCGACGTCGTCCTGCTGGAACGCCGCAGCCCCACCGTCGTCTGAGCGGCAGCCGTCGAGGCGGCCGGCGGCTGCCGTGCCCGCTGCCGACCCCGCGACGTCCGCCGGCAACCGGGTCCGCGCGCGCCGCCACCGTCACCGTCGGCTGGCGCAGGCGACGCAGGTACGCGCCGACGGGCGGGCGGCGAGCCGTTCGGCCGGGATGGGGCGGGAGCACCGTGCACAGGTGCCATAGCTGCCCGCGGCGACGCGGATCAGGGCCTCGTCCAGTTCGGCGCGGCGTCGACGGGCCGCGTCCAGGACGGCGCTGAGTTGTGCGCGTTCGAAGGCGATCGTGCTGCCCTCGGGGTCGTGTTCGTCGTCGGCATTCGACGACCGGGACGCCTCGAACAGGCTCCGCAGGTCGCCCTCGAGCGCGGCGATCTCGACGGTGGCCTCGTCGCGTCGCCGGAGGAGGTCCGCGCGGACCGCGGTGGGCTCGGTGTCCATGGCGGTTCCACGCTACGCCCCCGGACGCGGACGGGAGCTACATGAAGTTGCGCGTGTGCAGCGCCGAGAGCGCCACCGCCTCGTCGGGCCGGAAACCCAACCGGACGAGCCGGCGTTGGCGGCCCTGGTCCATCGCGTGTTGCAGGGCCTGCACGTGATCGAAGCCGGCGGACACGTCCTCGGGGCGCCACCCGCCCGCCGCGAGCACCACCAACGCGTCGAAGACGTCGGCGTTGAGCCCGGCGGTGTCGACCAACGTGTCGTGGCGGCGGTGGATGGCCGCGCGGAGCCGGTCGCGCAGTGACGGGTCGACAGTCGCCTGGTGCTCCAGGTGGGCCATGCCGAACACCACGTGCCGGCGCTCGTCCTGCATCGCCAACCAGCAGATCCGGCGGGTGACCGGGTCCGGGGCGTGCCGGACCAGGAACGCCAGCAGGTCGACGAAGCTGCCCTCGCCGAGCACGGAGAGCAGGAACGAGGCCAGGGCGAAGTCGGACTCGGCGACGAGCGTGAAGAGCGACTGGCGGCCGCCCGCCGACGACGTGCCGAACTCCGCCCCGCGCAGCAGGGCCCGCCGGCTGAACACCGCCATGTGCCGGGCCTCGTCGGCCACCTGCACGGCGAGGAGTTGCACCACCTCGCGGAAGTGCGGATGGATGCGGCCGAGGAACCGTGCCGGTACGACGAGCGCGGCCTGCTCGTTCTCGACCAGATAGGTCATGACCTGCACGACCGCTGCCTCGACGTCGGCCGGCAGCGCGAACGCCTCGTCCCACGGCACCGCCGTCTCCGGGTCCCACTGCCGGGCGGCGGCCTGCGCGTAGAGCGCGGGGGCGATGTCTGCCCACACCAGATCGCGGTCGTCCAGGTCGAACCGGGCCTCGGGGCCGCCGGCCTCCAGCAGCGCACCCCGCACGCCGAGCCCCCATCGGGGCGACGGACGGCTGCTCAACGCCGAGGGCAGCGCCGACCCGGCCCGCTCCGCGCCGAACCAGCGGTCGTCGTCCGCCGTGCCCCGTACGACGACCGCCACCAGGTCGCCGCGCTCGGCCGCCTCCGGCCACTCGACCCGGTGGCCCCGGCCGCGGCACCAGGCCGGCAGGTGCACGCGCAGGGCCGGCTCCCGGCCGAAGACCGCCAGCCGGCCGCCGGGCCGCAGCCCGGCCAGAGCGCGTTGCAGCAGCAGGTGCGCGCCCCGGCCCAGACCGAGGTCGCCGAGGTCGATCGCGGTGTCGGCGGCGGGTACGGGGGTCATGGCCGATAGTCGGTGGCGGTCACCCGCCCGTCGGCGGCGTAGAACCCGCTGGCGTCGACCGCTGCGGCGAGGGCGGCGTACCCCGTGGTCCGGCCGGCCGTCCAGGCCGTCAGACCCTCCAGGTCGAGGAGCGGGCGCACCTCGGGATCGGCGTACGACATGCCGCGCAGCAGGGCGCCGAACAGCCGGACCCCCTCGGACGCCGGCTCGCGTACCGTCATGTTGCAGTGGTCGTAGCGCCCGGTCTGGGCGATGATGCGGGTGCCCTCGGGGGACAGCGTGCCCTCCTGGACGAACGCCAGATGGTTGGCGTCGATCATGCAGGCGGCGTCGACCTCGCCGGCCGCCAGCGCGCGAGCCGCGTCACGCTCGCCGCCGATGTGGTCACCGTGCAGCCCGACACCGACGTCGAACCGTCGCACGTCGAGCGGAACACCGGCGGCCGCGAGGTGACCGAGCGGGATGAGCGTCGCCTGTGGGCTGTCCACCGCGCCGGTGGCCACCGTCAGCCCGGCAAGCTCCTCGACCCGGCGTACCGGTGAGTCGGCGCGGACCACGACCACCGAGGTGAGGTCCCGGTCCGTGTCGCGCATCGTGAGTGCGCTCACCGCGCCGCCGCCGGCCGCGGCCAGCCGCTCGGCCCTCAGCCAGGCGAGCGGGGAGTTCCACGCCGCGTCGATCCGGCCGGCGACGAGATCCTCGACCTGTCGCTCGTAGTGCGAGTAGAGGACGAAGTCGAAGTCCAGGCCTCGCCCACGCAGCCAGGCGCGGAACCCCTCCCAGATGGTGACGACCTTGGGGTCGTACGCGACAGCTCCCATCACCACCGCTGACGCCGGCATCAGCGGTTCGCCTCGTCGAGCAGCGGCAGCCCGGTGACGACGCGGCCGACGAAGTCGTGCAGGGCGTCGGTCGTCGGCGCCATCACCCGAGCGGCCCGGGAGTCGCGGAACCGGCGTTCCAACCCGGACTCCCGGCGGAAGGCGCTGCCGCCGCAGAGTCGCATCGCGCCGTCACAGACGTCGGCGGCCGTCTCGGCCGCCAGCGCCTTGACCTGCAACACGCGCAGAGTCGCGTCGTTCCGGCCGGTCTCCAGCGCACTGAGGGTGTCGGCGAGAAAGGCCCGCAGAGCATCGGTGCGGATCTTCAGTTGGGCGAGGTCCCGCCGGGCCACGGGCGAGTCGCGCAGGGCCGCACCGGTGTGGGCGAGCGTGGTGCGGGTGAGGTGCCCGCTCGCCTCGGCGACCGCGCTGTCCGCGAGGCCGAGGCAGAACGCGGCGTTGAGCACCAGAAACCAGGGGAGTACGACGCCGAGGGCGGTGTCCAGGCCGGCCCCGTCGGCAGCCAGCATCGCGGCGGCGGGTACCAGGACCCCGTCCGCCGTCATCGGTCGGGAGCCGTTGCCCCGCAGCCCCAGCCCGTCGAAGTCGCCGGCGATGTCGAGGCCGGCACGTCCGGCGGGTACGAGCCACAGCGTCATCGGCCCCGCTCCCGGCGACAGCGGAAGGCTCGACCACACGTAGCTGTCCGATTCGCCCGCCGCGGTGACCCAGCTCTTGCGGGCGTCGAGGCGGACCGTGTCGTCGGCGACGGACGTCGCGGTGCCGGTGGGCGACCAGAAGTGGCTGCGCGAGCCGAACTCGGAGAAGGCCAAGGTGGTCAGATGCTGGCCGGCGGCGATGGCGGTGCGGACGTCGCGCGGACCGTGGGACTCGATGACGGCGGTCGCCGCGTAGTGCATGAGCACCACCATCGCCGTGGAGCCACACTCGGCGGCCAGCCTCTCGATGACCTCGGCGACCGGGCGCATGCCCTGGCCGCCGCCACCGACCTCGCGTGACGACGCCAGGCCGAGCAGGCCCGCCGTGGCGAGGGCGTCGACGCCGGCGCGGGGGAAGGCGCCCTCCCGGTCGATCGTCTCCGCCTGCGGGCGGACCACGTCGTCGATCACTGTGTCGAGTGTTGCCAGGACGTCGGTGCTGGACTGGGCATTGTCGACACTGACCGTCATGGGGGCGCCCTTCAGCCGGAACCGGGGAACGGGATCGAGACTAGCCGATTCCTGTGTCACCGAAGGGCAGTGCGCGGTCGGAGCGGGCCTGGGCGCGGTACGGCCGGCCGTGCGCGTCCTCCCGGTCGATCCGCAACTCCCGTTCCAACTCGCCGATGACCGCCCGCAGGTCGTCCAGGCGCTGGGTGAGGGCGATGCGGTCCACCTCGTCGGGTACGCCGTCGCCGTCCTCGTCGTAGCCCGGGGCCAACCGCTCGGTCATCTCCAGGCGCCGGGCCTCCTCCATGGAGTTGACGATGACCGCGATGAGGATGTTGAGCAGCAGGTTGACGGTGATCACCACGTAGCTGACGTAGTAGAGCAGCGTCCACGGCGAGATGGCCAGGCCCTGCTCGATCAGGTCCGGCAGCGTCTCCAGCGACAGCAGGACGAACAGCGTCAGCAACGACCGGCCGATGTCCCCGTACTCGTCGGGGTACCGGTCGCCGAAGATCAGCCAGCCGGCCATCCCGTACACGTAGAGGGTCACGACGGCCAGCGCGAGGAACCCGGTGACGCCCGGCAGGCTGCGCCACAGCGCGGAGACGATCGTCCGCAGGCCCGGTGAGAAACGCACCAGCCGCACCATCCGGGCGACCCGCACCACGCGCAGCAGCGCCGTGTCGCCGTGCAGGCCCGGAACGAAGATGGCCGCGATCACGACGAAGTCGAAGACGTTCCAGCCGTGCCGGAAGAAGTCCTGCGGACGCCGGCCGTACGCGGCCAGCCGGACGCCGATCTCGATGGCGAAGACGGCGCGGAAGAACAGCTCCAGCCCGTGCAGCGCGCCGGTCGCCGGAAACAGCCCCTCGTACGTCTCCAGACCGAGGACGATCCCGTTGGCGAGGATGACGACGACGATGCCGATCTCGAAGGGACGCGACCGGGCGAGCCGCGCGCAGGCGTCGGCGACCGTGGGTCGGCGACCGTCGGGGCGTGACCGGTCACCTCGCTGCACGGGAGCGGGCGCACCGCTCATCGGGCGACCGATCCGTCGAGGTGTGTCGGGGTCACCGCGGGGGCCCACCCCTGGTCGTGGTGGCGGCGCGGGAGCATGGCGACCACCCTAGTGCCTGGTGCGTAAGGAGTGACCCGCCGCGCGCCCCCTGCGCGGTACCTGCGGGGCGGACCCCGGCAGCGGCTCTAGAGTGGGTCGGTGACCGACGCAGCCGGGAGGTCCGGAGACCGCGAGGCCGGCCGGCAGCCGATCTGGGCCCGACCCGAACGGGGCACCCGAGGCCCCGCGCCGGCGCACAGCCGGGAGGCGATCGTGGCGGCCGCGATCACCCTGGCCGACACCGAGGGGCTTGCCGCGGTGTCGATGCGGGCCGTCGCCGGGGCGCTGGGCACCGGGGCCGGATCGCTCTACCGCTACCTGTCGTCCCGTGACGACCTGCTCGACCTGATGACGGACCGGGTCGTGGGGGAGCTGCGGCCGTACCCGCCGGAGCAGGCCGACTGGCGGGACGAGATGCTGCTGGTGGCTCGCCAGCAGTTGCGCCTGTTCCGCGCCCACCCGTGGCTGGTGGACGTGATCCAACGGCCCTCGGGCGTCGGACCCGAGAGCCTGGCCTGGTTCGACAACTGCATCCGGATCCTGGAGCCGGTGCGCTGCGCCGTCACCGCCAAGTTCGAGGCGATCGCCCTGATGACCGGCGTGGTGAGCCTGTTCGCCCGCAACGAGGCCGCGGCCGGGTCGCCGAGCTTCGCCGGCGTCGACCTCGGGGCGTACCCCCATCTCGTGGCGGCCTTCGGTCGGTCCGCGCCGCCGACGCCGCCGACGGACCTCTTCGAGCGGACGCTGCGCAGTCTGCTGACCGGACTGCTCACGTCGCCGCCGTCGGACGACTGAACGGGCGGGCGACGACAGGACGTACCCCCGTCGCCCGCCCGCCCGACGGACCGCGACCGGTCAGGCGCGCGCGGCCCGGATGGCGTCGTGCAGTCCGGTGGTCGGACGACCGATCAACCGGCTGAGGTCGTCGCTGTCGGTGGCCAGTTCGCCGATGGCGATCGAGTGGTCGAGGGCGGCCACGAACCCGGCGGTGCCGGCGTCGAGCCCGACGTTCTGGAGCGCGGAGGCCAACTCGGCGGTCGACATGTCCCGGTGCACGACGGTGGTGCCGGTGACCTCGGTGACGGCGTCGGCCAGCTCGTCGAAGGTGAACGCGGTGCCGCCCAACTCGTAGACCGTGTCGCCGTCCTCGTCCCGGGTCAGCGCCGCTGCGGCGGCGGCCGCGTAGTCGGTGCGGGGAGCGGCGGAGACCTTACTGCCGCCGGTGGCGCCGAGGATGGTGCCGCTCGCCACGTACTGCGGAAGCTGGTCGGTGTAGTTCTCGGTGTACCACCCGTTGCGCAGCACCGTGTACGACAGGCCCGACGCGGCCAGCACCTCCTCGGTGGCCTTGTGCTCGGGGGCGAGCGGGTTCGTGGTCGTGTCGGCCTTGAGGATGCTGGTGTAGACCAGGCGCTCGACCCCGGCGAGCCGGGCGGCGTCGATGACCGCGGTGTGCTGCGCGACCCGCTGCCCCGGGGTGTCCCCGGAGATGAGCAGCAGTCGGCGTACGCCGGCCACGGCGCCGGGGAGCGTCGAGGGGTCGTCGTAGTCGGCCTGGCGGATCTCGACACCGCGCGCGGCCAGGTCGGCAGCCTTCTGCGGGTTGCGGACGACGGCGGCGATCTCGGTGGCGGGCACACCTGCGTCGAGCAGGTGCCCGACCACCAGGCGTCCGAGTCGACCGGTGGCGCCGGTCACGGCGTAGGTGGGCATGCGGACCTCCGATGAGCGGTGACTGATTGCAAGCACTTACTAATGTATAGCACGCGACAATGAGTAAGCGTCGGGTAGGCTGGTGTGATGAGCGACGTGCCGGCCGAGGGCCCGCCGGGGCCTACCCAGGAACTCGTCAGCGATGTGTTCGCGCGGAGCTGCACCTCGCGCGCCGCCTTCGAGGACATCACCTCGAAGTGGGCCTCGCTCGCTCTGCTCGCCCTCGGCGAGGGCAGCTACCGGTTCAACGCGCTGCGGCGGCGCATCGAAGGGGTCAGTGAGCGGATGCTCTCCCAGACCCTGCAGACCCTGGAACGCGACGGGATGCTCACCCGCGAGGTGCTCACCGCGATCCCGCCACGCGTCGAGTACACGCTCACCCCGCTCGGGGCCCGGGTCGCCGAGCAGCTACGCGGCCTCGCCGATCTGCTGGAAGCCTCGGTACCCGAGGTGCGTGCCGCCCGCGAGCGCGAGCGCAGCTAGAGCACACCGGGCCTCGCGAGGCCGCCCCTCGGCGCTAGTTGGCGTCCTGGGCGCAGATCGTGGTCATCTCGGCACGATAGCTCGCAAGTGAGGGCAGGCCGGCCTCGGCGCGGCGCCGTTCGACGTCCGCCTCGTCCCTGATCGGGGTCGCCGGGACGGGACCGTCCGGTCCGCAGCGGATCTGTGTCCCGTACACCTGGGGCTCGCCCTTGGCCGCCGCGACCCGGTCTTGCAGGTACGCGAGGTTGCCCGGCGACGCCTGGCGGGCGGCGACGGCCGCCCGCAGCAGCTCCAGCGCCTCCTGTTGGAAGGCGGGGTCCAGGTCGGAATGCTGGGCGATGGCCCAGGCGGCGTTGCCGCCGTCCTCGCCGACGAGAGCGAAGGTCGGCCAGCCACGGGTACGGATGATCTCCTTGAGGCGGGCGGTCCGCGCCTGGTCGGACTCGGCCTGCGGGGTGCCTTCGCGGTCCGCCTGGTCGCGCTCCAGCATCGCGATCAACTCGTCGTGCAGCGCCTTGTCGAAGGCGGCCGAAGAGGCGGAAACCACGAGGGTGGGTGACGCGGCGGGGGAGGTGGACGCCCCGAGGGTGGGGGAAGCGGGCGGGGTGCCGCCCGCCGATCCGCCGGTCGGCCCGGGCGAGGTGTCGCAGGCGGCGAGGAGCAGGAGGCTCGCCAGCGGGAGGGCGATCCTCGACGGGAGCTTCACGGCATCGATTGTCGTCGGTGCGACGAGGCGCCACAAGGCGCGTACCGGGGCCACCTCAGGCGTGCAACGTCTCGCGGGGCGGCACCCCGTAGCTGGCGTGGTACCGGGCGGTGAACCTGCTGTGGCTGGCGAATCCCCAGCGACTGGCGATCTGCGAGACGGTCTCCCGTCGCGGGTCGGCCCGGACCAGGTCGTGGTGCGCCCGGTCGAGCCGGATCCGGCGCAGGTACGCCATCGGGGTGGTGCCGAGGTGGCGGCGGAAGGCGAGCTGCACCGCGCGTAGGGAGACCGCGGCCGCGTTGGCGATGTCGGCGGCGCTGATGTCCCGGTCGGCGTTCTCCTCCATGAAGCTGACGGCCCGGCGCAGGGTTCCGGTGCTGGCGTCGTGGCGGTCCCGGGCGGTCTCGTCGGTGAACGCCGTGTTGGGAAAGATCGCGAGCGCCGCCGCGGCGAGCATGCGCGCGGCGTTGCCGATCACCAACGGCTGGGCGCTGGCGGTCGGGCTGTCCACGACGACGTCGTTGACGTACCTGGTGGTCCGTCGCCACTGCCGGGCGAGGGTCGCGTCGACGGCACCGAGGTCGGTGAACCGGATCGGGCCGGGTCGCCGGGCCGGCGCGCCGGTCGCCACCTGTCTCAGCACGCCCAGGTCCAGGACGCAGAGTTCCACCTCGCCGGGTTCCCAGCGCAGGGTGAACGGTTCGCCCGGTCGGTTGACGAGGAACACGTCACCGGGGGCGAAGCGGTGGGCCGCCCCCTGGCAGGCGCGGCTGACCCGGGCGCTGCGGGTACGGCCGACGACCAGCCCCTCCATGTCGCCGACCTCGATGTCGAGATGGGCGGTCTGGCCGGTCGTGGCGAGGGCGAACGGCCCGGCGTCGACGCGCCGGTGGACGAGGCGGTAACCGGCGTCACCCGCATGGATGCGCAGGTCAGCCGTGTACGTGCTGGCCAGGAAGTGATGGATGGCCTCGGGGTCGTGACTGTCGAACCCTCGGGTCTGCACTGGTGACGTCATCCGCTGACTCCGTCCGGTGAGGAGACCGCCGGGTGGGGACCAGTGCCGGCGGTGTGTCGGGACGTGGCTGGGCGCACGCGCCGGTGATCGCGGCGCGTTGCCGACCGGGTTCGGCGGTGGTGGCGTCAACAATTCCCAGTAAATCAGATATCCATTGATGGGAATTCCACCATACGGCAGGAGGTGTCGCATCGTTGTCGATCTGTGAATGTGCCGAGCCGACTTCGCTTTTCGGCTAGTCGCGTACGGCGATCCTGCGCCCGCTGTCCTAGTCCGCGCGGCGGCCACAGCGAAATCTTGTTCATGATCTCCCGGGCGTCCCCGACGTCCGGACCACAGCCGGAGATCCGGCCGACAGGCGGGGGTGAGTCGTTGGACAGTACCGATCCGGACCGCGTCGTACGACTGGCGGTGGCCGAGGCGCTGGCGCGGGTGGCGGACGAGGACAGCCTGGGACTGGGCGAGGGCGACGCGCTGATGAGCCTCGGCGTCGCGCTGCGGGAGGTGCTGCGCCGCGCGCTCGACGACCGTGTCCCGCTGACCACGCCCGAGTTCGTCGACCTCTGCCGCGACCTGCGGCTCAACCGTGACTCCTTCGACGTGCTGGGGCACTACCTGCTCACGGCATTGCTGGCCCACCACGTCGGGCCGGACGCCCTGGTACGCGTCGGGACGCTCCTCGGCACCGTCCGGCGCTACCTGCCCGGCGCCCGGCCGCCCGTACGCCGCAACGGCGGCCCCGAGCCCCGGCGGCGCGACCTGCGCGCCGACAACAGCGTCGTGGGCCGCTACCGGCGCGCCAAGCTGCCCGAGCACCTGCCGAACCCGCCGAGCTGGACCTGTACCGGCTGTGGCCGCGAGTGGCCCTGCGCGACCAAGCAGAGCCAGCTGCTCGCCGAGTTCGGCGGGGCGCGTGCCTCCCTCGCCGTCTACCTCGGCTCGTGCCTCGTCGCCGCCGCCCAGGATCTGCCGACGCTGCCCCTGCCGAACGCGCGGCACCGCTTCCTGGGCTGGCTGCCCCGCGCGCGGATCTGACGACGGCGCGTCGCCGTCGGCTCTGGGCAAAGCGACATCGATGCGATGGAATGTCCTGGACGCGTCGTACCTGAAAGGACACCGATGCCGACCGCCCGAACCCGCGCACGGATCGCCGTCGTCCTGGCCGGCCTGCTGGTCACCTCGCTCACCGCCGCTCCCGCCACCGCCGACCCGCCCGGCCGCCGCCCGACCCCACCCCACGTCGTCGGCACCGGCACGGTCCCCGCCTACTCCTTCGCCGACGCGATCCGGGAGAGCGTCTGGGTCGAGACCCGAGCCGACAGCGACGGCGACGGCGTACGCGACCGGGTCGCGGCGGACGTCGTCCGGCCCCGGGAGGCCGCCGCCGCAGGGGTCCGCGTGCCGGTCATCATGGAGGCGTCGCCCTACTACCTCTGCTGCGGCCGGGGCAACGAGGGCGAGTTCAAGGCGTACGACGCCTCTGGTGTGATCGCCAAGGTGCCGCTGTTCTACGACAACTACTTCGTCCCGCGCGGCTACGCCTTCGTCGCCGTGGACCTCGCCGGGACCGCCCGGTCGACCGGGTGTGAGGACGTCGGCGGCCCGCTGGAGGTGGGCAGCGCCAGGGCGGTGGTCGACTGGCTCAACGGCCGGGCCCGCGCGTACACGGCCGATGGGCGGCCGGTCGACGCCGGCTGGAGCACCGGTCGGGTCGGCATGATCGGCAAGTCGTGGGACGGCTCGGTCGCCAACGGTGTCGCCGCCACCGGCGTGCCGGGCCTGGCCACCATCGTGCCGGTGTCGGCCATCTCCAGCTGGTACGACTACATGCGCTACCAGGGGGCGTTGACGTCGACCGACTATCCGGGCTGGCTGCACTCGGACGTCAGCAGCCGCCCCGAGGACGCCTGCGCGACGGTGCTCGCCCGGCTGCGCGCGGACAGCGCCGAGCAGACCGGTGACTACAACGGGTTCTGGGCGCAGCGCGACTACCGGCCGTCGGCGGGACGGGTCCGGGCCAGCGTCCTGGTGGCGCACGGTCTGCACGACCTGAACGTCACCACCGGTCAGTTCGCCAGCTGGTGGCAGGAACTGGCCGAGCGGGGCGTACCGCGCAGGCTGTGGCTCTCCCAGGCCGGCCACCAGGACCCGTTCGACGTGCGACGCGCCGAGTGGGTGGCCCTCCTGCACCGCTGGTTCGACTATTGGTTGCAGGGGCTGCGCAACGGGGTGATGGACGAACCGCGGGTCGACCTGGAGACCGCGCCCGGCAGGTGGACGACGCAGCGGGACTGGCCCGCCCCCGGCACCCGGGACGTACGGGTGCCCCTCGGCGTCGGCGACGGCGTGACCGGCACCCTCGGCGGTCGCGGCGCACGACCGGGCCAGGAGCGGGCGTACGTCGACGAGTCGCTGACCGAGGACGTGGTGGTCGCCGCGCCGAACACCGCGACCGCCGGCCGGCTGGTCTTCCTCTCCGGCACGCTGAGCAGCGCGCTGCGGATCTCCGGCAGCCCGTCGGTGCGGCTGCGCGTCCGGGTGGACCGGCCGACCACCGAGCTGAGCGCCCGCCTGGTCGACTACGGCACCGCCGAGCGAAGCTGGTTCGGGGCGGTGCGGACGCTGGACACCGAGTCCTGCTGGGGAGAGTCCACCGAGGTCGACGACGCCTGTTACCGCGACACCGAGGAGATCACCGAGGTCTCCGACCACGCGGTGCTGACCCGGGGCTGGCTCGACGCCGCGCACCATCGCTCGCTGCGACTCACCACGCCGCTGCGGCCGGACCGGTGGTACACGGTGACGGTGCCGTTGAACGCGTACGACACGGTGGTGCCGGCCGGGCACGTCCTCGGCCTGGTGCTGGGCCAGAGCGACCCGGAGTTCACCGTGACCGACGACCGGGACGCGACAGTCCGGGTCGACCTCGGCCGCAGTGAGCTGGTTGTTCCGGTCACCGGACGGGCCGGGCTGCCCACCGTGGACGTCCCGCCGGCGGTGGTCACCGCACCGGTCGAGCCGTCGACGGCCAGGTCGGCGCGTACCGAGCGGCAGCGGCCCTGACCTTCGCCCGTCGCGGGGCACGCCCCGCTGTCGTCCGGTCACCCGCGGCCGCTCCCCGGCGCGCCCTTCAACGGGCCCTGCCTGGGAGTTCACCACGTGAACGCCCGTCGTACGGCGGACGTTCACCGACCTCTCCGAGGCTTCTTGATCGAAAGAGCATTCGCTTGATCGAGGAGAGGCTCCGACGTGAGAGACAAGCAAGCCGAAGAGGTCGAGCGGGCGCAGCTGTCGCGCCGCAAGCTGGTCAAGTACGCCGGGGTCGGCGCGACGCTGGCCGCCGCCAGCCCTCTCGTGGGCGCTGGTGCGGCGTGGGCCGACGAGGAGGAGCGCCGGCCCGGCGACGACACGGGCGACCGGAGTGGCGTCAAGAACCGGTCGTGGCGCGCGGGTGACCACCACGTCCACTCCGAGTACAGCGGCGAGTTCGACACCACCAAGAGCCCGATCGTCTTCCACAAGGGCGCGGACGCGGTCTACCCGATCGTCACCAATGCCATCATGGCCAAGAACTTCGGCCTGACCTGGGCGATGTGCACCGACCACGGTGGACCGACGCACTCGAAGGTCAACATCGAGCAGGCGTACCCGGACCTGCTGCGCTCGCGCAGGCTCGTCCCCGAGGTGCTCCAGTTCTGGGGCATGGAGTTCGACGCGCCCTCGCTGGACCACCACACGCTGATGATCCCGCGCCACGACGACGAGGCGAAGCAGCTCTTCGAGCTGGAGAGCCGCTTCGCGAAGTACGACGCGTTCCCCACCGACCCGGCCCGCGACACCGAGGCCAAGATGGTGGAGTTCCTCAAGGTCGCCCGGGGCATGCCGCACAAGCCCCTGGTCATCGCCCACCACACGTCCCGCTCGGCGACCGGCCTCGGCGTCTACGGCCAGGATACCCTGCGCGAGTTCCGCAACGGCAACAACGCCGCGCCCGACGTCTACATCGGCTTCGAGGGCGCGCCCGGCCACCAGGCCGGTCCGCTCAACGGCGGCAAGCGCGGCGGGTACGGCAACCACCCCACCTACGGCGGCTTCGACCAGATGACCGCGCGGGTCGGTGGACTGTGGGACTCGCTGCTCGGCGAGGGGCGGCGCTGGTGGATCACCGCGACGTCCGACTCGCACGTGCACTGGACGCGCGGCGGCTCGGACTTCTGGCCGGGGGAGTACAGCAAGACCTACGTGTACGCCCGCCAGGACTACGGCGACATCATGGACGGCCTGCGCAACGGCCGGATCTGGGTGACCACCGGTGACCTGATCCGCAGCCTCGACGTGACCGCCACCTCCCAGGGGCACACGGCCGAGGTCGGCGAGACCATCACGGTCAACCGCCGCAACCGCACCGACGTCGAGATCGAGATCCGGTTCCGCCCGCAGGACGGCGTGAACGGCAACGGGGTCCGTCCCGAGGTCCGTCGCGTCGACCTGATCGTCGGCCAGATCACCGGGCCGAGCGCCAACCTGGACGCCGACACCAACCCCACCACCAAGGTGGTGGCCCGGTTCGGTCCGCGGGACTGGCGTCGCCAGGGACACGACTACGTCATCCGGCACACCCTGCGCAACGTCGAGGCCGACACGTACGCCCGCGTGCGCGGCACCAGCACCGACGAGGCCGAGCCCCTCGCGGACGGGCTGGAGAGCCCGTGGGACGACCTCTGGTTCTACTCGAACCCGGTGTTCGTGCACGTCCGCTGATCCGGGCCCGCCGGCCCACCCCCGTCGATCAAAAGGTTCGCGTCAGGATCCTGGCCTGCGGTGACGCGAACCTCTTGATCGACGAGGCGGGACCGGGTCGGGCCGTGCGTCGGCGACCGCCTGGCAGAGATCACGTAGCGGGTCGACCGCCTGGATCGAGCAGGCGAGGTGTTGCAGCAGGGTCCGCAGGGTCGCCGCGTCCGCCGGCGTCAGCGTGCGCAGCAGGTGCGCCTCCACCTGCCGCAACGCCTCGCGCCGCTGCTCCCAGGCCGCACGCCCGGCCTCGGTGACATCCACCAGTCGGCTGCGCCGGTCGGCCGGGTCGGCCCGCCGCGCGACGAACCCGGGACGTTCGAGGTCGTCGACCAGATAGGTGAACACCGTGCGGTCGATGCCCAACTCCTCGGCGATCGCTCCCTGGTTGCGCCCCGGGTCGGTGACCGCAGCCGTGAGCACCTGATAACCGCGCGGGCCGCCGGGAAAATCGGTCAGAGCATGCTCGGCCGCCCGGACGTAGCCACGGAAGACGATCCCCAGCATCCAGCCCAGATCGTCGTCGAGCGGATCGGGCCGGTCCGGCCGGTGGGTGGCACCCGTCATACCCCGACGATAGCCGAAGACGCAGACCTTGTTGGCAACAGATGTTCTGTCTGACATAAGGTCGGGGCCACGACGCATCGCGGAACGCGGCGCGTACGACAGGAGGCGCCCACATGAGCGACTACGGCCACGACCTGGTCTTCGGATCGTTCACCACACCCGGCAACGACGATCCGGACCGCACGGTCGGGCTCGCCGTCCTGGCCGAGCAGGTCGGATTGGACCTCGTCACCTTCCAGGACCACCCCTACCAGCCGCGCTTTCTGGACACCTGGACGCTGCTGAGCTTCGTCGCCGCCCGCACCGACCGGGTGCACCTCTCGGCGAACGTCACCAACCTGCCGCTGCGCCCGCCCGCCGTACTCGCCCGCAGCGTCGCCAGCCTCGACCTGCTCAGCGGTGGTCGTGTCGCGCTGGGTCTCGGCGCGGGAGCGTTCTGGGACGCCATCGAGGCGATGGGCGGCCGGCGGCTGACGCCCGGGCAGGGCGTACGGGCGCTGGAGGAGGGCATCGACGTCCTCCAGCAGATGTGGGACGCCCAGGCGCGCGGGGGTGTGCGGGTCGAGGGCGAGTTCCACCGGGTGGTCGGCGCGAAGCGCGGACCGGCTCCGGCCCACCCGGTGCCGATCTGGCTCGGGGCGTACAAGCCGCGCATGCTCGCGCTCACCGGTCGCCGGGCCGATGGCTGGCTGCCCTCGCTGGGCTACCTCGAACCCGGTGACCTGGCCCGGGGCAACAAGATCATCGACGATGCCGCCCAGGAGGCCGGCCGCTCGCCCGAGGACGTCCGCCGACTGCTCAACATCTCCGGCACCTTCTCGTCGGCAGGTGGCGGCCTGCTGCACGGGCCCGCCGAGCAGTGGGTGCGGGAGCTGGTCGAGGTGGCGCTGGGCGACGGCATCGGCACGTTCATCCTCGCCACGGAAGACCCCGACGATCTGCGCCGGTTCGCCGGTGAGGTGGCCCCCGCCGTGCGCGAACTGGTCGCGGCCGAGCGTGACCGTGCCGCCGCGTCGGTGCGTACTCCCGCCGAGGTCCTCGCGGCCACGCAGCCGGCGGCGGTCGTCGCGCCCCCCGCGCCGCTCACCCGCGCGCGGGTGACCGCCGGCGCCTTCGCGGTGGTGCCGACCCCGGACGACGGCCGGCGGCTCAGCGACCGGCAGGTCTGGGACGAGGCGGCGCGCCCCACCGGGCCCGCCCCCGATCCCGCACGCACCTACACCGCGCACGAGCAGGCCACCGGTCAGCACCTGGTGCAGGTGCACGACGGGCTCCGCGGGGAACTGGCGCAGATCCACGACCTGATCGAGCAGGTCGCGGCCGGTGAGATCGACGCCGGCGCGGCGCGGTCGCAGATCAACACGATGACCATGCGGCAGAACCGGTGGACGCTGGGCGCGTACTGCGAGTCCTACTGCCGCATCGTCACCACCCACCACACCATCGAGGACCAGGCGCTCTTTCCGCGACTGCGGCGGGCCGACCCGCGGCTGCGCCCGGTCGTCGACCGGCTGGAGCAGGAGCACCACGTCATCCACGACGTGCTGGAGGGCGTCGACAAGGCGCTGGTGGCGTACGTCGGCGCGTCGGACGGGCTGGCCGAGCTGCGCGCGGCGGTGAACCTGCTGACCGACGCCCTGCTGTCGCACCTGAGCTACGAGGAACGGGAGCTGGTCGAGCCGCTGGCCCGCCTGGGGGTGAGCTGACCCGTTGCGCCGGAGAACCTGAGAGACTACTTTCGAAACATGTCTCTCAAGAATCCGTACGGGGATTTCGAGATCACCGAGCCGCAGGCCCTGCGGGCGCTCGCGCATCCCGTCCGCCTGGCCATCCTCGACCGGCTGCAAAAACACGGTCCGTCGACGGCCACCGGCCTGTCGCCGCACGTCGGGGCCACGCCGTCGGTGGTGAGCTGGCACCTGCGCCACCTCGCGACGTTCGGCCTGGTCACCGACGCCGACGGGAGCACCAGCAAGCGGGAGCGCTGGTGGCAGGCCGCCGCGCGCGGGTTCCGCTTCAGCCTGCCGGACGACCCCGAGGGGCAGGCCGCAGCTCGGCAACTGCGCGGCGAGATGTTCGCCCGCTATGCCGAGACGCCCCAGCAGTGGCTGTTGCAGGAGGAGCCCCGACTGGACGACACCTGGCGCGCGCTGGCCGGGGTGGCCGACACCTCATTCATCGCCACTCCCGACGAGATGCGCCAGCTGGAGGAGGCGATCGAGGAACTGCTCGCCCCGTACGTGCGGCGCAAGGACGATGACGCGCCCCCGGCCGGGGCACAGCTCGTGCGGATGCTGCGCTACCTGCTGCCCGAGGCCGCCGACGACACGTCCGCGTCATGACCGCCGTTGACGCCCCGACCGCACCGGCCCTGCACCGGGACCGACGCTTCCGCACCTTCTGGATCGGTCAGACGATCACGGCGTTCGGCGACCGGATCAGCGAGCTGGCCCTGCCCCTGATCGCCGTCGCCCTGCTCGCCGCGACGCCCGTGCAGGTCAGTGTCCTCACCGCGCTGATCTGGCTGCCCAACCTGCTCGGCCTGTTCCTCGGCGCGTGGGTGGACCAGCGCACCCACAAACGCCGACTCCTGGTCATCGCGGACCTGGTCCGCGCTGTCGTGCTGCTCAGCCTCCCGGTGGCCTACCTGTTCGGCGCGGTGACCCTCACCCAGCTCTACCTGGTGGCGCTGCTCACCGGCGCCGGGGCGGTGCTGTTCGCCCTGGGCCAGCAGGCGTTCTTCGTCGCGCTGGTACCGCGCTCGGCGTACGTCGACGCGAACAGCAAGCTCAGTGTGAGCCGGTCCCTGTCGTTCATCGTCGGGCCGGCCGTCGGCGGCGGGCTCGTCCAGGCGCTCAGCGCGCCGGTGGCGATCCTCGTCGACGCGGTGTCCTTCCTCGCCTCCGCCCTGCTGCTGCGTCGCATCCCGGTCACCGAGCCTCCGCCGCCACCACGGCAGACGTCCACGCTCGGCATGGTCCGCGAGGGCATGGCGTTGGTGCTGCGCCACCCGGTGCTGCGCGCCGCGCTCGGCTGCACCAGCACCGTCAACTTCTTCACCTTCATCGCCTCGGCGCTGCTGGTGCTCTACGCCAACCGTGAACTCGGCCTGTCGGCCGGCGCGATCGGCGTCGCGTTCGGCATCGGCGCGCTCGGCGGCCTGGCCGGCGCGGCCCTGGCGCCCCGCGTCTCGCGCGCCATCGGGCTCGGCCGCACGGCGATGATCGGTGCGGTGGTGTTCCCCGCCCCACTGGCGCTCACGGCGTTCATCGACGGTCCGACCTGGACGAAGATCGTCATGCTGGCGGTCATCGAGCTGGTGTCCAGCGTCGGTGTGATGCTGATGGACGTCAACCTCAACGCCCTGCTCGCCGCCGTCACACCCGACGACGCGCGCGGTCGTCGGGCCGGTGCGTACAGCGCCGTCAACTACGGCATCCGGCCGCTCGGCGCTCTGGTCGGCGGTGCGCTGGGCACCACGCTCGGGCTGCGGCCGACCCTGGTCGTCGCCGGACTGGGCGGCACGCTCGCCGTGCTGTGGCTGCTCGCGTCCCCGGTGCGCCACATCCGGAGCCTCGACAGCGTCACGCCGTGACCGACCGGGCCTGGCCGTCGCTCCGCTTGTGCCGCTCCTGAACTGGCCGTCGCCCCGCTTGTGCCGCTCCTGACCGGAGGCACCTACCTCCCGAAGCGTGATGCCTGTGAGTCATCAAGATGACGCACAGGCATCACGCTCATCGCACCGACAGCCCCCGAGCCGACCTCGGCGGCGTGCCGGCACCGGTCGCCGGTCAGCTCGCCTCTGCCGCGAGCAACGCGGCCAGCTCGACGGGCTGCGAGAACATCGGCCAGTGCCCGGTGGCCATGGTGACGAGCCGCCAGCGCTCGCTGTCGAGCAGCGCCGCCACGACGTCGTTGGGCTCCGGCCCGTCGAGCAGACACTTGACGTACGTCGTCGGCAACTCGCCCAGCGGACGGGCCAGCACGGCCGGTTCGGTAAGCGTGCGGCCCGGGTGCGGGGTGGCGCCCTTGACCAGCCGCGCGATCTGCTCGTCGGTGAGCCCCTGGCCGTCGAACTCGGCCGCGTCCAGCGGCGCCCAGTCGCCGCCGTTGTCGGCGAGCACCGACTCGAACGCCGCCTGGCCCTGCCACCAGCCGGACGCGAACGACCCGCCGTCGACCGGCACCTCCGCGTCGAGGTAGACCACGCGGGTCAACCGGTCGCCGATCCGCTCGGCGGCCTGCCCCACCGGGATGCCGGAGTAGCTGTGCCCGACCAGGACCACGTCGCGCAGATCGCGTCGTTCGATCTCACCGACGATGTCCTGTACGTGGGTCTGCTGGCCGGCCGGCACGCCCTGCCTCTCGGCGAGACCGGACAGGGTCAGCGGAACAGGCCGGTGGCCGACCGCCCGCAGGCCCGGCACCACCTCGTCCCATGCCCACGACCCCAGCCACGCGCCCGCCACCAGCACCAGATCAGCCATGGCCGGAACCCTACCGTCGGCCCCCGACAGCCCGGCGCGTCACGACCAGGTCCGGGCCTGGGCGTCGAACACCTCGGGGGGACTCTCGACCGGCAGGACGCAGAGCAGGTGCCCGCCGGGCGCCCGCAGAATCCGACACTCCAACCACTGCGACACCTCGGTGGCGCCCAGACCGACCAGTCGAGCGGTCTCCGCCGCCACGTCGTCGGTCTCGATGTCGAGGTGGTAGCGCGGTGCGTCGTCGACGGCCTGGACGGCGGTGACCAGGCCCGGCAACGCCTCGTGCAGACCCACGAACTGCGGCTCGGCCGGATTGGACCGGGTGCCGACGCCGAGCGCCGCCGACCAGAACTCCGCCGCCCGCGCGGCCTCCGCCTCGGGCGCGTCGATCAGCAACGCGTACACACGGCTTCGATGCATGCGAGGCAGGATATCGACGTCTACGGCACGCTGCAGAAGTAGAGCACCGCCGTCAGCATGCCGACCGATCCGGTGACCTGGGTCGACGTCCAGCCACCCGGGCCGTTCGCCACCAGGCGGAAGGTGCCACTTCCGATGCCCAACAGTCCGCCCGGGATGGTGACCGATGTGGCGGTCGGGCCGAGAGTGCCGCCACCGGAGAAGCTGCCCGTCAGCGACCAGGTGAAGCCGCTGCGCGTCAGACCGCCGGCCGGCAGGGTCCAGGTGAAGGTCGGCGGGGTGAGCACGCCCGCGCTGCACTGGAGGTTGGTCGGTGGGTTGACCGTGCCGGCCTGGAGCGAACCTCTGCCGTACTCGGTATCGGTCCAGGAGGCCAACGTCGACGACGGCGGCCCCAGCGCGACGACCGTCCCGGCGAGCACCAGGGCCAGGGCGCCCGCGACCCAGCGCCGCCGGGCGTGACCGGTCCGCTGACGCCGCGGCGGAGTCGACATCCACGAGGGCCTCACTGCTGCTTGATCCTGATCCGGTGCCGACGCGTGACGAGCATGAGCAGCAGACCGCCGAGCAGCGCGCCCGTGCCGGCGAGCACCGGTGTCCGTAGGTTCGTTCCGGTACGCGGAAGCGGGCCGACCCGGCCGTCCGCCGAGGCCTGGTCGCCGGAGCCGGTGGCCATGACGACCAGGTCCGCCGAACCCGAGGCGGTGGAGTTGGCGAGCAGGCTCGCGGTGACGAGCACCCAACGCTGCTGGTCGGTGGGCATCGAGCTGAGGGTGATCGAGTGCGCGGCGAGTCGGGTGGCGGGACCGTCGGCGAGAACCTGTTCTCCCCGGCCGTCGGGGCAGGCACCCCGTACCCACCGCATCGCGCAGATGGCGGCCATCACCTGGAGTCCGTCCGGATCGGCCGCGAGGGGTCCCCGCGCCGACAGCGAGATGCTCACCGTACCGGGCTGCCTGGTCTGTGCCAGAACCCCCACCTGCCAGGGCACCGGCTCGTTCGGCGTCATGTTCGACATGCGATCGCGGTCGCCGACCGAGATCAGGGTGAGGTGTCGACTGCGCGTGACGTCCTCGGTTGTGTCCGCGCGTGCCCGGCCGGGCGTCGCCAGGACGGCGGCGGCGACGCCCGGCAGCACGGCCAGTACGACGAACAGGCGCCCGACGGTCGAGTCACCTCGGGGCGTCGCGCCACTGGATGAAGGGGGGACCCCGGAACCTGGTCCGGCCTGGTCCGACCGCGACGGGCTCGATCGCCGACGGCTGGTCCGCCGCTCGGGAACGCGTGGCCAGAACGCCCAGGTCACGATCGCGGCCGTCCCGATCGTGATCGCGCTCATCGCGTACACGTTCGACACCGTGCGCACCGCGTACCCGAGCCTGGGCACCGACCACTCCACCAGCCGGACGCTTGTCACCGTGTAGGGCGCGGCGTCGTTCGACTCGTTGGCGTCCCCGCGCAGGGTGAGCGAGCGGGAAGCCCCTTCGCCAGCACCGATGTCGACGACCCGGTGGGTGATCGGCGGCAGCGGCGTGCGGTCGACGGTGACCACGTCGCCCACCCGCACCTGCGACGCGGGAATCTCCCGCACCACCGCCAGCGATCCGGCGGGGATGGTCGGGCCCATCGATCCGGTCTTGAACAGGATGAGTGAGATGTCGAAGAAGAACGCCAGCGGGACGAGGACGACGCACACCGTCCCGCCGACGGCGAGCACGGTCAGCGCCAGGTCACCGATCCGGGCGAGGACGCTCTGCCGTCGACCCGCTCGTCCCATCATGTGCAGATCCCTTACGTCGATGTGGCAGTGAACAGCCAGGTGACGGCACCGCTCGTGCCCTGGTACGCGTTGCTGGCTCCGGACTGGATCCGCACCTCGAAGCAGAACCGCAGCTGCGGCGTCGCGCCGCTCGGCACGGTGATGGTGGACGAGACCGGGGCTCCGGGCACCGAGGTGACGGCCAGATAGCCGGGTCCGACGATCCACGTCGGCGTACCGCTGAAGGCGGCGGCAGCACACGTGGTGCTGGTGCTGGCCGTCCGCACGGCGCGGTACTCGAGGGCGGGCAGGAGGGCACCTGCGTCGTTCGACGAACTCGTCAGCGCGACAGCGCCACCGACATTCGTCGTCGATGTCGTCCGGATGTCGAGGAAGGCGTAGAAGGAGACCGTCGGGGACATCGCCGTCGCGGAGAATGCCAGCGTCGCGGCGTTCGCCGCCGGAGTGTGGCTCCCCCAGGCGCTCGATGCGGTCTGCGACTCGGTGCCGAAGACGCTTGCGGCGAACGACCCGGTGCCGTACTCGCCATCGGTCCACGCGGCGAGCGTGGACGTCGTTCCCAGTCCGAGAACGAGGGCGCCGGCGAGTACGGCACGGGTGCGACGGAGCCGTGGTCGTCCGGTCGAGGTCCGACGGCTGACCACGGCCGCCACCTATACGGACGTAGCCAGGAGCTGCCAGGTCTGCGTCACCGACGTGCCCTGCACCAGGGTGCCCCCCGCCGTGACGACGAAGCACAGGAAGGCCGGAGCGCCAGCTGTCGTGGGAGGGGTGCCCTGCGTCAGGTTGAACGACACCGCGCCGGTCACCGAGTTGAGCGCCGTGCCCTGCGCGACGATCCAGGTCGGACTCGTGGGTGTCGCGCTGCAGTTGGCGAAGGCCGGAACGGTCGCGATGCCGTAGGTGAGGCCGACGAACGCGGGCGGCGCGGGGGTGGCCGACGCCACCGTGACTGTCGCGTTGTACGTCGTGGCGGCCGTCAGGCGGACGGCGAACGGTGCCGCGACCACGCTGCCCGGGCTCATGCTGTCGAAGCCGGTACTGAAGGTCAACGCGGCCGCGGTGCCGGCGGTGGGGTGCTCGGCGTAGGTGGTGCCGTTCGTGCTGCCCTCCATGCTGAACGTGCCGGCCGTGAACGTGCCCGTGGCGTACTCCGAGTCGTTCCAGGCCGCGAGGGTGATCGTCGCCCCGAGGCCCAGGGCGATCCCTCCCGCCATGATGGCCTTGAGCTTGCGACGACGTCCTCGACCGCTCGATTCAGTCATTGCCGTTCCTGTCGGTTCACTCAACTTGTCCTCCTGGGTACAACGCGATGGGTTGTCCTGGGCCGGTGACGACGGCGCAGCGGTGATCGGACCGGCTGCCGCCGCCTTGGAACCGACAATCAGACAAAAACGTACAGAACGGTCGCTGTTACGCAAGAACACGGTAAACACCCAGCAAGAACAAAAGTTGTGAAACGGGCGAATATCCCAGGGCTGCGCCGGGGCGTCGCTCAGGCAGTGCCCAGCGGCGGCGGGACGGCGTCCACCGGCATGCGGTAGACCTCGACCGGATAGTCGACGGCCGAGTGCCCACCGTTGAGACCGGCGGTCAGGTGCAGTTGGGCGGCCGGCATCCAGAGCTGGCCGTCGGTGTCGAGCCACATTGCGTCCACCCACGACAGGCGGGGGTCGGCGACCAGCGTGCGAACGCTGCGGTCCGGTGCCAGGGCGAGCACGCGTCGCCGTTCCACGTCGCTGACGTAGATGGTGCCGAGCGCGTCGATGGCCGTGCCACCGGTGCTCGGCGTGTCCCACCAGGGCTCGACCCGTCGGGCCAACTCCGCGGGCGACAGCGTCGGGTCGTCCAGCCAACGGGTGCCGATCCGGGACATGCCGCCGGAGGCCGGCTGGTAGTACAGCCACCGGCCGTCCGGCGACACCTCCAACTGGTCGGCGTGCAGGCACACCTCGGCGCCGGAGGGATCCCGCAGCGCCCGGCCGTCGGCGACCACCGGCCCGCCCACCGTGCTCGGATGTCCGTCCAACACCCGCCGGCACCGACCCGAGTCGAGGTCCAGCACGACGAGGCCGGGTGCGCCGGCGTCGGTGAGGTACGCGGTTCCGTCGTGGAACCGGACGTCGTCGATGTAACTGTCGGGGCGTACCGCCGCGTCGAGGTGGTGGATGCGGTCCACCCGGTCGCGGTCCACGTCGACGACGATCAGCCGCGGGCCACCGGGGACCTGCCGGGCACCGAGCTGGGGCGCTCCCGAATCGACGATCCACAGCCTGCCGTCCGGGCCGGCACGCAACCCGTTGACGTGGACGAACGCGCCGTCCGGCGACTGGTCCGGACGGTTCCACGTGGCGTCCGGGTAGGGGTTGCGACCGCCGTCCGGTAGCGCCTCCGCCACCTGCACGCCCGGCCCGTCCGCGGACGGGTAGCTCACGAAGACCCGACCCCGCAGGGTGGTCACCCCCGTGCACACCCGATTCTCGGTGAGCGCCGACGTCAACCGAGGGTCCTCCTCGGTGGGCAGCAGCGGCATCGGCCCGCTCCTCACGCGCCCGGCGGCGTCTCCGGCTCCCGTCGGTGGCCGACCGGACCGGTCGCCATCGACGCGGTATCCCCGGGCCGGACCTCACGAAACGCCAGCTCGTGCCCAACGCCCACCTGGCGCGGCTCATCGGCCGCGACGACGGCGGTAGTGTCCGCCCGGCCGATCCGCCAGTATGGGCCGGGGCGACGCCGGGCCGCCGCCCGCACCGACACACCCCTGCGCCCGCCGAGGAGTACCGTGCCATCCACCCTGCTCTCCCGCCGTGACCTGGACTTCCTGCTGCACGACTGGCTACGGGTGTCGCATCTCGTCGAGCGCCCCCGCTACGCCGAGCACTCCCGGGAGACCTTCGACGACGCCCTCGACCTCGCCGAGCGGGTGGCCACCGACCAGTTCGCCCCGCACAACCGGGCTGCCGACCTCGCCGAGCCCACGGTCGAGGGGAATCGGGTGCGGACGATCCCGCAGATCGAGGCGGCGCTGCGCAGCTTCGCCGAGACGGGCCTGCTCACGGCCGGGATGGACGATTCCGTCGGTGGCCTGCAATTGCCGCACGCCGTCGCCGCCGCCTGCTTCGCCTGGTTCCAGGCGGCCAACGTGGCCACCTCCGCGTACCCGCTGCTGACCCTGGGCAACGCCAACCTGCTGCTGGCACACGGCAGCGCCGAACAGATCGACACGTACGTGCGGCCCATGCTCCAGGGGCGGTTCTTCGGCACCATGTGCCTCTCCGAGCCGCACGCCGGCAGCTCGCTGGCCGACATCACCACCCGGGCCGAGCCGCGGCCGGACGGCACGTACCGGCTGTTCGGCACCAAGATGTGGATCTCCGGTGGTGACCACGAACTCGCCGAGAACATCGTCCACCTGGTGCTGGCACGGATACCCGGCGGCCCGCCCGGGGTGAAGGGCATCTCGCTGTTCGTCGTACCCAAGGTGCTTGTCAACCCGGACGCCTCGCTCGGGGAGCGCAACGACGTGACGCTGGTCGGGCTCAACCACAAGATGGGCTTCCGGGGAACCACCAACGCGCTGCTCAGCTTCGGCGACGGTGGCCACACCCCCGGCGGTGAGCCGGGCGCGGTGGGCCACCTGGTCGGCGCGCCCCACCAGGGGCTGGCCCAGATGTTCCACATGATGAACGAGGCCCGGATCGGTGTCGGGGCCGGCGCTACCGCGCTGGGCTACACCGGCTACCTCAAGAGCCTGGCGTACGCCCGGGAACGGCCGCAGGGCCGACCGGTCGGCGCGAAGGACCCGGCGACGCCGCAGGTGCCGATCATCGACCACCCCGACGTACGACGGATGCTGCTGGCGCAGAAGAGCTACGTGGAGGGGGCGCTGGCCCTGGTGCTCTACTGCGCCCGGCTGCTCGACGAGGAGAAGACCGCGCCGACCGACGCGGACCGCGAGCGGGCGCACCTGCTGTTGGACGTCCTCACCCCGATCGCCAAGAGCTGGCCGTCCCAGTGGTGCCTGGCGGCCAACGACCTGGCCATCCAGGTCCTCGGCGGCGCGGGTTACACGCGTGACCACGACGTGGAACAGCACTACCGCGACAACCGGCTCAACCCGATCCACGAGGGCACCCACGGGATCCAGGCGCTGGACCTGCTGGGGCGCAAGATGACCATGCGCGACGGCGCGGGTCTGCTCCTGCTGGCCGAGACGATGGGCGACACCGTCAGCCGGGGCCGTCGGGCCGGGGGCGAGGTCGCCGAGCTGGCCGACCGACTGGACGCGGCGGCACGGCGGATCGTCACCGCCACCCGGTCGCTCTGGGCCGGCGGGGACCAGGTGCTCGCCCTCGCGAACGCCAGCGTCTACCTCGAGGCGGTCGGGCACGTGGTGATCGCCTGGATGTGGTTCGAACAGGTGCTGGCGCTGCCGTCCGAGGAGAGCGGCGACCCCTTCCACGCCGGCAAGCGGCAGGCCGCCCGCTACTTCCTCACCGTCGAGCTGCCCCGCACCGGGCCCCAGTTCGACCTGTTGGACAGCCTCGACCGCACCGCGCTCGACATGCGCGCTGACTGGTTCTGACCGTCACCGTCGACGGCCCTGGTGGTTCATCGCCTGCCGCCCCTTGACCACACCCAGGATGATCACGATCACCAGCGCGATCAGACCGATGATGATCAGCCAGCGGACGGCCTCGAGAATCAGCCCGAGCAGAATCAGCACGCCAGCCACCACGCCGACGACCCAGAGCAGGGCACGCATCGCGACCTCCAGTAACCCGGCCGCGACGCGAGATGCGGCGACCCCGGGCCCCACCTTCCCGATCCCGCCAACCCCAAACGCCGCCCCCGCCGCTCCACCCCCGCGATCTTGCACTTTCGGTGCCGACAGAAGGGGACCGGTGGGACATAACGCCGACAGAATCTGCAAGATCGGCGAGCACGGTGGGGCGGGACCGCTGAGCACCACCGCGAACTCGAACGCCTCGGGACGGAAATCCGCCGCGGCCCGCGTCGCGTAGGCCTCGTCCG
>NZ_JBEXIL010000063.1:0-30271 GCF_040608555.1 Micromonospora sp. NPDC005172
ATTGCCTCCGACCTCGGCGTGTCGGAGCAATAACTTCATGATCGACCGGGCCGGGTGGGGGTGGGGCCGGGTGGGTGGGTGGGGGGTGGGTCAGGACTTTGGGCCTACGTGTCGGTCGAGCGTGGCTACCGCGTCGCGGCGTGCCACGGACAGGCAGTTGCGGCGGTTCATCCGCCAGGCGATACCGAGCAGGTCCAGGCTCCACTGGCAGAGCCCCATGATGTCGGTCGACTCGTTGACGAACATGTAGCGCGGGTAGATGTACTCCTTGCCGCGCACGGTCACCCGGTTGGCGAACCGGCAGCCGTCGGAGTGGAACAGACCGCGCACGAAGTCGCCGGGGTGGCTCTCGACGAGCGACAGTTGCCAGTCGGCCAGGACGATCGGTCGCTCGTGCTTCTTGCCGGGACCGTGCTGCGGAAACAGACACGGCCAGTGCTTGCCGTAGCTCTGCACGCCGACGCAGCCCTGCTTCTGAACGCGTTGCACCTTGGTGGCGAGTACCGCCCGCATCGCCACGTCGCAGGCTTCGATGAGGTCGGGCCAGGCATCAGCGCAGAAGATCCGCAAGACCGGCACCCGCGCCGTCGTGACCAGGTGGCCGTCACCGAGATAGAGACCAAGCAGGTAGACGTAGGCGGCGGGGTCTGTCGGACTGTCGACACCTTCCCGGCAGCGGAAGCACCGGAGCTCCGTGCCCTGGAGTCGAGCCTCCGGACGGTCGTTACACCAGTGCCAGACAGTCAAGTACGGCAGACCGACGGCGCGAGCGGTGTCGGCGACCGTTTTGCCGGCCAGGAACATCTGCCGTGCTCGTGCGCGAATCTCGGGTGGATGCACGAGAGAATTCTCGAACACCCGTACGACATCTTTTGTGGTGCCCTCGGTGGGATTCGAACCCACACTGTATGGAGTTTGAAGCCATTGCCTGCTGCCAGTTGGGCTACGAGGGCGCTTCCCTGATTCGGCCCTGACAGGATACCCACTACGCTGAGGGCGGTGACACCCGGCTGGGCGGGTGTCAGGTTCGAACTGGTGGGGGTAGGGCTGGTGGCTGAGACGCCGACGGATGCCGAGCGCAGGCGCGTACTGATCGCCGAGGACGAGGCGCTGATCCGGCTGGACCTCGCCGAGATGCTGGTCGAAGAGGGTTACGAGGTGGTGGGGGAGGCCGGCGACGGCGAAACCGCCGTGCGCCTCGCCGAGGAGCTGAAGCCCGACCTCGTCATCCTCGACATCAAAATGCCGATCATGGACGGGCTGGCCGCCGCCGAGCGCATCGCCGGCGCCCGGATCGCCCCGGTGATCATCCTGACCGCGTTCAGCCAGCGGGACCTGGTGGAGCGGGCGCGGGCGGCGGGCGCGATGGCGTACCTCGTGAAGCCTTTCCAGAAGAGTGACCTGGTCCCGGCCGTGGAGATCGCGCTGTCGCGGTACTCGGAGGTCGCGGCCCTGGAGGCCGAGGTCGCGAGCCTGACCGACCGCCTGGAGATCCGCAAGACGGTGGAGCGCGCCAAGGGCGCGCTGATGACGACGTACGGGATGACCGAGCCGCAGGCGTTCAAGTGGATCCAGCGCACGGCGATGGACCACCGGATGACCATGAAGGAGGTCGCCGAGCGGATCCTCGCGGAGACCGCCGGCGGTGAGGTGGCGCAGCAACCGAGCGTCTGATCGCTGCTCGTCGCTCGGCGGCGGGTGATCGGATCGATAGCATCAGCTACGTGTCGGTCCGGCGTACGGTCGCGGTGTTCGGGGTTGTCGTCACGCTGCTCGCCGGCTGCCGGGCCGCCGACGACGAGCGGCTTGCCGAACCGGTGCGTCCACGGTGGGAGATGGCGGATCTGCCGGTGCCCCCGGGTCCGCCGGGTCGGCTCATCGCCCGTGATGTGACAGTCTGCGCGGGCCGGTGGTACGTGGTCGGCGCGGTGGGTGCGCCGGACGGTGGAACCCGGCCGGCTGCGTGGCGGAGCGTGGACGGTCGAGTGTGGACGTCGCTGCCGTTGCGTCCGATCAGTTACTACGGCGAGCGCGCGATCCTCTACGCCGTCGGGTGTTCCGATGATCGGATCGCGGTGATCGGGGCGCGGTCGGGTGGCGCGCACGGCAATCCCCGGGTGCGGACGTGGCGGCAGGACGCCGACGGTGGTCTGACCGAGGTGCCGGCGGAGTTCGAGCTGTACGGCGGACCGGAGGCGGTCAGCGCGAGCCGTATCGCGGGTGGCGCTGGCGGGTGGCTGATCGCGGGTGCGCGGACGAGTGGGGCGGCGGTGTGGCGTTCCGCGGACGCGGCCGACTTCGTGCTGGTGGACGACGCCCCCGGGCTGGCCAGTGATGGGGCGGTGACGACGATCGCCACGGATGCGGTGGCGGTGCCCGAGGGCTGGTTGGTCGGTGGCGGGGGCAGGCCGGCGGATCGGGCCGACCGTGATCCGTACGTCTGGTCGTCGGGTGACGGCCGGGCCTGGACGCGGCTGCCGTTGCCGGCGACCGGTACGGACGAAATCGTGCAGCGTCTCGTCCGGGTGGGCGCCACGGTGTACGCCCTGGGGGTGCGGGGGAGCGGGTTCCAGGCCTGGGAGTGGTCGCCTGAGGCAACCGCGGGCGCCGATGACTGGCATGCCCGTGGGGCATTCGGGGCCACGGGTGCCGGTGCGGTGGCGGGGGTCGAGGCGGTCGCGGGCGTCGATGGCGGTGCGGTCCTGGCGATGACGGTGGCGAGCGACGGGCACCGGCTGTGGCGGTCCGGCGGGGATGCCTCGTCGTGGCTGCCGGTCACCCTTCCAGGTCGCGTTTCCGCTGGTGGGGACACGTCTGCGGCGGTTGCGGTGGTGGGCGGTCGGATGGTGGTGACCCTCGACGACGGGGTGGCGGCGAGGGTGTGGTTCGCACCCTCTGAACCCGTTTGACGAGTTGTCGACACGCGCCGATGTGACATCTAAACGCGAGGTTCTCCGCTTCTGGTAACGGTTGAGTCAACGCCGCCTACGACACCTTACGGGGAGTAGTGGTTGTGGGATAACGTCCCGCCCCAGACCGGGTGAACGGTCCGGTCCGGTGTGGTCTTGGCGTTCTGCCAGACGCCATCGGGCTTCAGGACGGAGGAGGGTTCCAGCCTTGAGGCAAAACTTCGTGCGCGTCCTCGGCAGCGTCGCCATCTTGGCGCTTGTTGCCGGCGGCGCCAGCGCGTGTAAGAAGGACGAGGGCACGTCGGGTGGTTCCGCCAACAAGGCGTGCGACCTCAAGATCGGTTTCTTCGGGGCGCTCTCCGGCGCCGACGCCGGTCTGGTCACCCCGATGAAGCAGGGTGCCGACCTCGCCGTGGAGAAGTACAACGCGGAGAACGCGGACTGCAAGGTCACCGTCGAGGCGTTCGACTCGCAGGGCAAGGCCGACCTGGCGGGTGGTCTGGCGACCAACGCGGCGGCCAACTCGAAGATCGTGGCCATGGTCGGCCCGGCGTTCTCCGGTGAGAGCGAGGTCGCGCTGCCGATCTTCGACACCGCGGGTCTCGCCGTCATCAGCCCGTCGGCCACCCGGCCGAGCCTGTCGGAAAAGGGCTGGAAGGTCTTCCACCGCGGCGTGGGTAACGACTTCTCCCAGGGTCCGGCGATCGCCAGCTACATCAAGAACGTGCTGAAGGCGCAGAAGGCGTTCGTCATCGACGACCAGTCCGCGTACGGCGCGGGTCTGGCCGACGAGGCCAAGAAGGGCCTCGGCTCGCTGGTCATCGGCACCGACAAGGTCGTCGACAACGCGCAGGAGTTCGGCGCGCAGATCTCCAAGGTGAAGACCAGCGGCGCGACGGTGCTGTTCTACGCGGGCTACACCGAGGAGGCGGCGCCGTTCCTGAAGCAGCTGCGGGCTGCGGGCTGGACCGGCACGTTCATCGGTGGCGACGGCATCAACGACGCCAACATGCTGTCGGTGGCTGGTCAGAAGGACGTCGAGGGCACCATCGCGACCTGCCCGTGTGGCCCGGCCACCGCGGCCAAGGGCACCTTCGTGACTGACTTCAAGGCCAAGTACAGCGTCGACCCGGGCGTGTACGCGGACGTGTCGTTCGACCTGGCCAACATCTACCTTGAGGCGATCAAGGCCGGTAAGACCAGCCGCGCGGACATCCAGGCCTTCCTTTCCACCTACAACAAGGCCGGTTCCGCCTCGGGCGTGACCTACAAGTGGGAGCCCAGCGGCGAGCTGGACCCGGCCCAGGTCAAGGTGTGGGCCTTCAAGGCGAAGGCCGGCGCGTGGGCTCCGGACGTGGAGATCCCGAAGGCCTGATCCCGTCGGGGGTCACAGGTTTGAGGGCGTGACGAACAGAGTTGTTTCGATGCGGTCGGGGTGCGTAACCCCGGCCGCATCGGCTCAACGCAACACCCTTCGGAGCATCGGTGGACTTTGCAGAACTCGTCCGGGGCTTCCCGGAACTGACCACAACCGGGTTGGTGCAGGGTGCGATCTACGCGCTCATCGCCCTCGGCTACACCCTCGTTTACGGCGTACTTCGCCTGATCAACTTTGCGCACTCCGAGGTCTTCATGATCGGCACGTTCGGTGCCATCTGGACCTGGGCGGCCTTCGGGCTCGACAGCAACAGCGGTGCTCCGTCGGTGGGCCGTTCGCTGCTGCTGATCGCTCTGGCGATCGTGGCCGCGGCGCTGCTGTCCGGCAGTGTCGCCCTACTCATCGAGGTTACCGCCTACCGCCCGCTGCGTCGGCGTAACGCGCCGCCCCTGGCCTTCCTGATCACGGCCATCGGCGCCTCGTACGCCCTGATGGAGCTGATGGGGACGTTGACCCAGCGGCGTCAGGTCGGCTCGCCGGCTCTGCTGCCCGCGGACACGTTGTTCAAGATCGGCGGCTGGAGCGTCACGCCGGTGCAGATGCTGACGCTGAGCGTGGCCATCATCATGATGGTGGGGCTGGACTGGTTCGTTAACCGGACCCGGTTCGGCAAGGGCATCCGCGCGGTCGCGCAGGACGCCAACACGGCCGCGTTGATGGGTGTCAACAAGAGTCGTGTCATCGCGTTGGTCTTCGTGCTGGGCGGTCTGATGGCGGGTGTGGCCGCCGTCTTCAGCGACATGAAGAGCGGAAACACCCGGTACAACATCGGCTTCCTGCTCGGGCTCAAGGCGTTCTCCGCAGCGGTGCTGGGCGGTATCGGCAACCTGCGGGGCGCGGCGATCGGCGGCATCCTGCTGGGTCTGGTCGAGAACTACGGGTCGGCGCTGTTCGGCTCGCAGTGGCGGGATCTCATCGCGTTCGTGGTGCTGATCGTCCTGCTGATGTTCCGCCCGACCGGTCTGCTGGGCGAGTCGTTGGGGAGGGCGCGGGCATGACCGCTCTGCGAGAGCGTTGGCACTCCGCATCGAGTGCCTTCGGTCGGCGGGTCGACGAGCTGCCGAAGTCGGCCCGGATCACCGGGTTGCTGGCCTTCATCGCCTTCCTCTACGTCCTGCCGAACAAGTGGTTCTACGAGTACCTGAACATTCCGGGTCTGTGGATTCCCCTGTACACCACCCGCAACGACATGGCGGCGGTGCTGTTCTACTGCGCGTGGATCGTGCTCCTGTCGCTCGGTCTCAACGTGGTGGTGGGCTACGCGGGTCTGCTGGACCTGGGGTTCTTCGGTTTCTTCGCCGTCGGCGCGTACACGGTGGCGTTGTTGACGTCGCCGGAGAGCAAGCTGATCACCGAGTACAACTGGCTGGAGAGCCCGTGGCCGTGGTTGGTCACGGTGCCCATCGCGATCGCCCTGGCGCTGTTGTCCGGTGTGCTGCTCGGCGCTCCGACGCTGCGGCTGCGGGGTGACTACCTGGCGATCGTGACGCTCGGTTTCGCGGAGATGATCCGGATCGTCGCCAAGAACCAGGACTGGATCCTCAATGGTGACCGCGGCATCCCGCAGGTCGGGCACCCGCCGGGCAAGTACCCGGACGGTACGGCCATCTTCCAGTTCGAGTTCAAGCCGTACTACTGGCTGCTGCTCACCGTCATCATCGGTGCTGTCTTCCTGATCCGGAACCTGGCGAACAGCCGGGTGGGTCGGGCCTGGGTGGCGATCCGCGAGGACGAGGACGCGGCCGAGCTGATGGGTGTGCCGACGTTCCGGTTCAAGCTGTGGGCGTTCGCGATCGGTGCGGCGGTCGGCGGGTTGTCCGGCACGTTGTGGGCCGGTCAGGCCAACTTCGTCAACTCGTCGACGTTCTCGTTGGAGAATTCGATTCTGGTGTTGGCGGCGGTTCTGCTCGGTGGCGCCGGCAGCATCGGCGGTGCGATCCTCGGCGGCTTCCTGGTCATCTACATTCCGGAGTGGCTGCGGTCGGTGGGCGACGTGTTCGGTCTGCCGGAGACGGCTACCGTCTTCGGCAACGACTTCGACGTCAGCCCGACGTCGTTGCGGTACTTCATCTTCGGCATCCTGCTGATCATCGTGATGATCTTCCGACCGCAGGGTCTGTGGCCGAACCGGCGACGGGCCGCCGAGCTCCAGGACCGGCAGAAGGAGGTGGCTGTCGTTGAGTGAGCCACGGATGGGTAGCGAGCGCGACGTCACCAGCGAGCGCGACATGGCGATCGACGCGCGGACGACTGTCGGTAGCCCGGCGGAGACCTCGTCGACGCCGGACGAGGCCGTCAGCGAGCCCGCCGCGCCGGTTGACGGCCGGAAGCCGCTGCTGGAGGTCGACCACGTCACGCTGCGGTTCGGCGGCGTGGTGGCCCTCAACGACGTCAACTTCACCCTCTACGAGGGGGAGATCCTCGGTCTGATCGGCCCGAACGGCGCCGGCAAGACGACCTGCTTCAACGCGATGACGGGCGTCTACACGCCGACGACCGGGCAGATCCGGTTCCGGGGCGAGAAGGTCAGCGGCCGTAAGCGGTTCCAGATCACCAAGCTGGGCATCGCGCGTACCTTCCAGAACATCCGCCTCTTCCCCGAGATGACGGCGCTGGAGAACGTGCAGGTCGGCGCGGACGCCAACCACAAGACCAGCGTCCCGAGCGCCCTGCTGCGGTTGCCGCGGCACTGGCGGGAGGAGCGGCAGGGCAAGGCGAAGGCCCGCGAGCTGCTGGACTTCGTCGGCATCGAGGGTCGCTCCGGCGACCTGGCGCGCAACCTGTCGTACGGTGACCAGCGTCGTCTGGAGATCGCCCGGGCCCTGGCCACCGATCCCACCCTGCTCTGCCTCGACGAGCCGGCCGCCGGGTTCAACCCGGCGGAGAAGGTCGCCCTGCTGCAGCTGATCCGCAAGATCCGCGACTCGGGGGTCACCGTCCTGCTGATCGAGCACGACATGCGACTGGTCATGGGCGTGGTGGACCGGCTGGTGGTGCTGGAGTTCGGGCAGAAGATCGCCGAGGGGTCGCCGGCCGAGGTGCGCGACGACCCGAAGGTGATCGCGGCATACCTGGGAGGTGTCGAGGATGCTGCTTGAGATCGACGACCTGAAGCTGCTCTACGGCCGTATCGAGGCGCTGCACGGCATCAGCCTGCACGTCGAGCAGGGCGAGATCGTGGCGCTGATCGGCGCGAACGGCGCCGGCAAGACCACGACGATGAAGGCGATCTCCGGGTTGCACGCCATCTCCGGCGGCAGCATCAAGTTCGACGGCACCGACGTCAGTCGGATGCGCGCCGACCTGCGGGTGATCCGGGGCATCGGGCAGTCACCCGAGGGCCGTGGTGTCTTCCCGGGCATGACCGTGCTGGAGAACCTGGAGATGGGGGCCTACACCCGCCGGGACAAAGCCGACATCGCCAAGGACCTGGCGATGGTGTTCGAGCTGTTCCCGCGGCTGCACGAGCGCCGCAAGCAGGCCGGCGGCACGCTCTCCGGCGGTGAGCAGCAGATGCTCGCGGTGGGTCGGGCGTTGATGACCCGTCCGAAGCTGCTGCTGCTGGACGAGCCGTCGATGGGTCTGGCGCCGAAGTTGATCCAGCAGATCTTCGAGATCATCACGCGGATCAACGAGCAGGGCACCACGATCCTGCTGGTCGAGCAGAACGCCCAGCAGGCGTTGTCGCGGGCCCACCGGGGCTACGTGTTGGAGACGGGCCGGATCGTCAAGGAGGGCACCGGCCAGGAACTCCTGCACGACCCGGCGGTCAAGGAGGCGTACCTCGGCGTGGCCTGAGCCACGACGATCCGGCGGCCGGTCGTCCCCTCGGGGGCGGCCGGCCGCCGGCGTTTCGGCCGCTGACGTGTCTTCGCGCCGGTCGTGCGGTGCCGCCACCCGGGGTTGTCGGTGCGACGGACTAGAGTCGCTGCCGTGACAGCTACGACGCCGCGCCTGCTCCTCGTCGACGGACATTCCCTGGCATACCGGGCGTTCTTCGCCCTGCCGGTCGAGAACTTCTCCACCACGACGGGTCAGCCGACCAACGCGGTGTACGGCTTCACCTCGATGCTGATCAACGTCCTGCGCGACGAGCAGCCCACCCACATCGTCGTCGCCTTCGACGTCTCCCGCCGGTCCTTCCGCACCGACAGGTACGCGGAGTACAAGGCCGGCCGCAGCGAGACCCCGACCGACTTCAAGGGCCAGGTCAGCCTCGTCAAGGAGGTCCTGGCGGCGTTGCAGATCCCGGTGGTCGAGATGGATGGCTACGAGGCCGACGACATCATCGCGACGCTCGCCTGTCAGGCCCGTGACCAGGGCATGACGGTGCTGATCAGCTCGGGTGACCGCGACGCGTTCCAGCTCGTCGGCGACCAGGTCACCGTGCTCTATCCGCGCAAGGGCGTCTCCGACCTGGCTCGGATGGACCCGGCGGCGATCGAGGCGAAGTACGGCGTCGGCCCCGAGCGTTACCGGGACCTCGCCGCGCTGGTCGGCGAGACCAGCGACAACCTGCCCGGCGTGCCGGGTGTCGGTCCGAAGACCGCCGCCAAGTGGATCACGACGTACGGCGGGGTGGAGGGCGTCATCGCCCGCGCCGACGAGATCAAGGGCAAGGCCGGCGACAGCCTGCGGGAGCGCCTGGCCGACGTGATCCGCAACTACGAGATCAACTGTCTGGTCTCCGACCTGGAACTGCCGCTACGCCCGGAGGACGCCCGCTGGGCCGGGTGGGACCGTGAGGCCGTGCACCAGGTCTTCGACACCCTGGAGTTCCGCATCCTGCGCGACCGCCTCTACCAGTATCTGGAGGCCGTCGAGCCGGAGGCCGAGTCCGGGTTCGACCTGACCGGCGAGGTCCTCACCGAGCCGGGCGCGCTCGCCGCCTGGCTCGACGCCCACGCCCCGAGCGGCACCCCGGTCGGGCTCGCGGTCAAGCTCGACAGCGGCCCCAACCGCCGCCACACCGCCTCGATCACCGGGCTGGCGCTGGCCAGTGCCGGTGGCGCGGCGGCCTGGGTCGACCCCAGCGGGCTCGACGCCTCCGACGAGGGTGCCCTCGCGTCCTGGCTGGCCGACGCGCAGCGGCCCAAGGTGCTGCACGACAGCAAGCCCGCCGTGCTGGCCTGCGCCGCGCACGGCTGGGACCTGGCCGGCATCGTCCGCGACACCCAGATCGCCGCGTACCTGGCCCGCCCCGACCAGCGGTCCTACGACCTGACCGACCTGGCCCTGCGCTACCTGCACCGCGAGTTGCGGGTGGACGCGCCCGAGACCGGTCAGCTCACCCTCGACGGGCTGGGCGACGAGGGGGCGGCCGAGCAGAACCTCATGCTCCAGGCCCGCGCGACCCTCGACCTCGCCGACTCGATCGACGCCGAGCTGTCCCGCGACGGCGAGCAGTCCGCGCGGCTGATGGCCGGGGTGGAGCTGCCGCTGATGCGGGTGCTCGCCGCGATGGAGCGCACCGGCATCGCCGCCGACACCGACTACCTCTCCGAGTTGGAGGCGCACTTCGCCGCCGAGGTGAAGGCCGCCGCGCAGGGCGCGTACGAGGCCGTGGGCCGGGAGTTCAACCTCGGGTCACCCAAGCAGTTGCAGGAGATCCTCTTCACCGAGCTGGGCCTGCCGAAGACCAAGAAGATCAAGACGGGTTACACCACCGACGCCGACGCCCTGCAGTGGCTGTACGCGCAGCAGCCCCACCCGGTGCTGGCCCACCTGCTGCGCCACCGCGACGTCGCCAAGCTCAAGTCGACGGTGGACGGCCTGCTCAAGTCCGTCTCCGACGACGGGCGGATCCACACCACCTTCAACCAGACGGTGGCGGCGACCGGTCGGCTCTCGTCCACCGAGCCCAACCTGCAGAACATCCCGATCCGCACCGAGGAGGGCCGGCGCATCCGCCGGGCCTTCGTGGTGGGTGAGGGGTACGAGTGCCTGCTCACCGCCGACTACAGCCAGATCGAGATGCGGATCATGGCGCACCTCTCGTCGGACGACGCGTTGATCGAGGCGTTCAACTCCGGGGCCGACTTCCACGCCGTCACCGCCTCCTCGGTCTTCGGCGTACCGGTCGACGAGGTCACCCCGGACCAGCGGCGCAAGATCAAGGCAATGAACTACGGCCTGGCGTACGGGCTCAGCGCATTCGGCCTGTCCCAGCAGCTCAGCATCGGCACCGACGAGGCGCGCGGGCTGATGGAAAACTACTTCGCAGGCTTCGGCGGGGTGCGCGACTACCTGCACCAGGTGGTCGCCAAGGCCCGCCAGGACGGCTACACCTCGACCATCCTGGGCCGCCGCCGCTACCTGCCCGACCTGGTGAGCGACAACCGGCAGCGCCGCGACATCGCCGAGCGGATGGCGCTCAACGCTCCCATCCAGGGTTCGGCCGCCGACATCATCAAGGTGGCGATGCTGCACGTCGACACCGCGCTCGTCGACGCGGGTCTGCGCTCCCGGATGCTGTTGCAGGTGCACGACGAGTTGGTCTTCGAGGTCGCGCCCGGTGAGCGGGAGACGTTGGAGGCGCTGGTGCGGCGCGAGATGGGCGGGGCGTACCCGTTGTCGGTGCCGCTGGAGGTGTCGGTCGGCGAGGGCCGGGACTGGAACAGCGCCGATCACTGATCTGCGGTTGCGGTGTGGGGGTTGGATCTCCACTACTTCATCGGGTCGTGGCCCCAGTTCATGAGGGACCAGCGCCACTTCGTGTCGCGGACGTTGCCGGACGGGCGCTGCGCCATGTGTCGACGGACGTAGCCGACGACCTTGCGCATGTGCTTGTAGTCCGCCTCGGAGAGATCGCCGCGCTTGCGGCGGAGCAGGTTGATGATCTTCCGGCCGGATTCGTGTCCGACGGACTCGCCACCACCGGTACGGCCACCCTTGTGCCAGCCAACCTGCTTCGACTCGTCGGTCTCCAGCCAGGTGGACAGCTCGCCGGGCTTCATGTTCACCGCGTCGGTGAACTCCCGGTAGGTGTCCCGGCCCTGGTCGTCAGCTCTGCTCATGACGCAACGCCTCCGGGCGGTGGGCCACGTCGCGGCCCGTGCCGTCACTGCGGACCCGGTACTGCGGGTCGTCCGGGGACGCGTTCACCGCTCGCCCACGTAGCCGGGTCCGTTCGGTGATCGTGCCCTGCACCACGCCGTACGCACGGTTGCCGTGTGCCGACCAGGAGACGTGGTCGCCCTTGTGGAACCTCTGTTCGGCCATGGTCCCGGCTACCCGAGCCGGCAGGGGCGAAACGGCTACGGCGTGATCTCGGCGATCGGCAGCTTCATGTCGAACGGCTCGGTCAGCTCGATCACGTCGGCACCGGATCCGGACACCAGGGGCCAGGTGCTGTCGGGACGGGGCTCGGCGCTCATGGGGTCGAGCCTACCGGCGATCGATGGGTCGCAGGTCAGACGACGGGTGCGGCACGCTCAGTCGGCGGGCTTGTCGGTGACGAAGATGGCCGTGCCGGGGAAGAGTCGACCCCGCAGCGGGCTCCACTGCCCCCAGATTCCCTCGTGTCCCGCTGGCCACTCCGGCTCCACCAGGTCGAGCAGCCGGAATCCCGCCCCGACCAGTTCCCGGATCCGGTCACCGAGTGTGCGGTGCTGCTCCACGTACGTGGCCACGCCGCTCTCGTCCTGCTCGACGTAGGGGGAACGGTCGAAGTACGAGTGCACGGCCCGCAGGCCGCCCTCGCCCGGGTCGTCCAGGAAGATCCAGCGCATCGGATGGGTCACCGAGAACACCCACCGGCCGCCCGGGCGTAGCACCCGGTGCACCTCGGCGAGCAGGGCCGCCGAGTCGTCCACGAACGGGATCGCCCCGAACGCCGTGCAGGCCAGGTCGAACGACTGATCGGCGAACGGCAGGGCGAGCGCGTCGGCCTGCACCAGCGGCACGCGTACCCCCGTGGCGTCGGCGGCCTTGGCGGCGTGCCGCAACATGCCGGCGGACAGGTCGAAGGCGACCGGCCGCGCGCCCTGGGTGGCGAGCCAGCGGGCGGCGGCGGCAGCGCCGCAACCCACCTCGAGCACCCGTCGTCCCGACACGTCGCCGAGCAGGTGGGCGTCCGCTTCGCGCAGCCCCTCCGGGCACCAGACGAAGTCCACGTCGCCGAGGAACGCGCCGTGCTCGGTCTGGTAGTCGTCGGCGTCGGTGTCCCACCAGCCGCGGTTGGCCCGCCGGACCTCGGCGTCACCCACGCGGCGCCGGGTCACCCGGCTGTCGTCATCCACCCGCTCACGCTAGGCCCCCACCCCCCGTTCCACGACGGCGGCGCGGCCGGATCGACACGGACTCGGGGTGTCGGCGCGCCGCGCGCGCCGCCACCGGGAAATCGAATCGTGCGAGGGGCCCGTGAAGTGGCCGGTGGGACTCCTGTGACGTACGAGACAGCAGGGGTCTTTTCCGGGCGATTGTTCGGCTTTCGCAGGTCGCCGCGCGGCGAGGAGACGGGAGGGCTTGCACGCTGTGGTAATGCGCACGGTAGGCTAGACGATGCGCTCGCGGATCGTGTGTCTCGGCAGGGAGCAGGTGCGCGGTCGACGGACCACATCATGATCCTCACTAGGTGATCGTTCGGTGTGCCCGGCGACGGATCCGCTGGCGCGAACAGGTCACTGCGACACACCAGCCTGCTGTGACAACCCACCGACCGGAGCAACCGCCCACATGACGAGCAGCATCGAGGCCCCCTCGAGCGCCACCCGGGTCACCCACGACGATCTCGGTTCCGAGGAGGCTTTCCTCGCCGCGATCGACGAGACCATCAAGTACTTCAACGACGGCGACATTGTCGAAGGCACCGTCGTCAAGGTCGATCGGGACGAGGTCCTGCTCGACATCGGCTACAAGACCGAGGGTGTCATCCCCTCTCGGGAGTTGTCGATCAAGCACGACGTGGACCCCGCCGAGGTTGTGACGGTTGGCGACCACATCGAGGCCCTGGTCCTCCAGAAGGAGGACAAGGAGGGGCGCCTGATCCTCTCCAAGAAGCGGGCGCAGTACGAGCGGGCCTGGGGCACGATCGAGAAGATCAAGGACGAGGACGGTGTCGTCCGCGGCTCGGTCATCGAGGTCGTCAAGGGTGGTCTCATCCTCGACATCGGCCTGCGCGGCTTCCTGCCCGCGTCCCTTGTCGAGATGCGGCGTGTGCGTGACCTGCAGCCGTACGTCGGGCGCGAGCTCGAAGCCAAGATCATCGAGCTGGACAAGAACCGCAACAACGTGGTGCTGTCCCGCCGGGCCTGGCTCGAGCAGACGCAGTCCGAGGTGCGTACCGAGTTCCTCAACAAGCTGCAGAAGGGCCAGGTCCGCAAGGGCGTCGTGTCCTCGATCGTCAACTTCGGCGCCTTCGTGGACCTCGGCGGCGTCGACGGTCTGGTGCACGTCTCCGAGCTGTCCTGGAAGCACATCGACCACCCGTCCGAGGTCGTCGAGGTGGGCCAGGAGGTCGAGGTCGAGGTCCTGGACGTCGACCTGGACCGCGAGCGCGTCTCCCTGTCGTTGAAGGCGACGCAGGAGGACCCGTGGCGGCAGTTCGCCCGCACCCACGCGATCCAGCAGATCGTGCCGGGTAAGGTCACCAAGCTGGTTCCGTTCGGTGCGTTCGTCCGCGTGGACGACGGCATCGAGGGCCTGGTCCACATCTCCGAGCTGGCCGAGCGCCACGTGGAGATCCCGGAGCAGGTCGTCCAGGTCGGCTCCGAGGTCATGGTCAAGGTCATCGACATCGACCTGGAGCGCCGCCGGATCTCGCTGTCGCTCAAGCAGGCCAACGAGGGCTTCGTCGAGGGCGAGGAGCACTTCGACCCGACCCTCTACGGCATGGCCGCGACGTACGACACCGAGGGCAACTACATCTACCCCGAGGGCTTCGACCCGGAGACGGGCGAGTGGCTCGAGGGGTACGACAAGCAGCGCGAGACCTGGGAGAACCAGTACGCCGAGGCTCGTCAGCGCTGGGAGGCCCACACCAAGCAGGTGCAGACCTCTCGCGCCGCCGACGCCGAGGCCGCTGCCAACCCGACCCCGGCCGTCCCGGCTGCCACCGGTGGCACCACCTCCTCGTCCAGCCCGGCCCCGAGCCGGCAGGCCGAGGAGCCGGCCGGCACGCTGGCCACCGACGAGGCGCTCGCCGCTCTGCGGGAGAAGCTCGCCGGCGGTAAGTGACCCGCTGACACGACGACAGGCCCCGTCTCCCGCGATCTTCGGATCGCCGGAGGCGGGGCCTTCGCCGTGCAGTCACCGCGCCGGTGTCGCGATGACCCCGGCACGGTGGCGGCTTTGGCGGGCGCGGAGCGGGGGCGACGGCGGTGGCGGTGGCGGGGCGCCGGTCTCTGCGCGTCCTTTGCTCTGCTGCAACAGAGGAAACGGTCGGTGTCCGATTACCGGACGGCACGTGTTTCCTGGGCTGAAGCAGAGCAAAGGACACGCGTGACAGGTCAGGGCGCGCGTGACAGGTCAAGGCTCGCGCGTGACAGGTCAAGGCTCGCGCGTGACAGGTCAGGGCACGCGGGTGACAGGTCAGGGCACGCTGTGGAGCCGATCTGGGCGGCCAGGTGGTGGGACAGGGGTTCGCCTACGGGCGTCTCGCGGGGTGGGCGTGTTTGGCGGGGGAGCCGCGATCCGGTTGACTGGTCCGGTGCTGAGGGTGGGTTTGACCGGCGGTATCGGATCGGGCAAGAGCGCGGTGGCCGCGCGGCTGGTGGAGTTGGGCGCTGTGCTCGTGGACGCCGACCAGGTCGCCCGGGAGGTCGTCGCGCCGGGCACCGAGGGCCTCGCGGAGATCGTCGCCACGTTCTCCGAGGCGGTGCTGGACGGCGACGGCGCGCTGGACCGCGCCGCGCTGGGCGCGAGGGTGTTCTCCGACGAAGCCGCCCGCCGCCGGCTGGAGGCGATCACCCACCCTCGGGTACGGGCGCGCACCGCCGAACTGGTCGCGGCGGCACCGCCGGACGCGATCGTCGTCAACGACGTACCGCTGTTGGTGGAGGTGGGGCTCGCGCCGACGTACCACCTGGTGGTCGTGGTGCAGACGGCCGTGCCGATCCGACTGGAGCGGCTGACGCGCGACCGGGGGATGGACCGCGCGGACGCCGAGCGGCGGATCGCCGCGCAGGCCGACGACGCCTGCCGGCGGGCGGTCGCCGACGTGGTGGTGACCAACGACGGGAGTCTGGTGGCGCTGCACGCCGCCGTGGACACGCTGTGGCGGCAGCGGCTGCATCCCTACGAGCACAACCTGCGGCAGCGGAAGGTCGCCACGCCACCCGCGCGCGGTGGCGCGACGGAGGCCGACCCGAGCTGGCCGGAGCAGTACGCGCGGATCGAGGCCCGGATCCGGCACGCGCTCGCCCCGGCTGACCTGCGGATCGACCACATCGGCGCGACCGCGGTGCCCGGCCTCGCCGCCGACGACGTCATCGACGTGCAGCTCGCCGTGCCCGACCTCGCGGACGCCGACGGGCCGCTGGCCGACCGGCTGGCGAGCGCGGGGTTCCCCCGGGTGCCGGGGCACTGGTGGGACGATCCGCGCCCGGCCGGCCGGGCGCGGTGGGAGAAGCGGCTGCACGGCAGCGCCGACCCGGATCGTCCGGTGCGTCTGCACGTCCGGGCGGCCGACTCGCCCGGCTGGCGGTACGCGCTGCTCATGCGGGACCACCTGCGCGCCGACCCGGATCGGCGGGGCGCGTACCTGCTGCTCAAGCGCGATCTGGTGGACGCTGCGCCGCTTGTCGGTGACTCCGGCACGGGCGGCGATCCCTGGTTCGACGAGGAGTACCTGCGGGCCGAGCAGTGGGCCGCGCAGACCGGCTGGCGGCCCTGACTCTGGTCAGCGCGTCCCGCGCCGTGCGGTGGCGGCCCGCGCTGGTGGAGTGAGGCGGGGCACCACTGCGGGATCGAGGTCGAGCTGCGCCCACGCGCCGGGGCCGGTGTGCAGCTCCACCCGACGCAGCGATCCGTCCCGAGCGATCCAGTAGCGCAGTCGTGCGTCCGCCACGCGGAGTTCCACCACGTCCACGGTCCGTCCGCCGGCGAGGTCCTCGCGGACGCGCACGGGCACGCCCCGCCGTGCCAGCGGACCGGCGGCGCCCACTGCGGCGTCGACCAGCAGGTCCAGGTCGTCCCGGGCGGACCGGGTGGTCCGCCAGGCGCCGGCGGGGACCGGGAACGGAGGCCGCCCGGGTGTCTCGGCGGTGCCACCACCACCTGCTTGGGCCGGTACGTCCGTGCGGGACAGACCTGCGGCGTCGCGGTGCAGCAGGGTCCGGCGACCGGGTACGCCGAGGTCGGCGACCGCCACGTAGGCGGTGCGCGCGGTCCAGCTCAACCAACCGGCGCCCCGCAGGTTGACGTCGACGCCCACCGGCGCGGCCAGCGTCAGCGTGGCGCCGCCCTGGCCGCGCAGCCGGGCCGGCAGGGCGTCCAACCGCCGCTGCTCGGCGTTCGTGAGCGCCCGTGGCAGGCCGGGTCGGCCACCGAGCGCGTCCACCGGATGCAGGGTGGGACGGTCGATCCGGTCGAGGAGCACCGTGACCGGCCCGACATCGGGCAGCCGGGTCACCAGCTTGTGCAGTCGGCCGTCCCGGTCGAGCCAGTAGCGGGTCGACGCGTCCGCTCGGGTCGCCGCCGTGCTGGCCGGTGCGGTGCTGTCGGGACCGGTCGTCGCGGGGGCGAGCGACGCCTGCAGGACGTCCAGCGTCCCGGCCGCGCCCACGTCCTGGGCGACCCAGCGGGCGTCGCCACCGCTCGGGGCCGGATCCGGACGGTCGGTGGCGAGGCCGAGGAGCAGGTCGAGGACCGGCGTCAGGCCCCTGTCGGTCGTCCGCTGACGCAGTTGCCAACGGTCCGCCGGTGGCACCAGCGGTGGCGCGGCCGGGGTGGGTACGGCGCTCGGGTCGGGCCGGACCACCAGGACCCCGCCCGTGCTCTGCAACAGGCCGCGGTCGGCACCCGCCCCCGGCCCGCCCACGTCCAGGTAGAGCAGGGGCCGCGACCAGTCCACCCAGCCCACCAGTTCGGTACGGGCGGCGCCGTCGCCGGCGGTGACGTGCACACCGGCGCGGAGGTCCCGCAGATTGGTGACGCGCATGGCGGCCAGCCGCTCGGCCTCGGCGACGGTCAGCGGTCGGGCCGGCGCGGTCGGCTTGGGCGTCCAGCTCAGCAGCCCGACGACCAGCGCCGCCGCCGACGTCACCGCGGTCAGGGCGAGCAGGAACAGCAGCGTACGGCGGCGGCGGGCCTGGGACCGTCCGGCGCTGTGACCCTCGACCGAGCGATCGCCGGGGTCGGGGGACATGTCGGCGCTGCGGTCCGCGGCGCCGGCGCGGGCGGTGTCGGAGGAGGGTGCCGGGGCTCCAGAGGTGTCCACGGATGTGAAACGGGCGGGACGGCACCGGGTGACGAGCGGGGGGCGTCGAGCAGGGGCGCTCGCGGCGGCCGGTCTGCGCCGTGAGCGCGACCACACGGGTGCGCACGCCGGACGAGCCGGGTGCTGCGACCGCTGTGCCGGGGGCGACCGGCTGTGATGACAGCCTGGCCGCCGGGCCCGGTCGGCCGCCGCGAGCGGCCTACATGAAGAGGGTAGTCCCGGTGACATGGGCCACACAATGGGAATATTGAAGCCGATCACGTACCCTGCGCGACGGCCGAACATGTCGGACCTGCGGCGTACCGTTGAGGTCATGGCGCTCGACATTCCTCGACTCGACGGCCGCTTTGAGGTCGTCAGCGAATTCCAGCCGGCCGGCGACCAGCCGGCCGCCATCGACGACCTTGAGCGCCGGGTGCGGCGCGGCGACCGGACCTCGGTGCTCCTCGGCGCGACCGGCACCGGCAAGAGCGCCACCACGGCGTGGCTCATCGAGCGGCTGCAGCGACCGACCCTGGTGCTCGCCCCGAACAAGACACTCTGCGCGCAGCTGGCCAAGGAGTTCAGCGAGCTGCTGCCGCACAACGCGGTCGAATACTTCGTGTCGTACTACGACTACTACCAGCCCGAGGCGTACATCCCGCAGACCGACACCTACATCGAGAAGGACTCCTCGATCAACGAGGAGGTCGAGCGACTGCGGCACTCGGCGACGATGTCGCTGCTCACCCGCCGCGACGTGATCGTGGTGGCGACCGTCTCGGCGATCTACGGCCTGGGCACCCCGGAGGAATACCTCAACCGGGCGGTCCGGGTCGAGGTCGGGCAGGATCTCGACCGCGACCAGTTGCTGCGGCGGCTGGTCGACATCCAGTACACCCGCAACGACATGGCCTTCCAGCGGGGCACGTTCCGGGTCCGCGGCGACACGCTGGAGATCATTCCGGCGTACGAGGAACTGGCCGTCCGCATCGAGCTGTTCGGCGACGAGGTGGAGAAGCTCTACTACCTCAACCCGTTGACCGGTGACGTGGTCCGCGAGGTCGACCAGTTGGTGATCTTCCCGGCGACGCACTACGCGGCCGGCCCGGAGCGGATGGAGCGGGCCATCCGCGACATCGAGGTGGAGCTGGCCGAGCGCCTCGCCGAGCTGGAGCGGCAGGGCAAGCTGCTGGAGGCGCAGCGGCTGCGGATGCGCACCACCTACGACATCGAGATGATGCGGCAGGTGGGCTTCTGCTCCGGCATCGAGAACTACTCGATGCACATGGATGGGCGGTTGCCCGGCAGCCCGCCGCACGCCCTGCTCGACTACTTCCCGGACGACTTCCTCACCGTGGTCGACGAGTCGCACGTGACGATCCCGCAGATCGGCAGCATGTACGAGGGTGACGCCTCCCGCAAGCGGATGCTCATCGACCACGGGTTCCGGCTGCCCAGCGCCGCCGACAACCGGCCGCTGCGCTTCGACGAGTTCCTGGAGCGGGTCGGCCAGATGGTCTGCCTGTCCGCGACCCCCGGCACCTGGGAGATGGACCAGGCTCAGGGCGAGTTCGTCGAGCAGGTCATCCGTCCCACCGGTCTGGTCGACCCGCAGGTCGTGATCAAGCCGACCAAGGGTCAGATCGACGACCTCATGCACGAGATCAAACTACGGACCGACCGGGACGAGCGGGTGCTCGTGACGACGCTGACCAAGAAGATGGCCGAGGACCTGTCGGACTATCTGCTGGAGAACGGCGTCCGGGTGCGCTACCTGCACTCCGAGGTCGACACGCTGCGCCGGGTCGAGTTGTTGCGCGAACTGCGCAAGGGCGAGTACGACGTGCTGGTCGGCATCAACCTGCTCCGCGAGGGTCTGGACCTGCCCGAGGTGTCGCTGGTGGCGATCCTCGACGCCGACAAGGAGGGCTTCCTGCGCAGCGGCCGTTCGCTGATCCAGACCATCGGGCGGGCCGCCCGTAACGTCTCGGGCCAGGTGCACATGTACGCCGACAAGATCACGCCGTCGATGGCGACGGCGATCGACGAGACCGACCGGCGTCGTGCCAAGCAGATCGCGCACAACGAGGCACACGGCATCAGCCCGGAGCCGCTGCGCAAGAAGATCCACGACATCCTGGACGACATCTACCGCGAGGCTGAGGACACCGAGAACTCCCGGGTCGGCGGCGCGGTCCGCCAGCTCTCCCGCGGCAAGGCCCCCGTCAAGGAGACCCGCAGCCGCAGCCGGTCGACCGCTACCACCACGTCACGGGAGGGGATGGCCCGCGCCGACCTCGCCCAGCTCATCCAGGAGCTCAACGACCAGATGCTGGCCGCGGCCCGCGAGCTGCAGTTCGAGCTGGCGGCGCGGATTCGCGACGAGGTCGCCGACCTGAAGAAGGAGCTACGCGGCATGGACGCCGCCGGCGTGAAGTGACGCCAGGGCCACCCTGGTCACCAACGGTACGGGGGGATGCGGGAAGGGCGGTCGGGGTGCGATGAGTCCGGTCGACGACGATTTGGTCATCGGGCTCCCCGAGATGCGGTTGCGCCCGTTCGTCGACCGGTACATCGGCTATCGGGAACGCGCCGACGTGCCGCTGGTCCGCCGGGAGCCGGCCGGCGTCTTCGTGGTGCTGATCCTGGGTTGGGGCGCGCCGCTGGACGTTGTCGACCCGCGCAGCGCGGAGCGTGGGATCGAGCGGGTGGACTCGTTCGTGGCCGGCACCTTCGACGGTTGGTGCACCACCCGCACGGTGGGTGTGGGAGAGGGCGTCGAGCTGCTGTTGACGCCGCTGACCGCCCGACGCGTCCTCGGTCTGCCGCTGGCCGAGGTGGCCAACAGGGCAGTGGGCCTCGGGCAACTCCCCGGCGGTTGGCTCGACCGACTGCGGCACCGGCTCGCCGACGCCGCGTGCTGGCCGCAACGCTTCGCGCTCCTCGACACGGCGCTCGCCGACCGTCTGGCGGGGGCCCCTGCCGTCGACGCCCGCCTCGACTGGGCCTGGCGGCGGCTCGTGGCCAGCGGTGGGCGCGACGGTATCGGCGCCCTCGCCACCGAGCTGGGATGGAGCCGACGACATCTGGCGGCCCGGTTCCGGGAGGAGGTCGGGCTAGCCCCGAAGACGGCCGCTCGATTGCTGCGCTTTCAGCAGGCACACGCGGCGCTGCGCGGCGTCTCCGCCACGACCGGGCCGCGGCCCGCTGGGGCGGAGCGGGCCGTCGACTGGGCCGAGGTTGCGATCCGGTGTGGCTACTACGACCAGTCCCATCTCATCCGGGACTTTCGCCAGTTCGCCGGCACCACACCGGCGGCGCTGCTCGCCGCCCGCTCCACCGCCTGACGCGAGAACGCCGCCGGCCGAGAACGCCCCGCACGCCGAAAGCGCCGGCACGCCGAGAGCCGCGGCGGCCGACGATCGACTCGGGTTCACGGACGTCGGGGTGTCCCGCCCACGCCGACAGCCCCCGGACAGCGAAGACCCAACTGCGCCCGGCTGTCGAGGCGGCCGGGGGCGCAGGGTGGTGGTGCGTCCTTTGCTCTGCTTCAACCCAGGAAACGCTCGGTGTCCGATAATCGGACACCGCCTGTTTCCTCTACTGAAGCAGAGCAAAGGACGCCTGCGGCAGTGTCGCCCTGCCGGGATTGCAGGAACCCGGTGGCGTGGTGCGGGCTGCCCCGCGCGCTGGTCCCGCGCTGGTCCCGCGCAGGTCGACCCGCCCGGGTCACATTCGTCCAATCGGGGACGGACGTCGGAGCGGAGACTGGTCGGTATGCGAACCGTCTATCCGATCCTTCGTTACCCCGACCCTCGCGCCGCGATCGACTGGCTCTGTTCCGCGTTCGGTTTCCAGGTGCACGCCGTGCACGAGGCGCCGGACGGCACTGTCGCGCACGCCGAACTCGTCCTCGACACCGGCATGATCATGCTCGGTCCCCGGGTCGGCGCGGCGTCGCGGCTGGCCGACGACGACTGGTCCGTCTACGTGGCCGTGCCGGACGTCGACGCCCACTGCGCTCAGGCCCGCGCCGCCGGAGCGGACATCACCCGGGAGCCGTTCGACACCGACTACGGGTCCCGGGACTACGCCGCCCGTGACCTCGCTGGCATCCCGTGGTCATTCGGCACGTACCGGCCCTGAGGCATCACCGGCCCTGCGCCACTACCCGGCCCTGAGCAGGGAACATCGGCCTGCCCGACATCGGATGCCCCGGCTCCGCACGATCACCTCGGTTGCGGTGCGCAAGCGCGCTATTGCACTGGGTGATCGTCCTGCGTACTCTCCCTCGATGGGGAGGCGGGGATGCCGTTGCCAACAAGTCCTGTCATTCGACGCGCGCGGCTCGGCGCTGAGCTGCGTCAACTACGCCGACGCGAGGCGCTGACCCTGGAACAGGTCTGCGACCGGTTGGGCTGGGCCTCGACGTCGAAGCTGTCCCGCATCGAGCTGGGTCAGAGCCGGCCGGATCTCGCCGATGTGCTGGATCTGCTCGACGTCTACCAGGTGCCCGGGCCGGCCCGGGACGCGCTGATCGTGATCGCGCGGGACGCGGCCACGAGTCGCGGCTGGTGGAAGACGCTCGGCGAGATGAGCGAGCGGCAACGCGTGTACGCCGAGTTGGAGGCGGGCGCGGCCGACATCGTGGAGTACCAGCCGTCGGTCGTGCCGGGGCTGCTCCAGACGCCGGCGTACGCCCGTTCGCGGGTCGCCGCCGGCGTTCTGCTCAGTCCCGAGGTCGACGTGGAGGCCGAGGTGCGGGCCCGGGCGCTGCGCCAGGAGGTGCTGCGGCGGGCCGACCCGCCGCGCTACACGGCGGTGCTCGCCGAGGCGGTGTGCGACCCTGGTGACCTCCCGCTCGACACCTGGCGTGAACAGTTGCGGCACCTGGTGGCGGTGACCGGGCTGGCGCACGTGACGGTGCGGCTGCTGCCCCGCGGGGTGGCGGGCGGCGGGCTGCACCCCCTCACGCCGTACTCCTGGTATGCCTTTCCCGACCCGGCTGATCCCCGGACGGTGATGTTGGAGGCGTTGACCACCGACGTCCGCCTGGCGACCGTGCTCGACGTCGACAGGTACGAGCGGATGACCGAGGCGCTGCTGGCGGCGGCGTTGTCACCGGAGGAGACGGTCACCGCGTTGGCCCGCCGCGTCGGGCAGTGAGGCTCACCCGCGCGGCCACCGGGCCCGGCGCCCCCGAGACCGTCGGGACCGGCGACCCGCGCGTGCGGGAGGCACGATAACCGCGGGGTACGACAGCTCCACTCAGGCCGGTACGTCGAGGAAGTGCTCGACAAGCGGCGGTCCGGCGAAGTGTGGCCCGATGAGCGCGCGCCACTGCGCGAACCGGTCGGTGTCCCGGAAGTTCTTCTCGTGCGCCTCGACCGAGTCCCACTCCACCAGCAGCACGAACCGGGTGGGGGACTCGATGCCCCGGGTCATCCGGACCGACCGGCAGCCGGGCGTTCCGGCGAGCACCGGGCGACCCTGGGCGTACGCGGCGGCGAACTCGTCCTCGTGTCCGGGCAGTACGTCGATCAGCGCGACCTCAAGCACCATGCCGGCAAGCCTTTCACGGCTCGGGGTCGTGCGGGTGCCGCGGGGTCTGTTCCGGCGTCGACACACGCCCTAAGGTCAGACGACATGATCATCGACTGGCTCACCGGTACCGCCTTCCGGGTCGCCGGCGTCTGCACGACCTGGGCGGAGCTGCTGGGGTTCGTCACCGGCGTGCTCAACGTCTGGCTGGTGGCCCGGCAGCGCGTCGCCAACTGGCCGATCGGCATCGCCAACGTGCTGCTGCTCATGCTGCTGTTCTGGACGGCGGGGTTGTACGCCGACGCCGGGCTCCAGGTCGTCTACGTGGCGCTGGGCTGTTACGGCTGGTGGCACTGGTTGTTCGGCGGTGAGCGGCGGACCCGTCTCACGGTGAGTCGGACCGGCCGGCGGGAGTGGGTGGCGCTGGCTGTCGTCGGTGTGCTGCTCACCGGCGCGTTCTGGGTCCTGTTGGACCGGGCCACCGACTCGACGGTGCCGCTGCCGGACGCGTTGACGACGGCCCTGTCCCTGCTGGCGACGTACGGGCAGACCCGCAAGCGGGTGGAGAGCTGGTGGCTCTGGATCGCCGCCGACCTGATCTACATCCCGTTGTACGCCTACAAGGGGCTGCACCTGACGGCCGTGCTGTACGTGGTGTTCCTCGCCCTGTGCGTGGTCGGGCTGCGGGCCTGGCGGGCCGATGAGCGCCGGCTCGACGGGGCGACCCCGGTGCCGCCCGGTCCGGCGCCGGTGACCGTGTGAGCGGGACGGCGCAGGCGCGGCGGGCCGAGTTCGGGCACGGGATGGTGGTGGGAAAGTTCTATCCGCCGCACGCCGGGCACCACGCGCTGATCGCGGCGGCGGCTGCCCGCTGTGCCGCGCTCACCGTGGTGGTGGCGCCGTCGCGGCGGGAGTCGATCCCGCTCGAGGCCCGGTTGGACTGGCTGCGGGAGGTGCACGCGGACACGCCGTGGGTCCGGTTCGTCGGCCGGTACGACGACCACCCGGTGGACTACGCCGACCCGGCGGTCTGGGACGCGCACTGCGCGGTGTTCCGGGAGGCGGTCGGGTCGGAGAAGGTGGACGCCGTCTTCTCGTCCGAGGCGTACGGCGTGGAGTTGGCTCGCCGCTTCGGGGCCGTACCCGTGTCGGTCGATCAGGATCGGCGGACCGTGCCGGTGTCCGGGACGGCGGTGCGCGCGGACCCGGCGGGTCACTGGCGGTGGCTGAGCCCGCCGGTGCGGGCCTTTCTCGTGCGGCGGGTCGTGGTGGTCGGCGCCGAGTCGACCGGCACCACCACGATGGCCGAGGCGCTCGCGGCGCACTACGGCACCGTCTGGGTGCCGGAGTACGGCCGGGAGTTGACGGCCCGCAAGCTCGCCCGGCTGCGGGAGGGGTCGCCCGGTGCGACGGTCTTCGACGTCGGCTGGGACCGGGACGACTTCCGCGCGGTGGTTCGCGAGCAGCAGGCGGCCGAGGACGCGGCGGCTCGGTCGTCGGGGCCGTTGTTGTTCTGCGACACCGACGCGCGGGCCACCGCGGTCTGGGAGGAGCGCTACCTGGGCAGCGCGTCGCCGCAGGTGCTCTCGGCGGCTCGTCGCCCGGCGCTGTACCTGCTGACCGACCACCGGGGCGTGCCGTTCGCCGACGACGGGTTGCGCGACGGCGAGCACCTGCGGGCCTGGATGACCGGGCGGTTCCGCGACGAGTTGGCCGCGTCCGGCGTGCCGGTGGTGGAGTTGACCGGGCCGCACGCCGAGCGGCTGACGCGGGCCGTGCAGGTCTGTGACGCCCTGCTGGCCGCCGGCTGGTCGTTCGCGGAGCCGATCACCGCACCCGACACACTAGCCTCCTAGGACGACCAAGAGGGTGTGTGATGGGCACCCCATGCCCCAGGTGTGATCACGGCGCGTGGTGGGCAACAATGGACCCCGAGGAGGGGAGTATTCCCCCGTGACGAAGTCGTCAGCACGGACGATCGCCGGATTCTCGACGGTCGGCCCGGCTTCGTCGGTCGCCGTCCCGTTCGCGGGCCGGGGGCGGAAGAGACCTCCGACAGTCACCAGAGTGAGCGACAGCGGCACGCCGGCCCCGGCAGGGGCGTACGGTGTGCCCGACGCCGCGTGTCTGCCGGAGGAATGAACGTTGGACGTGTCCGGATTGGTGTGGGCGGGAACCCTCGTCGCACTGTCTGCGGTGCTGCTCGTCGACCTGTTGATCATCGGTCGGCGCCCGCACGAGCCGAGCGTGCGCGAGTCGAGCCTCTGGGTCGCCTTCTACGTCGGTCTCGCCCTGCTCTTCGGCGCCGGCGTCTGGCTGGCCTCGGGGGCCAGTTCGGCCGGGCAGTTCTACACCGGCTGGCTCACCGAGTACAGCCTCTCGGTGGACAACCTCTTCGTCTTCGTCATCATCATGGCCCGGTTCGGGGTGCCCCGGCAGTACCAGCAGAAGGTGCTGCTCATCGGCATAGTGCTGGCGTTGGTGATGCGCGGCGGGTTCATCGCCGCCGGCGCGGCGTTGATCTCACAGTTCTCCTGGGTCTTCTACATCTTCGGCGCGTTCCTGATCTACACGGCGGTCAACCTGGCCCGGCAGGGTGAGCCGGACGAGGACGAGTTCTCCGAGAACCTCCTGATCCGGTGGAGCCGCCGAGCGCTGCCCATCTCCAAGGGCTACGACGACGCGAAGCTGACGACCCACGAGAACGGGCGGCGGCTGTTCACCCCGATGCTCATCGTGATGATCGCGATCGGCACCACCGACCTGATCTTCGCGCTGGACTCGATCCCGGCGATCTTCGGGATCACGCAGGAGCCGTACCTGGTCTTCACCGCGAACGTCTTCGCGCTGATGGGTCTGCGTCAGCTCTACTTCCTGCTCGGTGGCCTGCTCGACCGGTTGATCTACCTCAGCTACGGGTTGGCTGTCGTGCTGGGCTTCATCGGGGTCAAGCTGGTGCTGGAGGCGCTTGCCGACAACAACCTGCCGTTCATCAACGGCGGGAAGCACGTCGCGTGGGCGCCGCACATCCCGATCTGGCTGTCCCTGCTGGTCATCATCGGCACGCTGGGCATCGCCACCATCGCCAGCCTGGTCAAGTCCGCCCGCGACAGGCGTCGCGAGTTGGCCGAGGCCCGACGCTGAGGCTCAGGGCCGGGCGCGGGCCGGTCAGACCCGGTGCGCGCCGACGAGGGTGGCCGTACGGTCGGCCGGCAGACGCTCCTCCAGCACCCGACGCCGCCGGTAGCAGGCGTGCAGCATCCGCCGGTCCGTCGGGCCGTCGGCCACGGCCGTGACGATACCGATGTGGTGGATCTTCCGGCCGGGCCGGGCGAAGAAGTAGAGGTCGCCGGGGCGCTCCGCGCCCAGCGTCAGGGGGGTCGTCGCCACGGCCTGGTCGTCGGCGTCGCGGGGGAGCAGCACGCCGAACCGGCGCCAGGCCAGGTGGACGAGGCCGGAGCAGTCGATGCCGTACGTCGAGAGTCCGCCCCAGATGTAGACCACGTCCAGCAGCCGCTGGGCCACCGCGAGCGCGTCGGCGGCGCTGGGCGGCCCGGTCTGCGCCGGGGCGAGGTGTCCGTCGGGCAGCCAGAGCGGCGTGGGCTGACCGGGGACGTGGACCTCCCGCCAGCCCTGCCGGGACGGGCCGGCCGGGACGAGGCGGGTGCCCACGACGACGCCGGGCAGCACCACCGGCCCGTCCGGACCGGCGTGCAGGTCGGTGACGGTGGCGTCGACCACGAGCGGGTCGCCGCCGACGGTGGGATCCGCGGGGGTCAGCTGGTCGGCGGGGAGCCAGCCCGGGTAGCCCCGCGGGTCGAGCTTGGCGGCCGGCTGCTCGACGGCGACAACCCGCACCCAGCCGTCCGGGCGCACGTCGTCGACGAGCACCCGCTCGCCGAGCAGGAGTTGACTCAGCACACAGTCGCCGACCTGTTGGTCGGTGTCCAGACCGGAGACCCAGGTCGGGATGTCGACATCGGTCCTGAGCGCGGGACCGTCGACCGGCCGCACCGCCTCCGGGGATGACCACAGCGTCGCCACCGCGACCCGGACGACGGCCTCGCGGCCCGGTTGTAGCTGCACGTCGACCCCCAGCTCGTGTCGGCTGTCCGGGGGAAACCCTATGAAGAAAACCGCCGATCCTCAACCACGAGTCTGCATCTTTACTTCAGCCAGGCCGGAAATGCCGAGGCCAGGGGCATCCGGAAGGACTACCGTCGGCCCCTCGTAGCGGATTCCGCCCTGCACCGGCGACCAGGCCAGCCACCAGGCGGCGTCCAGGTCGGCGACCGCCGTGGTGCCGTACGCCGCCACCAGGCTCGCCGCCGCGCCGATGCCGACCTGACTCTCCATCATCGACCCGACCACCGTGCCGAGCCCGTGCGCGCGGGCCAACTCCAGCAGCGTGCGCGCCGGGTGCAGCCCGCCGCACTTGGCCAGCTTGACGTTGACCAGGTCGGCGGCCCGGCGGCGGATCACCTCCACCAGGTCGCGGACCCCGAAGACCGCCTCATCGGCCAGGATCGGCACCGACACCCGGTCACTGACCCAGGCCAGCCCGTCCAGGTCCCAGCGGGCCACCGGCTGCTCGACCAGCTCCACGTCCAGCTCGGCGTCCTCGATGCCACGGATCACCCGGACCGCCTCGCGCGGTGTCCAGCCCTGATTGGCATCCAGCCGGATCCGCACTCCGGCGCCGACCGCCCCGCGCACCGCCCGTACCCGGTCCAGGTCGCCGGCCGCGTCCGTGCCGACCTTGAGCTTGAGCACGCCGAAACCGTCGGCCCGCCGCTGACGCGCGGCCGCCGCCAGGTCGACCGCGTCGCCCGCGGCGAGGGTGACGTCCGTCGGGACGCGCAGCGCCGTGCCGCCGAGCAACCGCACCAGGGGTACGCCCAGACGCCGCGCTGCCAGGTCGTGCAGCGCGACGTCCACCGCCGCCTTCGCCGCCTCGTTGCCCACCACCGCCCGCTGCACCTCGCCGCAGCGGGCCACCAGGTCGTCCGGGTCGCGTCCGGTGAGCAGCGGACCGAGCAGTTCCTGCACGCACGCCTGCGCGCCGGCGACCGATGCGCCGGTGACCTGCCACACCTGCGGCGCCTCACCGAAGCCGGACCGACCATCGGCGTCGATGAGCTCGACGATCAGGGTGTCCACGGTGGTGGTGCGGCGCAGCGCGGTGACGAACGGGGTGTGTAAGGGGGCAGAAACCCGGTGGGTGCGTACCGCCGAGATCGTCATATGGGGCACCCTATACACAGACAAGCGGCGGGAGGACCACGCGATGGTCATCGGGGACTGGCAGTTGGTGGGCGCGCCGAACGCCCGGGACCTTGGCGGCCTCGTCGGCGTCGACGGCCGGAAGGTGCGCGCCGGACGGCTGATCCGCACTCCGGCGCTGGGTCGGCTCACCGACGAGGACCTGCCAGTACTCGCGAAGCTGGGACCGGCCTGCGTTGTCGACCTGCGCGACGGCGCGGAGATCGCGCTCGCCCCGACCGACCGGCTGGCCGGCGAGCCGCGGGTGGTGCACCTACCGGTGCACGACCCCGAGCACCCCGTCTTCACGTACGTCTCGGCGGTGCTCGTCGGCCATGACCTCGACGCGTACGCCGAACTGGCCCGGCAGGGCACGGCGGGGGCGATGGCCGAGATCTACCGGTGGTTCGTCACCGGCGAGTCCGCCCGCGTCAACTTCGGCGCGGCGGTACGCCTGGCCGCCAGCCCGGACAACCTGCCGCTGCTGTACCACTGCTCGGCCGGCAAGGACCGCACCGGCTGGCTCACCGTCATCCTGCTCACCGCGCTCGGGGTGGACGAGGCCGCGATCCGGGCCGAGTACCTGCGCAACAACGCGCTCACCGACAGCCTGCGCGCGGTGATCATCGAGGCGATGCGCCGCCGCCAGCCGACACTTGACGTCGACGCGGTGCTACCGGTGCTGGAGGTCCGTGCGGCGTACCTCGACGCCGGCTACCAGGAGGTACGCCGGGTGCACGGCTCGTTCGACGCGTACCTGCGTGACGGTCTGGGGCTGACCGACGACGTGGTCGAGGCGTTGCGGGCGCACCTGCTGGAGTGAGTGCGTCGGGCTCAGAGGCGGTGCCGGTCGTCCCAGACCCGCGCCGAGATGCGCGCGATGAGTCGACAGGCGTCGTCGTCTCCGTCGTCCAGGTCGGTCGTGGTGCACACGGCGATCACGTACGGCGGGGCGTCGTCGGGCAGCACCACGCCGACACCGTGGCGCACACCACGTACCCAGCCGTTCTTGAGCGCGATCCGGATGCCCTCGGGCAGGCCGGCGGCCAGGTCCTCGCGGTGTTCCTGGGCGAGCAGCACGTCCAGCATGGCGGCGCACCCGGCCGGCGAGGCGAGGCGGCCGGGCGTGGTGGCGCCGCCGGCCAGCGCGCCCAGCAGGGCGGCCAGGTCGGCTGCGGTGACGGTGTTGGTGATGCCGACGTCGCGGGCGGCGAAGTCCTCGATGCCGCGGCCGGTGACGCTGTCCCGGGCGCCGGCCAGCGACCACACCTCGGCCACGGCGGGCAGCCCGACGTGCCCGATGACGAGGTTCGTGGCCAGGTTGCTGGACCGCACGATCATCCGCTCGGCGAGCCAGCGTAGCGACGCCGTGCCGCCGAGCCGGTCCCACACCGCGTCGTCGTTGTCGTAGTGCGGGGCGCAGGAGAACCGGGGCGCGCCGGGCTGGGCCGAGTCGAACTCGTTGACCACCGGGACGTCGGCGTCCAGGTCCAGGGAGCCGGCCTCGGCGGCGCGGTACAGCGCGGCCAGCACCGCCACCTTCATCGTGCTGGCGGCGTAGTGGCCGGCGCGGGCGTGCCGGGTCCAGGCCGGTGGCGCGTCGAGTCGACCCACGTACGCCGAGACGGTGCCCGGCACCGTGTCCAGATGGGCGTCGAGATCATCCCAGCTCATGCCGGTGACCGTAGCTGATCAACCGGCGCCGGGCGGACGTACCCCGGGCGGGGAAGCGAAGGGCGCGTCGGCCGCAAGCGGCCGACG
>NZ_JBEXIL010000064.1:0-29752 GCF_040608555.1 Micromonospora sp. NPDC005172
CCTGTGAGTCATCAAGATGACTCACAGGCATCAACGCCACAACAGTGGTGGCTGGCCCTCCGGCAGGGGAGAGCTGCCGGATCGCCCCCGGTGCTGCCGGCGGGTGGGTCTGCCACACGAATGGCCGTCACGCGGGGAGCCGATGACGCGCACGGAGGCCGGGCGCGATAGGCCAGCCGTGCAGGTGGAGTGCCGACCGGTTGAGCCAGCCGCGCGGGTGGCGCATCCACCGGTTGAGCCAGCCGCGCGGGTGGCGCATCCACCGGTTGAGCCAGCCGCGCGGGTGGCGCATCCACCGGTTGAGCGAGCCGCAGCGGTCGTAGGTCGCGGGGCGGGTCAGCCGCGTAGGCGCAGGCCGCGCGGGGTGGCCCGGAAGCCGGCGGCGGTCAGCGCGTCACGCAGCGGCGAGGAGTGCACCGCCTCGCCGTCGGCGCGCTCGACCGACATCGCGCCCAGCGCTCCGGAGTGGACGGCGTCGGCGAGCGCCTTGCCGGCCGCCGCGAGCGTCTCGGTGTCGTCGGTGAAGGAGAGCAGCGTCCGACCGCCGCGTTCCACGTACAGCACCAGGTCGCCGGCGACCTGCACCACCAGGGCACCCGCCTTGCGGCCGGCCCGGTGGCCGGTCGCGGCAGTGGCACCTTCGCCGGAGTCGACGACGCGGTCGGGCCAGGGCAGTGCCGCACCGTACGGGTTGGCGGGATCGGTGGCCGCGAGGACGGTGGTCGGCCCGCCGCGGCCCCGCGCGCCGTCGGCCGGCTCGGCCAGCGCGCGCAGCCGGTCCACCGCGCCGGGCACCGCGAACTGCGCCGCGCCGAGACCCTCGACGAAGTAACCCCGGCGGGCCGCGCCGCGTTCCTCGAGCGCCGACAGCACCGGGTACACCGCGGAGAAACCACCGACGACCTGCTCGGCCATGACCGCGCCACGGGTGACGACGCCGTGCCGTTCCAGCAGGACGTCGGCGAGGGCGGCGGCCCGCCTGGTCGGGTCGAGATCCCGCTCGGGAAGTCGTGACCAGCGCCCGGCGACGGTGGGTGGGCCGCTGCGGGTGGGCAGCGCCACCCGGCCGGGGCGCCGGTAGCGGGTGCGCGGCGCCGACGGACGCGACCGGTGCGCCCCACCCGCCCCGAGCACCGCCCGCAGCGGTGCGAGGGTGTCGTTGGTCAGGTGTCCCGCCCAGACCAGATCCCAGATGACCCCGGTCAGCGCGGCGTCGTCGGTGGCACCGACCCGGTCGGCCAGCGCGCGGAAGAACAGCGCCTGCCCGTCGCCGAGCGCGTCGAGCACCGCGTCGTGCAGCGGGGTGCGCGTCAACGCCTCGTCGGGCGGCGGGAGCAGCAGCGGCGCGGCGTCCGCGTACGCCAGGGTGACCCAGCCGTCGCCCCCGGAGATCGACCCCGATCCGGCCCAGAGCACCTCCCCGCTGGCACACAGCTCGTCGAGCTGGGCGGGGGAGTAGTCGGCGACGCGGCCGGGCAGCACCAGTCGTTCCAGCGCGGACGCCGGCACGGCGGCGCCCTGCAACTGCTCCACGGTGGCCGCGAGCGCCTCCACACCCCGCGCCGACGAGCCGACCTGCTGCCAGCGGGGCAGGAACGTGGCGAGGGCCCGGGGCGGCACGGGCTCGATCTCCCGACGCAGCGCCGCGAGCGAGCGGCGGCGCAGCATCCGCAGCACCTCGGCGTCGCACCACTGCGCGCCGGCCGAGTCGGGTGTGAACTCGCCGGAGACGACGCGACCGGTGGCGGCGAGGCGGCGCAGCGCCTGCTCGACCACGAACACGCCGAGCCCGAAGCGGGCCGCGCAGGAGGCGGCGGCGAACGGCCCGTGCGTGCGGGCGTACCGGGCCACCAGGTCACCGAGCGGATCGGCCACCGGGGCGAGGTACGCCTCGGCCACCCCGACGGGCAGCGCCACGCCGAGCGCGTCACGCAGCCGGGCGGCGTCCTCGACACCCACCCAGCGCTGCTCGCCGGCGATCCGTACCCGCAGCACCCGACGGGAGGCCTCCAACTCGGTCAGCCAGCCCTCCGGCACACCCCGCTCGGTCAACTCGGCGTCGCTCAGGTCGCCCAGCACCCGCAGCAGTTCGACCACGTCCTCCGCGTCGCGCGGGCGGCGCTGGTCGGTGAGCCAGCGCAGTTGCCGGTCGGTCTCGGCGAGCACCGCCGGATCCAGCAGCTCGCGCAGGTCGACCCGGCCCAGCAGCTCACCGAGGAGCGTGGAGTCCAGGGCGAGGGCGGCGGCGCGGCGCTCGGCGAGCGGGGCGTCGCCCTCGTAGAGGAACGCGCCGACGTAGCCGAAGAGCAGCGACCGGGCGAACGGCGACGGCGCGCTGGTCTCCACCTCGACCAGGCGGACCTTGCGGGCCGCGAGGTCGCGCATCAGCTCGGCCAGCGCCGGCTGGTCGAAGACGTCCTGCAGGCACTCCCGCGCCGCCTCCAGGGTGACCGGGAAGTCGGCGTACTCGCGGGCGACGTCGAGCAGTTGCGCGGCGCGTTGCCGCTGCTGCCAGAGCGGCTGGCGGCGGCGCGGGTCGCGGCGGGGCAGCAGCAGCGACCGGGCGGCGCACTCCCGGAAGCGGGCGGCGAAGAGCGCCGAGGTGCCGACCGACTCCTGCACCAGTTGGGCGATCTCGTCGGGGTCGAAGACGACCACGTCGGCGCCGGGTGGCTCGTCGGCGGTGTCCGGGAGGCGCACCACGATGCCGTCGTCCGAGGGCATGACCTGGGCGTCCACCCCGTACCGCTCGGCCAGTCGGCGGCCCACGGCGAGGGCCCAGGGTCCGTTGACGCGCGCGCCGAGGACGCTGTGTACGGCCAGTCGCCAGTCGCCCAGCTCGTCGCGGAAGCGCTCGACCACGACGGTGCGGTCGTCGGGCAGCGAACGGGTGGCCTCCCGCTGGTCGCGCAGGTAGGCCATCAGGTTGGTGGCGGCCCAGTCGTCCAGGCCGCCCTCGCACAGCGCGGCGAGCGCGGCCTCGTCACTCTGCCGCAGCAGGGCGCGGACCCGGGCACCGATGGCGCGACCCAGCTCCACCGGACGGCCGAGCTGGTCGCCCTTCCAGAACGGCATCCGCGCGGCCTGACCCGGGGCGGGGGAGACCAGCACCCGGTCCGGCGTGATCTCCTCGATGCGCCACGAGGACGAGCCGAGCAGGAAGACGTCGCCGACGCGCGACTCATAGACCATCTCCTCGTCCAACTCGCCGACCCGGGCGGCCCGCTCCGCGCCGGCGAGGAAGACCCCGAACAGGCCTCGGTCGGGGATCGTGCCACCGCTGGTCACCGCCAGCCGTTGCGCGCCGGGGCGACCGGTGAGCTGGTCGCTGGCCCGATCCCAGACCAGTCGGGGACGCAGCTCGGCGAACGCCGTGGACGGGTAGCGGCCGGAGAGCATGTCCAGTACGGCGTGCAGGGCGGAATCCGGCAGCTCGGCGAAGGGTGCGGCCCGCCGGACCAGGACGGCCAGGTCGCCGACCTGCCACGGCTCCAGGGCCACCATCGCGACGATCTGCTGGGCCAGGACGTCCAATGGATTACGCGGGTAGTGCAGTTCCTCGATCGCGCCGTCGGTCATCCGCTGGGCGACCACCGCGCAGGACAGCAGGTCGCCGCGGTGCTTGGGGAAGACCACCCCACGGGAGACCGCGCCCACCTGGTGCCCGGCCCGGCCGACGCGTTGCAGGCCGGCGGCGACGCTCGGCGGGGCCTCGATCTGCACCACCAGGTCGACCGCGCCCATGTCGATGCCCAGCTCCAGGCTGGAGGTCGCCACGACCGCCGGGAGCTGGCCGGACTTGAGCGCCTCCTCGATGTGCTTGCGCTCCTCGCGCGAGACGCTGCCGTGGTGCGCGCGGGCGATCACCGGCGCGGCCCCGGCCGCCGCGCCGGACTGCGCCATCACCTCGGCGGGCGGCCGGTTGCGCGTCGGGCCGGCCGGGCCGCCCCACCGCTGCGCGCCGGGCACCGGGTCGCCGTCGGCCGCCGGCTCGTCGCCCGCCGACAACCCCTGCGGTACGACGATCGCGCCCCCGCCCGACGCGGAGGCGACCGCGGCTGAGGCCACCTCCTCGGCTGCCAGCTCGTTGAGCCGCGCGCACAGGCGCTCGGCGCTGCGGCGGGAGTTGGTGAAGACGATGGTGGAGCGGTGCTGCCCGATCAGCGAGAAGACCCGTTCCTCGACGGCCGGCCAGATCGAGGCCCGGCGTGGCCCGGGCCCGCCGAGGGCGTCCTCGGGTGGCTGCTCCTGCTCGTCGAGGCGGGTCATGTCCTCCACGGGGACCTGCACGCTGACCTCGATGGTCTTCGCCGTCTTCGGCTGCACGACGTCGACCGGCCGGGCGCCACCGAGGAACCGGGCGCAGGCGTCGATCGGCCGGACGGTGGCGGAGAGGCCGATCCGTTGGGCCGGCGTGGGCAGCAACTCGTCGAGGCGTTCCAGGGAGAGTGCGAGGTGGGCCCCGCGCTTGCTGCCGGCCACCGCGTGCACCTCGTCGACGATCACCGTCTGGACACCGCGCAACGAGTCCCGGGCGGCCGAGGTGAGCAGCAGGAACAGGGACTCGGGCGTGGTGATGAGGATGTCCGGTGGTGTGCGGGCGAAGGCCCGTCGCTCGTCGGCCGGCGTGTCACCGGTGCGCATCCCCACGGTGATGTCGGGTGGCGGGACGCCGAGCCGGGTCGCCGCCTGCCGGATGCCGGCCAGCGGGGCGCGCAGGTTGCGTTCGACGTCGACGGCGAGGGCCTTGAGCGGGCTGACGTAGAGCACGCGGCACCGCTGCCGCGCCTCGGCCGGCGCGGGCTCGCGGGCCAGCCGGTCGAGCGACCAGAGGAAGGCCGCGAGCGTCTTGCCGGAACCGGTGGGTGCCACGACCAGGGCGTTACGACCGGCGGAGACCGACCGCCAGGCACCGGTCTGGGCGGCGGTGGGAGCGGCGAAGGCGGCGTCGAACCAGGCGCGGGTGGCCGGACCGAACCCGTCCAGCACCTCGCCCTTGCCCACGTCTGCCCCGCTCACCGGTCCATCGTGCCCCGCCGGTACGACAACCACGAACGACCCACGGCGGATCGTGCCGCGCTGTGTGGAAATTGCGTTTGATGCACCATTAATACGTTAAGTCTCACTTAACTGCTTGCTTGTGAGGAGCAACATAAAGTAACTTCACCCGCAACGCGAACCGGGTGGGAGGAATCGGATGACCGGCGAGCCGCGACACGTCGAGCCCGGCACCGATGTGCTGATCCGCAAGGTCGACAGTCACCTCGCCACGCTCCGCGGCGGTCTGCACGGTCCCGAGCTGGAGCTCGCCGAGCGTCTCGCCGGCTGCCTGCGGGAGCTGGTCGTCTCCACCGCCCAGGCCAGCGCCGCCGACCGGGGTCAGGTCCGCGTCGCCGTGCACTACTTCGTGTTGCGCCGGGAGAGTCGAGGCCGGCTGCTCTCGATGCGGTCACTCGCCGTCGCGGAGCGGGTCGTCGCCAAGGTCGCTCGCCAGCTCGGTCGCGTCGACCTGTTGGCCGACCTCCGCCGCGGCGATCAGAACCTCGACGACGCACAGCCCATCGGCGACGCCCTGCTGCGCTGACCGACCGCCGCCTCTGGCGACCGCGCTGATCGCACATTGCGCCCTATAGCGGAGCAATTCCGGTAAAACCGCCCGAGGGTCGGGGATCTGGCGTCTGATCGCTGAAGACACCACCGCTGCGCGGGCGTCGGCCACCTCGATCGGGAGTGCGAGTGCTGGTACTGCTCATCCTCCACCTGGTGGCGGCCCTCGTCGCGCCGCTGTTGGTCCGGTGGTGGGGTCCCCGCGCGTGCTATCCGCTGGCACTCGCGCCGGCCGCCGCGTTCGGGTGGGCGCTGGCCCGTACCCCGGCCGTCGGGCACGGCGGCGCGGTGGTCGAGACGTACCCGTGGATCGGGCAGTTGGGTCTCGACATCGCGCTGCGCCTCACCACGCTCTCCTGGCTCATGACCCTGCTGGTCGGCGGGGTCGGCGCGCTGGTGCTGGTCTACAGCGCCCGGTACTTCGAGGCCGGCGCACCCGGGATGGCTCAGTTCGCCGCAGTCCTGGTCGCCTTCGCCGGCGCGATGCTCGTCCTGGTCTTCGCCGACGACCTGCTGCTGCTCTACGTCGGCTGGGAACTGACCACGATCTTCTCGTACCTGCTGATCGGGCACAGCACCGAACGCCGGGCCAGCCGCTGGGCGGCGGCGCAGGCGCTGACCGTCACCACGCTGGGCGGGCTGGCCATGCTGGTCGGGTTCATCCTGCTGGGCGAGCACGCCGGCACCTACCGCTGGTCCGAGATCGCCACGCATCCACTGCCCGGCGGCGGCTACCTCGTCACGGCGGTGTTGTTGATCCTGACCGGAGCCCTGTCCAAGTCGGCGGTGCTCCCGTTCAGCTCCTGGCTTCCGGTCGCGATGGCGGCACCCACCCCGGTCAGCGCGTACCTGCACGCCGCCGCCATGGTCAAGGCCGGCGTCTACCTGGTCGGGCTGCTCGCGCCGGTGCTCGCCACGGTGGGTCCGTGGCGCCCCCTGGTCCAGGTCGCCGGGGTGGCGAGCATGCTCGTCGCCGGTTGGGCGGCGCTGCGGCAGAACGACCTCAAGCTGCTGCTCGCGTACGGGACGGTCAGCCAGTTGGGCCTGCTCGTCGCGGTGACCGGCGCGGGGACGCCGGACGCCGCGCTGGCCGGTACGGCGATGCTGCTGGCGCACGCCCTGTTCAAGGCGGCGCTGTTCCTGGTCGTCGGCGTCATCGACCACGGCGCCGGGACCCGCGACCTGCGCGAGCTGTCCGGGCTGCGGCACTGGTCCCGGCCGCTGTTCTGGGTCGCGGTGCTGGCGGCGGCGTCGATGGCGGGCGTACCGCCGCTCGTCGGGTTCGTCGCCAAGGAGGCGGTGTTCGCGGCGTTCACCCACGATCCGGTGCTCCTCGCCGGGCTGGTCGCCGGAACGGTGCTCACCGTCGCGTACAGCGCCCGCTTCCTCTGGGGCGCGTTCGCCGACCGGCCGGGCGTCGAACCGGTCCCGCCGGCGCCGATCGCCGCGTCGATGTTGCTGCCACCGGCCGTGCTCGCCCTCGTCGGGCTGCTCGCCGGACCCGCCGCCGGCGTGCTGGACGGCCTGCTGAGTCCGTACGCCGAGCTGCTGGGCGCCCCCGACGCGCACCTGACGCTCTGGCCCGGACCGACCGCGGCGCTCGGTCTGTCCGGGCTGGCGCTGGCCTGCGGCATCCTGCTGTTCACCCTGCGCGGGCCGCTCGCCCCCGCGCTGGCCCGGCTCCGCTCGCCGGTCGGCGGCAACCAGGGGTACGAGTGGGTCGTGGGCCGGTTCGACCGGTTCGCCATCGGGGTCACCGGTACGACGCAGCGGGGTTCCCTGCCGCAGTACCTCGGGATCATCCTCGTCACGCTCGTGCTGCTGCCCGGTGGGGCGATGCTCGCCGCCGGGCCGTGGCGGGCCCGGCTGCCGCTCTGGGACAACCCGCTGCAACCGGTGGTCGTGGTGGTGATCGCGGTGGCCGCGCTGCTCGCCGTCGGCGCTCGTCGGCGGTTGACCGCGATGCTGCTGGTCGGCGTGACCGGCTACGGCACCGCCATGCTGTTCATCCTGGGCGGCGCGCCGGATCTCGCGCTCACGCAGTTCCTGGTGGAGACCGCGACCATCGCGGTGTTCGTGCTGGTGCTGCGCCGCCTGCCGCAGCGTTTCTCGGCCCGGCCGCTGCGCCGCAGCCGGTGGACCCGTCGGGTGATCGGCGTGGCGATGGGCGTCGTGGCGGGCGGGCTCGCTCTCGTCGCGGCCGGTGCCCGCCGCGCGCCGGACATCTCCACCGTCTTCCCGGCACTCGCGGTGGGCGAGGGGTACGGCCGCAACGTGGTCAACGTGACCCTTGTCGACATCCGGGCCTGGGACACCATGGGTGAGGTGTCGGTGCTGGTGGTGGCCGCGACCGGGGTGGCCAGCCTGATCTTCGAGAAGTCCCGCACCGGGCCCAGGCCGCGCCGGCCGGAGTCCGCCGAGGCCGCCGCCCCACCCCATCGGCCCGTCTGGTTGCGCGGTGGCCCCACCCTCTACGAGGAGCAGCGTTCGATCGTGCTCGAGGTGGTCACCCGACTGATCTTCCACACGGTGGTGCTGTTCTCACTGTTCCTGCTCTTCTCCGGGCACAACGCGCCGGGCGGCGGGTTCTCGGGCGGCCTGGTGGCCGGGCTCGCGCTGGTGGTCCGCTACCTGGCCGGCGGCAGGTACGAGTTGACCGACGCCGCCCCGGTCGGCGCCGGCCTGATCCTCGGCGCGGGGCTGGCCCTGGCGGTGGGTACGGGCGTGGTGGCGCTGCTGGCCGGTGGATCGGTGCTGGAGAGCACCAAGCTCGACGTGTCCCTGCCGCTGGTCGGTGACGCCCACCTGGTCACCTCGCTCTTCTTCGACATCGGTGTGTACCTGATCGTGATCGGGTTGCTGCTGGACATCCTGCGCAGTCTCGGAGCCGAGGTGGACCGGCACATCGAGGCCAGCGGAACGGCGAGCGGCGGTCTGGCCGTCGACAAGGGCGGCCGGCCGTGAGCGCGAGGAGTGAGCCGGGTTTGCGAGCCCCGCAGTCGCGAACCTCAGGTGGTGCCGTGAGCGCGAGGAGTGAGCCGGGTTTGCGAGCCCCGCAGTCGCGAACCTCAGGTGGTGCCGTGAGCGCGAGGAGTGAGCCGGTTTTGCGAGCCCCGCAGTCGCGAACAGAGGAAGCGCCGTGACGGCGGGTGGCGCCGGGCCTACGGTGGTGTTGGTGCTCGCCGTCGCGGTGCTCGTCGGGTGTGGCGTGATCCTGCTGCTGGAGCGCAGCCTCACCCGGATCCTGCTCGGCGTGATCCTGCTCGGCAACGGGGTCAACCTGCTGATCCTGCTGGGTGGCCGATCGGGTGGCGCTCCGGTCGTGGGCACCGGCCCGGTGGACCGGATGAGTGATCCGTTGGCACAGGCGATGGTGCTGACCGCCATCGTGATCATGTTCGGGTTCACCGCGTTCCTGCTCGCCGTGGCGTACCGGAGCTGGTATCTCACCGGCGACGACGAGGTGCCCGACGACCTGGAGGACCGCCAGATCATCCGGCGTGCCGAGCAGCACGAGGTGAGCGCCGCCGACCGTGGTGGGGAGGGCCCGGGCAGCGACCCGGAGCAGGTCGACCCGGAGCCGGCCCGCCGCCGACTCCGGCGTGGCAGGGGGGAGGGCCGATCGTGAGCAGGCTCCTGCCGCTGCCGGTGGTGGTGCCGCTGCTCGGGGTGGCGCTGACCCTGCTGCTGGCCGACCGTCCCCGGGTGCAGCGTACGGTCAGCGTGCTCTGCCTGGCGGTGACGTTCACGGTCGCGGTGGTGCTGCTGGTGCAGGCGTACCGGCACGGGCCGGTGGTGCTCGCGGTCGGCGGGTGGCCGCCACCGGTCGGCATCGTGCTGGTGGCCGACCAGTTGGCCGCGCTGATGCTGGTGGTGTCCTCGGCGGTCACCCTCTGCGTGCTGGTGTACTCGATCGGGCAGGGTCGCAGCGAGACCAGCGAGAGCGCGCCGGTGGTGATCTTCCACCCGACGTACCTGGTGCTCACCGCGGGCGTCACCAACGCGTTCCTGGCGGGAGACCTGTTCAACCTGTTCGTCGGCTTCGAGATCCTGCTGGCGGCCAGCTTCGTGCTGATCACGCTGGGCGGCACCGAGACGCGCATCCGCACCGGCTCGACGTACGTGGTGGTCAGCATCCTCTCCTCGATGATCTTCCTGACCGCGGTGGGACTGGTGTACGCGGCCACCGGCACGCTCAACATGGCGCAGCTCGCCCAGCGTCTCGACGACCTGCCGGACAACGTCCGCGTGACCCTGCAACTGATGCTGCTGCTCGCGTTCGCGATCAAGGCCGCGGTCTTCCCGCTGTCGGCCTGGCTGCCGGACAGCTATCCCACGGCTCCCGCCCCGGTCACCGCCGTGTTCGCGGGGCTGCTCACCAAGGTGGGCGTGTACGCGATCATCCGTACCGAGACGTTGCTGTTCCCGGACGGCCAGGTCGACGGCCTGCTCATGGTCGTCGCCGGGTTGACCATGGTGGTCGGCATCCTCGGCGCGGTGGCGCAGTCGGACATGAAGCGGCTCTTCTCGTTCACGCTGGTCAGCCATATCGGCTACATGATCTTCGGGGTGGCGCTGAGCACCGCGGCCGGTCTTGCCGGCGCGATCTTCTACGTGGTGCACCACATCACCATCCAGACGACCCTGTTCCTGGTCGCCGGACTTGTCGAGGAGCGTGCCGGCAGCACCGACCTGCGCCGTCTCGGCGGGCTGGCCCGGATGGCGCCTCTTCTGGGCGTCCTCTTCTTCGTCCCGGCGATGAACCTCGCCGGAGTGCCCCCGTTCTCCGGGTTCCTGGGCAAGCTCGGCCTGCTCCAGGCCGGGGTGGCGGCCGGCGGGGCGCTGCCCGCGGCGCTGGTGGCGGCCGGGACGCTCACCAGCCTGCTCACCCTGTACGTGACCTCCCGGGTGTGGAACATCGCGTTCTGGCGGGCGCCCCGGATCGCCACCGACGAACCCGTCGTCCGACTGCCCGCCCTGACCGTCGGCGCGACGATCGCCCTGGTCGCCCTGGGGGCCTCGCTGACCGTGCTGGCCGGTCCGCTCTTCGACGTCACCGCCGACGCGGCCGGCGACCTGCTCTCGCGTACCCCGTACGTGCGGGCGGTGCTGCCCGGGGGCGTGCCGTGACGGGCCCGCGTGGCACGCCCCCGACGGGCGCTGCCCCGACGCCGGGCCGGCGGCTCGGGCGTCGGCGGGACCAGACGCTGGCGCTGGGCTGGCTGGTGCTCGTCTGGAACCTGCTCTGGGGTGACATCACCGTGGCGAACATCATCGGCGGCCTGCTGGTGGGCGGCGCGGTGCTGCTGTTCTTCCCGCTGCCCGCGGTGACCTTCGCCGGACGGTTGCGGCCCGTGGCGCTGCTGGCGTTCGCGGGTCGGTTCGCCGTCGAACTGGTCACCGCGAGCCTGCACATCGCCCGGATCGCCGTGCAACCCGGCTACCGACCCCGCGGGGCGATCATCGCCGTCCGGTTGCGGGTGCGGACGGACCTGAACCTGGCGCTCACTGCCGAGGCGGTCTCGCTGGTGCCCGGCACGCTGATCCTCGAACTGGACCGGGAGTCGGCGACGCTCTACCTGCACGTGCTGGACACCCACGGGCCGGCGGATCTGGCGCTCGCCCGGGACCGCACCCTCGACATCGAGCGCCGGATCGTCCGGGCGGTCGGCAGCGCGGCGGAGCTGCGCCGCGTCGAGCCCGGTCCCGTCGAGAAGGGAAGCCCGTCCCAATGATCATCTTCCTGGCCGTCGTCCTCACCGTCCTGTTGTCGGTGACCGCGCTGCTCGCGCTGATCCGGCTCTACCGGGGTCCCTCGCTGCTGGACCGGGTGATCGCCGCGGACATGCTGCTCTCCACCATGGTGGGCGCGGTCGGCGCGGAGGCCGCGGTCAACCGGCACGCCAGCACACTGCCCGTGCTGGTGGTGATCTCCCTGCTCGGCTTCGTCGGGTCCGTCTCGCTGGTCCGCTTCGCCGTCCGGGAGCAGTCGTGACGGCGGGCGTGTTCGCGACGATCGCCGACTGGCTCGGTGCCGCCTGCCTGGTCGGCGGCGCGCTGCTCGCCCTGGCCGCCGGCATCGGCGTGCTGCGCTTTCCGGACGCCCTCTCCCGGATGCACGCGGCCACCAAGCCCCAGGTGCTGGGCCTGCTCCTGCTGCTGCTCGGGATCGCGCTGCGGCTCCGGTCCCCGGCCGATCTCGGCATGATCCTGCTGGTGGGCGTCTTCCAGTTGGCCACCGCGCCGGTCGCGGCACAGATGATCGGTCGGGCCGCGTACCGGTCCGGTCGGCTCGACCGCGGCCTGCTCGACGCCGACGAGCTGGCCGAGAGCGGGTCGACGGCCGCGCGGGGTGACGGCCGGTCCCAGCCGGAATGAACAGGACGATCGACGCCTTCGGCCCACCCCCAGCGGAGTCCCAGGCGACGCCGATAAAATGACCGCATGATCGACTCTTCTGCCCAGGAGGGCAGCAGTAGCCAGCCGGGTCGTGCCCGGCATATTCCCGTCCCGACGACTCCGGGAGCCCTGAGCGACAGGTGCTGATCGTCGTCGGTCTTCTCTTGATCATCGTGCTCACCGCCGCCACCGGTTACTTCGTGGCGCAGGAGTTCGGCTATGTCGCCGTGGACCGGGGCAAGCTGCGCCAGCTCGCCGACGACGGCGACCAGGCCGCCGCCCGGGCCCTCACCGTCACCAGCCGGCTCTCCTTCGTGCTCTCCGGCGCGCAACTCGGCATCACCGTCACAGCGCTGCTGGTCGGTTACGTCGCCGAGCCGTACCTCGGCGGCGGCCTCGCCGACCTGTTCGGCGTCGTCGGTCTCGGCGAGTCGGTCAGCCTGCCGCTGTCGGTGGCGCTGGCCCTGGTCATCGCCACCGTCGTCCAGATGGTCCTCGGCGAGCTGGCGCCGAAGAACCTCGCCATCGCGCGGGCCGTGCCGCTGGCCCGGGCGCTGAGCCGGTCCACCCTCGCCTACCTGGCCGTGGCCGGGCCGGTGATCCGGCTCTTCGACCGCGCGTCGGTACGCCTGCTGCGTCGGGTCGGCATCGAGCCGATCGAGGAGCTGCCCAGCGGGGCCACCCCCGCCGACCTGGAACAGATCATCGCCGAGTCGCGCGAGGAGGGCAGCCTGGACGCCGAGATGTCCACGCTGCTCGACCGGGGGCTCGACTTCCGGGAGCTGACCGCCGGCGAGGCCATGGTGCCCCGGGTCGACGTGCACACCGTTCGGGCCCACGAGCCGGTGAGCCGGGTGGTCGAGCTGCTGGACACCGGTCACTCCCGCTTCCCCGTACGCGGTACGGAGGGCGTCGACGACCTGCTCGGCATCGTCGGCATCGCCGACGTGCTGGGCGTACCTCCCGCGGAACGTGCCACCACCCCGGTGAGCGCGGTCGCGGGGCCGCCGCTGCTCGTACCGGAGACCCTGCCCCTGCCCACGGTGCTGGACCGCCTGCGGTCCGGGCACCGGCAGATGGCCTGCGTGGTCGACGAGTATGGCGGCTTCGCCGGTGTGATCACGCTGGAGGACATCGCCGAGGAGCTGGTCGGCCCCATCCGGGACGAGGACGACCCGCCGGAGCGGGCACCCGCCCGACAGGACGACGGGTCGTGGGTGGTGCCGGCCCGCTGGCGGATCGACGAGGTCGCCGACAGCACCGGCATCGCGCTGCCCGAGGCCCCGGAGTACGACACGCTCTCCGGGCTGGTCATGCGGGAGCTGGGTCGGGTGCCGGAGGTCGGCGACCGGCTGGAGATCAGCCTGCTGCCCGAGGGCGCCGAGGTCGACGAGGGCGAGGTGGCGCCCCGGGCACTGGTCGAGGTGCTCGCCGTGGACCGGCACGTCGCCGACTCGGTACGGCTGCAACTCACCGACCGCGGCGAGCGGCACGAGGTGTCGGCATGAGCCCCGGCATCGCACTGATCAGCTCGGGCGTCCTCCTGGCGTTGAACGGGTTCTTCGTGGCCGCCGAGTTCGCCCTGGTGGCCAGCAAGCGGTACCGGCTGGAGCAGGCGGCGGCCAGCGGCGGCCGGGCGGCCAGAGCCGCGCTGGACGGCGTCCGCGAGCTGTCCCTGATGCTGGCGGGGGCGCAGCTGGGCATCACCCTGTGCACCCTGGGGCTCGGCGCGCTGGCCGAGCCGGCGATCGAGCATCTGGTCAGCCCGCTGCTGCACGTGGTGGGGCTGCCCGACGCGGCCAGTCACGTGGTCGCCCTGGTCTTCGCCCTCGGGTTGGTGACCTTCCTGCACCTGGTGGTGGGGGAGATGGCGCCGAAGTCGTGGGCGATCACCGACGCCGAGCGGTCGGCCACGCTGCTCGCGTTGCCGTTCCGGGCCTTCGCCCGGGTCTCCCGCCCGGTGCTGTCGGCGTTGAACGCGCTGGCCAACGCGATCCTGCGGCTGGTCGGCGTCAACCAGCAGGACCAGCTCGCCCAGGTGCACGGCCCGGACGAGCTGCGGATGCTGCTGGAGCAGTCCCGCGAGCACGGGCTGCTCGGCGCGGAGCAGCACCAACTGCTCACCAGCATGCTCGAGTTGCAGGGCACGTCGGTGGCACAGGTGATGGAGCCGTTCTCCACCATGGTCACCGTGCGGCGCGACGACCCGGCCGAGCGGATCGAGCAGGTCAGCCGGGACAGCGGCCGGTCGCGGCTGGCGGTGCTGGACGCGGGCGGCGACGTCTGCGGCCTGGTGCACGTCCGGGAGGCGGTACGGGTGGTCACCACCGGTCGGGTCGCCACCGCCGAGGAGTTGATGACCCCGGCGTTCACCCTGCCGGCGACGTCCACGGTCACCGAGGCGGTGGCCGCGATGCGCGCGCGGCAGTCGCAGCTCGCGCTGGTCCGCAACGGCGGTGGCCCGGCCCGCCCGATCGGCTTCGTCGCCCTGGAGGACCTGCTGGAAGAGGTCATCGGCGAGTTCGACGACGAGACCGACACGGTGCCCCGCGGTCGGCGACTCCGTTAGGGCGGCTCCTCTTCGGCGAAGTTCCAGGTGATCACGCGCCGGTTCCGCGACAGTTGAGGTGAGCTGGCGGGGGGCGCGGTGCGGTTGACGGGGGTGTCTCGGGAGTCCGGCTGGACCGGGCTGTCCGTGCAGACGACGCTTCCGAACCCGAGCACCCGTCCGGGCCTGCGCCTGCCCGGACGGGTGACGCTCGCCGCCGGGCCGGACGACGTACTCGTCCGCCACGTCCGGCTCGGCCTGGTCACGACGGTCGAGCCGGACGACCCGGCGGCTCCCCGACGTCTCATGCAGTTCTTCCACCTGCCGATCGCCGGGCGGTTCGTCGTCCCCGCGGGCCGTCGACGGGCGGTGGACTTCGCGCTGCCGCTGCCGTGGGAGACGCCGGTGACCACGTTCGGCGGGGTGCCGTTGCTGAGTCTGCGGATGGGCCTGCGGACCGAGGTGTCCGTCGAGCCGGACCTGGACCAGGGGGCGATGGTGCCGGTCTTCGTGCACCCGGTCCCCACCCAGCAGCACGTGCTGGCGGCGTTGGACACGCTCGGCTTCTCGATCCGCCAGGCCGGGCTGGTCGAGGGTGGCCTGCCCGGGGTGGGGCACACTCTCCCGCTGCACCAGCGGTGGGGCTACTGGGTGGGTCCCCTCTACGCCGGCCCGATCACCGAGCTGGAACTGATCTTCGTGACGAACTCGGCGGGCCTCGAAGTGATCACCTGGATGGACCGACGGCTGGCGCTGGCCGGCATCACCCACCAGAGCATCAGCCGGTTCCGGATCTGGCACGCGGACGCCGGTCAGCGGGACTGGGTCGCCACCGTCGACGGCTGGCTCCGCCATGCCGTCAACCGCCACGCCGCAGCCGCCGCCCACGCCGACTGGTCCGCGCAGATCGGCCATTCCGCCCACGTCAGCCGCCATCCCGACGCGCCGATCAAACCGGGCTACGGCCTGGGCGGCACAGCGGGAAGCGGAGGCGTAGGCAGCGGCTCCGGCGGAGGCGACGGCACCTAACCCCACCCCACCCACGCCCGCGCCCACGCCCGCGCCCCACGCCCGCGCCCCACGCCCGCGCCCCACTACCACGCCGATCTTGCACTTACTGTTGTCGCAAAGCGGTGCGAAGAGTGCATATAGACAGCACAAAGTGCAAGATCGCGGAGAGCGGGGAGCGGGGAGCGGGGAGCGGGGAGCGGGGAGCGGGGAGCGGGGAGCGGAGAGGGGTGGGTTAGCCCGCGGTGGCGGTGGCTAGTTTGAGGCTGAAGGCTAGGAAGAGCGTTGCTACCGCCGTGGTGCCGCCCACCGCGAGGCGACGGCGGCGGCGGAACTGGGTCGCCAGGAACGTCCCCGCGAAGATCAGCGCGGTCAGGTAGAGCGCGCTGGCGACCTGGGCGATCAGGCCGAGCAGCAGGAACGACAGTGCCGGCCAGGCATAGTCGGGGTCGACGAACTGGATGAAGAACGAGATGAAGAACAGGATCGCCTTCGGATTCAGCAGGCTGATCACCAGCGCCTTGCGGAACGGGCTGCGCAGCTGCGCCGGCTCGGCGGCGTCGATGAGCCGCGGCGTGCTCGGGTCGTTGCGGTCGCGCCAGCGCCGCCAGGCGCCGCGCAGCATGGTCACCCCGACATAACCGAGGTACGCGGCGCCGGCGTACTTGATCACCAGGAACAGCGGCGGGTACGCCTTGAGCAGCGACGCCACTCCGGCTGCGGAGAGGATCATCAGCACCCCGTCGCCGACGAACACCCCGCCCGCCGCCCGGTAGCCGACGCCCACGCCCCGTTTGGCGGCGGTGGAGAGCACGAAGAGCGAGTTCGGCCCGGGCAGCAGGATGATGGCCACGGTGCCCAGCACGTACGTCCAGATGTCGGTGATCCCCAGCACGCCCGTCATCATCAGGCCGCGGGTGCCGTACCGCGAAGTCTTTTCCGCAGCATGGCCTGTGCGTTCGGCCACTCGTCGACGGTCATCGCGTACTGCACCGTGTCCCGCCAGGAGCCGTCCGGGCGCTGGCGGTGCATCCGCAGCACTCCCTCCCGGGTGGCGCCGAGTCGTTCGATGGCCGCCTGGGAGCGTTCGTTGCGGATGTCGGTGTGCCAGGCGACCCGTACCGCGCCCAGGTCGTCGAAGGCCCGGCCGAGCAGCAGCAGCTTGGCCTCGGTGTTGATTCCGGTACGCCACCAGGGTCGGCCGAGGAAGGTGTGCCCGATCGCCACCGACCGCCGCTCCGGGTCGATCTCGTAGTAGGAGGTGCTGCCGACCACCGTCCCGGTCACCGCGCAGCGCTGCACCCAGGGCACCCGCTCGCCGCGCTGCTGTGCGGCCAGCGCGTCGGCGATGACCTCGGCGGTGCCGGCCGGCTCGGTGGGCCGCGGGACGGTGAGGTGCCGCCAGACGTCGTCGTCGGTGGTGGCGGCGTGCAGGTCGTCGGCGTGCGTCGGGTCCAGCGGCTCCAACCGGACGTGCTCGCCGCTCAGCGTCGCCGGGTCGTGCCAGGGCGTACGGGCCGTTCGGAGGTACGCCGGTAGGGCAGCGGTGACCCCGGCGGCGGGCTGCGGTAGGCCGGCGGTCAGCCTCAGTGGCAGGACGCCGGCCCAGTGCGGCAGGTGCAGGTCGGCTTCGTCCTCGCGGACCCCGCCGGTGCGGGACCGGACGGACACCTCCCGCAGGGGCAGCGCCAGCACTGCGGTCTCGGCCAGTTCGCGCCGGCTCGGTGGGCGACTGTCCGTGCTGCGGCCGGCGCCCACCTTCTCGACGAGCGCGGTGAGCACGGCGCTCTTCTCCTGGGCGTCGGTGACGAGTCGCGCGGTGCCGAGCGCGACCACCGAGCGGTAGTTGGCGCTGTGGTGGAACTGCGATCGGGCGTAGACCAGCCCGTCGAGCAGCGTCACCGCGACGCAGACGGCCAGCCCGTCGCCCCGGGCGGCGAGCAGGGGACGGCTGCCGGTGGAGCCGTGCAGGTAGAGCGTGTCGCCGATGCGGACGTGCAGGGTCGGCAGCACCCGGGGTTCGCCGTCCACGGTGAAGCCGAAGGAGCAGTGGTACGCCTCGTCCAGCACGGCGTGTGCCGCCGCGCGGTCGTAGCTCATCCGGTCGCGGGAGCGGGTCGGGATGGTCCGGGCGGTGGGTGGATACATGCGCGCCCCTTTGTGCTAGTACAATCTCTTGTTTGTGTCAGCACGCTATCAGTTCACCGGGACGACCGCCGTCGCGATTTCGGCCAGCATCGAGTCGGGCGTCCGTACCGGCGCCCTGGCCCCTGGGGTCAGCCTGCCCTCGGTGCGCGCCCTCGCCGCCGACCTCGGCGTCAGCCCGGCCACCGTTGCCCGCGCCTACCAGGAGCTGCGCCAACGTGGCGTGCTCGCCACCGCCGGCCGGCACGGCACCCGCGTCCGCCCGCGTCCACCGGTGGCCGCCCGCCGCTCCGCCCTACGCCCCGCACCACTGCCGGACGCCCGCGACCTGTCCCGGGGCGAGCCCGACCCCCGACTGCTGCCCCCGATCGGCCCGCACCTGGCCGCGCTCGCCGCCGACGTCGGCCCGCCGGTCGGCTACGCGCAGGCCGGAGTGCTCCCGGAGTTGGCCGAGGTCGCCCGCGCCCGGCTGAGCGCCGACGGCGTACCCGTCGAGGACCTCACCCTCACCGGTGGCGCGCTGGACGGCATCGAACGCCTCCTCGGTGCCCACCTGCGCCCCGGTGACGCGGTGGCGGTGGAGGATCCGGGCTGGGCAAATCTGCTCGACCTGGTCGCCGCCCTTGGGCTGCGGTCCATCGGCGTACCCGTGGACGACGAGGGCCCCCTGACCGCCGGGGTGGCGGCCGCGCTGACCGCCGGAGCGCGGGCGCTGGTCGTCACCAGCCGGGCCCAGAACCCGACCGGCGCCGCCGTCTCCGCCGCTCGCGCCACGGAGTTGCGCGCGCTGCTCGCCGGGCGGCAGGACCTGCTGCTCATCGAGGACGACCACGCCGCCGAACTGGCCCGCGTACCCCTGCATCCGCTTGCCGGCGCGGCCGGAAGCTGGGCCTTCGTGCGGTCGGTGAGCAAGCCCTTCGGTCCGGACCTGCGGCTGGCGGTGCTGGCCGGCGACGAGACCACCGTGGCCCGGGTGACCGGTCGGACGCGTGTCGGCGCCGGCTGGGTGTCCACCGTGCTGCAACGGTTGGTGCTCGCCCTGTGGCGGGACCCGGCGGTCGACGAGCTGGTGCGCCGGGCGGCGCAGAGCTACGAGCTGCGGCGCGAAGGGCTGCTGGCCGCGCTGGCCGAGCACGGCCTGACGGCGCACGGTCGCACGGGCATCAACGTCTGGCTGCCGGTTCTGGACGAGACCAGCGCGGTGACCGCGTTGCGCGACGCCGGCTGGGCGGTCGCGCCCGGCGCCCTCTACCGGATCGCCGCGCCGCCAGCCCTGCGCGTCACCATCAGTTCCCTGGCCGTCGAGGACATGACGCCGCTGGCCGCCGCCCTGGCGCGCGCCGCCCATCCCGTCGCACCCTCCGGCTTCGCCACCTGACCCGTCGGCCGGCGACCCGATCGGGCGTTGTCGCGGCACAAGAGGGGTTTGGCGCGTCCGGGGCGGGTATGCGCGCCGACGGAGGTGGCTGACATGGCTTCAGGCGGCAATCGAGGGCTCTGGATCGGGGTCGCGGTCGCGGTCATCGTGATCATCATCGTGCTGATCGCGCTCGCGTCGTGTGGTGGCGGCGGCGGTGGGGGCGGGTACTGACGTGGCGCGGCCACGTTCGGGCCGGGGCGTAAGCGGCAGCGCGTACCGAACGGGTATATAACAAGCGGCATGGCCGAGCAGACCGACGCAGCTCCCGGCGCCCAGCGGTTCATCCCGCCCGAGGCCGACACCATCGACGAGCTGCGGGCGGCCTCGGGCGGCTGTCGCGGCTGCGAGCTGTACCGGGACGCCACGCAGACCGTCTTCGGGCGGGGTGACGAGAGCGCCCGCGTGGTGCTCGTCGGCGAGCAGCCCGGCGACATGGAGGACCAGAAGGGTCTGCCCTTCGTCGGTCCCGCGGGCCGGCTGTTGCGCAAGGCCGTCGACGACGCCGGGCTCGATCCGGCCGCGCTCTACCTCACGAACGCTGTGAAGCACTTTCGTTTCGAGGTGCGCGGCAAGCGGCGCATCCACCAGACTCCGGACCGGATCCACATCACCGCCTGTCGTCCCTGGTTGGTCGCCGAGTTCGCCCGGCTCGACCCGGCGGTCGTCGTGGTGCTCGGCGCCACCGCCGCGAAGGCGCTGCTCGGCCCGTCCTTCCGGGTGACGAGGCAGCGCGGCGAACTGCTGCCCTGGCCCGCGTCGGCCCAGCATCCCGAGGACTTCCAGCGGGTTCCGGTGGACAGCGCCGGCGCGGTGGCGGACGCTCCGCGGACCCGGCTGCTGGCGACCATCCACCCGTCCGCCGTCCTGCGCGCCGACGACCAGGACGCGGCGTACGAGGGGCTGGTCGCCGACCTCACCGTGGCCGCCCGCGCCCTCGCCGGATAATCACCACGGCCGGGGGTACGGCGGCGTCTCCCGACGGGCGACGCGTCACCGGTCGGTGTCGGAGTTCGTGGTGATACCTACCGGAAACGGCGACGCGTGATCGACGTAACACGTCCTCTACAGACTCACCTGAGTCGATCTTGTAGGGGAGGCGTTCATGAGCGATCAGACGCAGTCGACGGTGAGCCGGCGTGGATTCCTACGCGCGGTCGGGATCAGCGGCGGGGCCGGTGCGATGCTCGCCACGATGGGAGCCATGGGTCTCGCGCCCAGCGCCGCCGCCTCGGCGACCCCGGCGTTCCGGGCGCCCGAGCCGTCCGACTTCACCCTGACCGGGCGGCCGGGCGTCAGCGTCGTCGTGCTCGGCGGTGGCATCGCGGGGCTCACCACGGCGTACGAGCTGGGCAAGGCCGGTTACCACTGCACGGTCCTGGAGGCGCGGCACCGTGTCGGCGGGCGGAACCTGACCATCCGGGGCGGCGACGTCGAGACCGACCTCGACGGCCACACCCAGCGGGCCGGCTTCTCCGACGGCGTCTACTTCAATGCCGGACCGGGCCGGATCGCACAGTGGATGGTCACCATGGACTACTGCCGCGAGTTGGGCGTACCTGTCGAGGTCTTCACCAACCAGAACGCCGACGCCTGGATCTACAACGAGTCCGCCGGCATGACGGAGCCGATCCGCTACCGCACCGCCAAGGCCGACGTCTACGGCTACGTGTCGGAACTGCTCGCCAAGGCCACCGACCAGGGTGCGCTGGACGCGCGGCTCACCACCGAGGACCGGGACCGGCTGCTGTCGTTCCTGCAGAGCTTCGGCGCGATCGGTGGACGGGCCAGCGACTGGGCGTACACCGGCACCACCCGGCGTGGTTTCTCCGCGTACCCCGGCGCGGGCAACGACGTGGGGAGCCCGCTCGGCACGCCGCCAGCGCTCTCCGACGTCTTCGCCAGCAACGTGGGCCGGTACTTCTCCTTCGAGTTCGGCTACGACCAGGCCATGCTGATGTTCCAGCCGGTCGGAGGCATGGACCAGATCCCCCGCGCCCTCGCCAAGGCTGTCGGCGGGCATCGCATCCACCTCAACGCCGAGGTGACCGGGGTGACCGACCGGGGCAGCCGGGTCGAGGTGACCTACCGGCAGGGCGGCCGGCAGTCGCAGATCACCGCCGACTACTGCGTGGCCGCCCTGCCGCCACACCTGATGGCCCGGGTGCCGCACAACCTCGGCGCCTCCGTGACCGCCGCGCTGGCCGACTTCCCCGTCACCGCCGCCGGCAAGATCGGCCTGGAGTACCGCAGTCGCTGGTGGGAGACCGACCAGCGGATCTACGGCGGCATCACGGAGACCGATCTGGACCTGTCGCACATCTGGTACCCGTCCTACGGCTACCACGGCAAGCGTGGCCTGGTCGTCGGCTACTACAACACCGGGGCGAACGCCCGGGCGTACAGCGGGCTCACCCCGGAGCTGCGTCAGGAGCGGGCGGTCAGCCAGGGCGTCAAGATCCACGGCGACAAGTACCGCAGCGAGCTGGTCACCTCGTACTCGCACGCCTGGGACCGGACCCGCTACATCGAGGGCGCCTGGACCTCGCCCCGCTACGGCACGGCCGGGTACGACCTGCTGCTCCAGCCGGCCGGGCGGGTCTACTTCGCCGGGGACTGGCTGAGCCACGAGGTGGCCTGGCAGCACGGCGCGTTCGTGGCAGCCCGTGCGGCGGTGTCGGCCCTGCACCAGCGGGTGATGACCGGCTGACCGTCCACCCCGGCCCCTCCCTCCGACGCCGACCAGGATCTGCGCAACTTCGGGGAAACTGCTGCTTCCCCGCGCGCCGAGCCAGCAACTTCCCTGAAGTTGCGCAGATCTTGCGGCGGGCGGGCGGGCGGGCGGGCGGGGCGGCGCCGCCCTGCGGGGCGTTGGCGGGCGGGAGGGGTGCGCGAGGATGGGGGCGTCCCCGTCCTCAAGGAGCGTCGATGGCCACCGAGCTGACCGTGCCGCGTACCGACGACCGACTCGACGTCGCGCCGATTCAGCGGCGCACCATGCGGCTGCTCTTCAGCACCCAGATCATCGGCGGCGTCGGCGTGACCATCGGCATCTCCGTCGGCGCGTTGCTCGCCGCGCGGATCGCCGGCACCGCGGTGGCCGGCGTCGCCCAGAGCGCCGGGGTGGTCGGTGCGGCGCTGCTCGCCGTCCCGGTCACCCGGATCATGGCCCGGCACGGCCGCCGGCCCGGCCTCGTGCTGGCGTACGCGGTGGGCGCCGTCGGCGGCGTCCTGGTGGTGCTGGCGGCGGCCACCCGCTCGGTGCCGCTGCTCTTCCTCGGCATGCTGCTCTTCGGTGGCGGTACCGCCGCCAACCTCCAGGCCCGCTACACGGCCGTGGACCTCGCCGAACCGGCCCGTCGAGGACGCCAGCTCTCGCTGATCGTCTGGGCCACCACCATCGGTGCGGTGGCCGCGCCGAACTTCGCCGCGCTGGCCGATCGGGTGACCACCGGCTGGGGGCTGCCGCCACTGGCCGGCCCCTTCGCGTTCAGCGCGGCGGCGTTCGTGCTGGCTGCCGTCGTACTCCTCGGTCTTCTCAGGCCCGACCCGCTGCTCACCGCGCGGCGACTCGCCGCGTCGCCACCCGCGGCCGCCGCGCCGGTCGGTGTGCGCGCGCCGCGCGGCGCCGGCATGCGGGTGGCCTGGTCGGTGGTACGCGGACAGCCCGCCGCCCGGCTCGGTATCGCCGCCGTGGCGGTGGGTCACCTGGTCATGGTGGCGGTGATGGCGATGACCCCGGTCCGGCTCGGCGAGTCGCACGCCGACGCCGACGTGCTGCGGCTGGTCGGGATCGTGTTGAGTCTGCACATCGCCGGCATGTACGCGTTCTCCCCGGCGGTCGGCTGGCTCACCGACCGGCTCGGCCGGCGGGCGGTGATCCTCGGCGGGGTCGGGTTGCTGCTGGCCGCCTGCGCGGTCGCCGGCACCGCCGGGCACCACACCCCTCGACTCTCGGTCGGTCTGGTCCTGCTCGGGCTGGGCTGGTCGGGGACGATGGTGGCCGGCTCGACGCTGCTCTCCGAGTCGGTGTCGGCCGATGTGCGGCCGAGCGTCCAGGGGTTCTCCGACATGATCATGGGGCTGGCGGGCGCGAGTGCCGCGGTGCTCAGCGGGTTTGTCATGCAGGTGGCCGGTTATCCCGTGCTCACCCTGCTCGCGGCGGTCGCGACCGTGCCCCTGGTGGCGCTAGCGTTGCGCCCGGTGCCGACCGGGGCACCGGGTGAGGAGGACTGATCACGTGCGGCTGACCGACTTCTGGACGCGGTTGGAGGAGGCGTTCGGGCCGGGCTACGCGGCGAGCATCGCCCGGGATCAGGTGCTGTCCCAGCTTGACGGCCGGACCATCGAGCAGGCGTTGGCGGCGGGGGAGCGGACGCACGTGGTGTGGCGGGCGGTCTGTGCCGCGTACCCCGACCGCGTACCCGCTCGACTACGCTGAGCAGCCTTTTCGTCGCCTCCGCGTGTCGCTTGTCGAGTCGTACACCTGTTCGGCTATTGTCCACAGCGGGGTGCTCGTCCACAGCTCGCGGCCCGTCGGCTGGTTTTCTGTCGGACCTAGCGCCTAGCGTGTCCGCGTGACGCGAAGCTCAGCAAAGACGCCGGCGAAGGCAGGGGTGGCAACCATGGCAGCAGGGCCTGACCGGGAGAAGGCACTCGACCTTGCTCTCGCTCAGATTGACAAGCAGTTCGGCAAGGGCTCGGTGATGCGGCTGGGAGAGCGTCCGGTCGTCCAGACCGCCGTGATCCCGACCGGCTCCATCGCGCTCGATGTGGCGCTCGGCGTGGGCGGCCTGCCGCGCGGCCGGGTGGTCGAGATCTACGGCCCTGAGTCCAGCGGTAAGACCACGGTGGCCCTGCACGCGGTGGCCAGCGCCCAGCGGGCCGGCGGCATCGCCGCCTTCATCGACGCCGAGCACGCGCTCGACCCGGAGTACGCGAAGGCCCTCGGCGTCGACACCGACGCGATGCTGGTCTCGCAGCCGGACACGGGCGAGCAGGCGCTGGAGATCGCCGACATGCTGATCCGCTCGGGCGCGATCGACATCATCGTGATCGACTCGGTGGCGGCACTGGTGCCGCGCGCCGAGATCGAGGGCGAGATGGGCGACAGCCACGTGGGTCTCCAGGCCCGGCTGATGAGCCAGGCGCTGCGCAAGATCACCGGTGTGCTCAGCAACACCGGCACCACGGCGATCTTCATCAACCAGCTCCGGGAAAAGATCGGCGTGATGTTCGGCAGCCCGGAGACCACGACCGGTGGTCGGGCGCTGAAGTTCTACGCCTCGGTCCGGCTCGACGTGCGCCGCATCGAGAGCCTCAAGGACGGCACCGACGTGGTCGGTAACCGCACCCGGGTCAAGGTCGTCAAGAACAAGGTGGCCGCGCCGTTCAAGCAGGCCGAGTTCGACATCATGTACGGCAAGGGCATCTCGCGTGAGGGCTCGCTGATCGACGTCGGCGTGGAGCAGGCGATCATCCGCAAGTCCGGCGCGTGGTACACGTACGACGGTGACCAGCTCGGCCAGGGCAAGGAGAAGGCCCGGGAGTTCCTGAAGGAGAACCCGGACGTGGCCGCCGAGATCGAGAAGAAGATCCTGGAGAAGCTCGGCGTGGGGGTCGGCGCGGGCGACGCCGCCGGTGGCCCCGAGCTCCCGCCGGTCGACTTCTGACGGGTAGCTGACACATGGCAGGACGACGCGCCCGTACGGGGCGGGGCTGGGATGCCAGTCCGCCTCGTACGGGCGACGCCGCCGATCCGCCGCGCCCCCGTCGGGGTCGCCAGGCCGAACAGTCGGCTGACGAGCCGGCGGCCACGCCGCCGCGTGACGAGTCCGAGGTGGCCCGCGAGATCTGCCTGCGCCAGCTCGCCGTCCGACCACGTACCCGCGCCGAGCTGGCCGGGGCGCTGGCCAAGCGGGGCATCTCCGAGGAGGTGTCGGCCGAGGTGCTCGACCGGTACGACGAGGTCGGCATCATCGACGACGCCGCGTTCGCCCGTGCGTGGGTGTCGAGTCGGCACAACGGGCGCGGTCTGGCCCGCCGGGCGCTCGCCAACGAGCTGCGCCGCAAGGGCGTGGACGGCGAGGTGGCCACCGAGGCGCTGGGTGAGCTGGACGAGGAGACCGAGGCGCAGACCGCCCGAGCCCTCGTGGAGCGCAAGCTACGTACCGCCCGGGGTGAGCCGGACGCCGTCTTCCGCCGGCTGGTGGGCATGCTGGCCCGCAAGGGCTACCCGCCCGGCGTGGCCATCCGGGCGGTGAAGGACGCCCTCGCCGCGCAGAGCGCGGAGGCGGCGGAGTTCGCCGAGCAGATCGACGCCGACGCCTTGGCCGACGCCGAGGGCGAGTTGGAGCGCGACAACCGCTGACGCCGACCCGCACCGTGATCGTGGACTCTCGATCCCGACATGACGGGCGTTCCACTCATCTCGACAGCCGAGACGGCAAGGCCGGCGCGATCCTCTCACTCGACACCCGGCGCGAGGTCGCAGGTGTCACACTCGCGGCTCGCCTGCGGGACCTGTGCGGTCGCTGAACAGGCATGACATCCCAATCGAGGGCGTCGGCTCGCCGTGTTTGTCCTGCCGTGTCCGACACGACATCAGCTTTGCGTGACGCTGCAACTTCTCTCCGTTCGGGGGGTTTGATCATGAGTCCTTGACCAGACCGCCCTCGGAGACCTAGCCTCGCCATACAGGCTCACATTGCCCGACCAGCGCAGGCTAAGCGCACAACATAGATCTCGTAACAGAACAGCATCACTTTGGCCGACTCCGCGGCCTTTGGCGGCAGTTCCGGACTGGCCGGTCCGGCGCTCCGCGACAACTGCACCCGGTCGCCGACGATGCCCGAGGGCACCGCCGGCGGAGAGAGCTACCCACGGCCAGCCGCTCCGGTCGGGCGTCCACAGCCGCAGGAGTGTGCCCTGGGCACAGTCGCTGCGGTCATGACGTTCAGGGGAGGCGGCCATGGCGGGGCGGCGGCACAGGTTCGCGGATGGACCTCGCGGGGTTCCGGCATGAACGCCCTCGACGTGGTGCTTCTCGCGGCCGTCCTGATCCTCGGCGTGGTCGTGGTCGCGGCGGTGCTGGTCGGCATCCGGGCGCTGCGCCGGATCGGCTCGGCGCCGGCCCCGGAGGATCCCGCCTTCATCGCCGAGAAGGACCGTCAGGAGCAGTCCCTGGCCGCCCTGCGCGACGCGGCCGACCAGGCGAACAGCACGATCGACGTGGCGAAGTCCGCCGCCTCCGCGGCCCGCGCCGAGGCGGCGGGGGCGAAGGCCGAGGCGAAGGCGGCCCGGGCCGAGGCGCGACGGGTGCTCGACGACGCCCGCGCCGAGGCCGACACCGTGCTGGAACGGGCGCACAAGCAGGCCGAGGCGGACGCGGAGCAGCTCCGTACGGCCGCGCGCCGCAGCGGCGAGCGGGAGGTCGCGGTACTCGCCGCCACGACCCGGGAACAGGCCGCCGAGGTGGAGCGCCGGGCAGCCCGGATGGACGAGCGGGAGCGGCTGCACACCGAGGAGGTGGAGCGGTTCGCCGAGCGGGAGCGGCAGCTCACGGCGGCCAGCGCCGCCCTCGCCACCCGGGAGTCCGCGCTCAGTCAGCGCGAGGCCGAGCTGGCCGAGGCCGAGGAGTTGCGCCGCCGGGAGTTGGAGCGGGTGGCCGGTCTGACCGCCGAGTCCGCCCGGCTGGAGCTGATCGAGGCGATCGAGACGTCCGCCAAGCGGGAGGCGGCGCTCCTGGTACGCGACATCGAGTCCGACGCGCGCAACACCGCCGAGCAGCGGGCCCGGCACATCGTCGTGGACGCGATCCAGCGGGTGGCCAGCGAGCAGACCGCCGAGAGCGTGGTCAGCGTCCTGCACCTGCCCGGCGACGAGATGAAGGGCCGCATCATCGGCCGGGAGGGCCGCAACATCCGGGCCTTCGAGTCGGTGACCGGGGTCAACCTGATCATCGACGACACACCCGAGGCGGTGTTGCTCTCCTGCTTCGACCCGGTGCGCCGCGAGGTCGGCCGGCTCACGCTCGAGAAGCTCGTGCTCGACGGGCGGATCCACCCGCACCGGATCGAGGAGGTCTACGACCTCGCCCGCCAGGAGGTGGAGGAACTCTGCCTGCGTGCCGCCGAGGACGCCCTGGTCGAGGTCGGCATCACCGAGATCCACCCGGAGCTGGTGACCCTGCTGGGCCGACTGCGCTACCGCACCTCGTACGGCCAGAACGTGCTCAAGCACCTGGTCGAGACCGCGCACATCGCCGGCATCATGGCCGCCGAGCTGCGGCTGGACGTGCCCACCATCAAGCGGTCGGCGTTCCTGCACGACATCGGCAAGGCGCTCACCCACGAGGTCGAGGGCAGCCACGCCATCATCGGCGCCGACCTGGCCCGCAAGTACGGCGAACACGAGGACGTGGTGCACGCCATCGAGGCGCACCACAACGAGGTGCCGCCGCAGACCATCGAGGCCGTCCTCACGCAGGCGTCCGACGCCTGCTCCGGCGGCCGGCCGGGCGCGCGGCGGGAGAGCCTCGATGCGTACGTCAAGCGGCTGGAGCGGATCGAGGAGATCGCGGCCGGCAAGCTCGGCGTGGACAAGGTCTTCGCCATGCAGGCCGGCCGGGAGATCCGGGTGATGGTGAAGCCGGACGACGTGGACGACATCGGGGCGGCCGTGCTGGCCCGTGACGTGGCCAAGCAGATCGAGGAGGAGCTGACCTACCCGGGTCAGATCCGGGTCACCGTGGTCCGCGAGTCCCGGGTCACCGAGATCGCCCGCTGACCTCCGACAGCGCCGTCCACGATGGCGCCGCTTGATCAACACCAGTTCCGCGATATCGGGGTATCCCGCTGCCGGTGATACCCCGATATCCGGGACGTGACGTCGATCGCGCCGAACCGCCGGAGTCTGCCGGTCGGCCGGCTTCGCGTCAGCCCTGCGGTTCTCCCACGGTGACGCCGCCGGCCCCGTCGGTGCCTGTGGCCCGGTCGGCACCGGTGGCCACCCGGCGCTGCGCGCGGATCCCGCGTCGCTGGCTGCGCCGGTCGAGCCAGTTGGCCAGGGCGGTGAGCAGGGAGTTGATCACGATGTAGATCGCCGCTGCCACGATCGCCGCGGCGACGATGTTGCCCTTGTTCGCGGCGAGGTCGTTGACCCCGCGCTGGAGCAGTTCCGGGTAGGCGACGATGTAGCCGAGCGCGGTGTCCTTGAGCAGCACGACGAGTTGGCTGACGATGACCGGCAGCATCGCCCGGGCCGCCTGCGGGACGAGGATCAGCTGCATGACCTGGCTCTTGCGCATGCCGATCGCGTACCCGGCCTCGGACTGGCCAGCCGGCAGCGAGCGGATCCCGGCGCGGAACGCCTCCGCGAGGACCGAGCCGTTGTACAGGGTCAGCCCGATCACGACGGCCCAGAAGGCGGTGACCGGCGCCTGGATCAGGAAGGGCACGCCGTAGAAGACGAAGAAAATCATGATGAGGAGCGGCACGGCACGGAAGAACTCGACCACGGCGCCGGCGGGGATGCTGATCCAGCGTCGCTCGGAGAGCCGGCCGACCGCGAAGACGATGCCGAACGTCAGCGAGAGCACCATGCCGACCGCAGCGGCCCACAGCGTGGCGCGCAGGCCGGGCCAGATGAACTGGGTCCAGGTCGCCGCCTCGGTGAAGGGCTTCCAGAGCGCGCCCTCCCACTGGCCCGCCTCGTCGAACTTCGCGTAGACCCACCAGGCCAGTCCGGCCAGGGCGACTCCGAAGACGACGGTCAGCACTGCGTTGCGGATCTTTGCCCGGGGGCCCGGGTGGTCGTAGAGGACGGAGTCGGTGCTCATCAGCGCTTCACCGCCAGTCGGTTGGCCAGCCAGCCGAAGACGTAGCCGGTGGGGATCAGGAACGCGGCGAAGGTGCCGGCGAAGACCAGGAAGATCGGGATGACCGCGTCGCCGTTGCTGTTGATCAGGTCCTTCATCACGGTCGAGGACTCCATCAACCCGATCGTCCCGACGATCGTGGCGTTCTTGCAGAGCGCGATGAGGATGCTGCCCAGCGGTGCGATCACGGAACGCGTGGCCTGGGGCAGCACCACGATCCGCAGCGTCTGGGCGAAGGTGAGGCCGATCGCCCGGGCCGCCTCGGCCTGCCCGGTGGGCACGGTGTTGATGCCCGATCGCAGCGCCTCGCAGACGAAGGAGGCCGTGTACACCGACAGCCCGACGACGCCGAGCCAGTAGTTGTTGCGGTTCAGGTCGTCGGAGAGGCTCAACCCGAGTGTGGAGTACAACCCGAAGAAGCAGAAGAAGATGACCAGCGTGAGCGGCGTGTTGCGGAAGATGTTGACCCAGGCCGTGCCGAACCCGCGCAGTACCGGCACGGGCGAGACCCGCATGGCGGCGAGTAACACGCCGAGGACCAGCGCGAACACCGCCGACACGCCGGTCAGCTTGAGGATCCAGAGAAAGCCCGACAGGTAGGCGTCGAAGTTAGTCGGATCAGCGAATACGTGCACGCGTCGGCTCCCAGGGGCAGGTCGTCGGCGTCGTCACGGGTCGGGGGCCGACACCCGGTCGCGCCGATGGCGATGGCCGTGCTGCCCGACCGCCGCGTGCTGTACGTCCAGCGCGG
>NZ_JBEXIL010000065.1:0-29260 GCF_040608555.1 Micromonospora sp. NPDC005172
CGACCACAAGAAGACCGCGTACGAGGAGGTCGGCGCGGCGGCCAAGGCGCAGGGCTGGCAGGTCGCCCCGGGCGGTGAGGTGCTGGGCGGGGAACCGGAGATCGGCTCGACCGAGGCGCTCGGTGTCCTGGTCGCCGCGATCGTCCTGATCATCACCTTCGGCTCGCTCGTGGCAGCCGGGATGACCATGCTCAACGCGCTGATCGGCGTGGGCGTCGGCATGGCCGGCCTCTTCGCGTTGAGTGGCGTCATCGAGCTGACCAGCACGGCACCCATCCTCGCGCTGATGCTCGGCCTCGCCGTGGGCATCGACTACTCGCTGTTCATCACCTCCCGGCACCGGCAGAACCTGCTCGACGGCCTGCCGCCGGACGAGGCGGTCGGCCGGGCCGTGGGCACCGCAGGCTCCGCCGTCGTCTTCGCGGGCGCGACAGTCGTCATCGCGCTGGCCGGGCTGGCCGTGGTGGACATTCCGTTCCTCACCGTGATGGGTCTCGCCGCCGCCGGCACGGTCACCGTGGCCGTCCTCGTGGCCATCACCCTCCAGCCGGCACTGCTCGGCTTCGCCGGCCGACGGGTGCTCCCCCGCCGGCTGCGGGGCGTCTCCGCCGACACCACGCCGGCCACCGACACCCCCGCGTCGACCCCGGACGTCCACACGGTCACGGCCGAGGACCGCACCCGGTTCGGCTTCCGCTGGGCGCGTTTCGTCACCCGGTTCCGCGTACCGGTGATCCTGGTCGGGCTGCTCGGCCTGGGACTGCTCGCGCTGCCCACGCCGGACATGCGGCTGGCCCTGCCGGGCGCGGCGACGGCCGCCGTCGGCTCCCCCGCCCGGGTCGCCAACGACCTGACCGTCGAGGGCTTCGGCCCGGGCTTCACCGGTCGCCTCGCGGTGGTGGTCGCCGGCGACTCGCCGCAGGCCACCTCGGCCGCCGTACCGCAGGTCACCGCACTGCTGCAACGCACCGAGAACGTCCTCGCGGTGGCCCCACCCCAGCTCAGCCCGGACGGCCGGACGGCGCTGCTCGGGGTGGTGCCGAAGACCGGCCCGACCGACAAGGCCACCGAGACGCTGGTGCACGACATCCGCGGCTCGGTGAGCGGTATCCGCGACGCGGACGTGCTGCTCACCGGTGTCACCGCGATCGGCATCGACGTCTCCGAGAAGCTCTCCGACGCGCTGCCGGTCTACCTGCTGCTGGTGGTCGGGCTGTCGGTCCTGCTGCTGATGCTCGTGTTCCGCTCGTTGCTGGTGCCCGTCAAGGCCGCGCTGGGCTTCCTGCTCACCGTCGCCGCCACGTTCGGCATCACGGTGGCGGTCTTCCAGCAGGGGCACCTCGCCAACCTGCTCGGCCTGGACACTCCCGGTCCGCTGATCAGCTTCCTGCCGATTCTGCTCATCGGCATCCTGTTCGGGCTCGCCATGGACTACGAGGTGTTCCTGGTGTCCCGCATGCGGGAGGACTTCGTGCACGGCGAGACCGCCCGGGAGGCGACGATCAGCGGCATGGGACACGGGGCCCGGGTGGTCACCGCCGCCGCGCTGATCATGATGTCGGTGTTCGGGGGCTTCGTCTTCCTCGACGACCCGGTGATCAAGTCGATGGGCTTCGCGCTCGCCATCGGCGTGGCCATCGACGCCTTCGTGGTCCGCATGACCATCGTCCCGGCCGTGATGTCCCTGCTCGGCGACCGCGCCTGGTGGCTGCCCCGCTGGCTCTCCCGCGCCCTGCCGAACGTCGACATCGAGGGCGAGGGCCTGCGCGACCACCTGACGGCCCAGACCCCCACCCGGGTCTGACCGTCCCGACCACCTGAAGGTGCGGTGCCCGTTGCGGGCACCGCACCTTCGTCGTACCGGTCACACGCCGGCCGGGTACGTCTCCATTTCACCGGGGACGGCCGGAACGGCCAGCGGGTGCAGGGCTGTCGTCTCGTCGCACCAGATGAGCGCGTCGTAACGCGCGCCCAGCCGGGTCGGCACGTAGTTGCCCCAGGACTCGAACGACGGGTCGTACACGACCCCGATCGCCCGGTGGTCCGCCGGCTCGGTGACCCAGCCCGGCTGGTCGTCGCCGCCGAAGACGAGCACCGCCCGCTCGGGCATCAGCTCGTGCAACCGCCGTTCCACCGAGCCCTCCCGCGCCGGCGGCACCACCATCGCCTCGGACGGCGAACCCCAGCGGGGGGCGGCGATCACCGTTCCCCGGTAGGTGCCGAAACCGACCAACGCCACCGCGTCGTCGCCGTACCGCTCGCGGGCCAACTGACCAATGTTGACCATCCCGTCCGCTGCCATGTCGGTGGCCCGCGCGTCCCCCACGTGCGTGTTGTGCGCCCAGACGATCCCTCGGGCGTCCGGGCCGTAGCGGTGCAGCAGCCGGTCGAGGGTGTCCTGCATGTGGGTGTCACGGATGTTCCACGAGTCCGGGCCGCCGGCCACCATCGCCCGGTAGTAGCGCTCCGCGCCGGCCACCACCTCCGCGTTCTGCCAGGCCGAGAAGCGGTCCGGGCCGTCCGACATGGCCTGTTCCCGGGTACGCGCCAACAGCCGGACCACCTCCTCCTCGCACCGGGCGGAGACGAACCGGCTGGCCGCGCCGTACTCCTCGACCCGCTTGCCGTACGGTTCGAAGCACCGGTACGCGTCCTGCGCCGCCTCCAGCGAGGTGGGGTCCTCCTCCCCCAGGTAGTCGAAGATCGCCTGCATCGACTCCCAGAGGCTGTAGACGTCGAGCCCGTGGAAGCCGGCCCGCTCACTTCCCGGTCGTTCCAGGTTCCACGCCCGCAGCCAGCGGCAGAAGCGCGCCACCTCCGCGTTGGCCCACATCCAGGTGGGCCACCGCTCGAAGCGTTCCAGCGCCGTCTGGGGATCGGCAGCCCCACCCGGCGCGTCGGTGACCGAACGGTGCACGCGGTCGCAGTCCGGCCAGTCGCCCTCCACGGCCACGAACGAGAAGCCGCACTCCGCGATCAGCCGACGGGTCAGCTGCTCACGCAGGCGGTAGTAGTCGTAACTGCCGTGCGTGGACTCACCGATCATCACCACCCGGGCGTCCCGAACGCGCTCCAGCAACGGGTCGAAGTCGCTCGGCGCGCCGAGCCGCTGAACCAGCATGGCAGCGGCTACCCGGCGGCCGCGCCGACAAACCGTCGGCGCGTCGGCCATCGACACGCCGTGCGCGTGTACGGGTACGACGATCGGGTAGCCGACCGGCATGACCGTCACCGGCGTGCAGTTGCAGGAGTACCTGGCCGGGCTCGACTACCCGGTCTCCCGCGAGGACCTCATCCGCTGGGGGCAGGAGAACGGCGCCAGCACGGCGATGTTGCAGATGTTGCAGGCGTTGCCGGCCGAGCAGTTCGAGTCGCCGGCCGAGTTGAGCGAGGCACTGACCACCCTCGCCTGACCGGCCGCACACCCGGCCGTGCGCAGACGTGATTACTGGAGGGGGATCGTGCGGGACTCCTGGCGGGCGGTTTCGGCGGCGGCCAGGATCGTGACCACCTCACGGCCGAAGCGGACGTCGCAGCGGTGGTCGCGGGTGCCGGCCTGGACCTGCTCGACGAGCTGGTCGATCGCCACCCCGAACGCCGTGGCAGCGTCGTACTCGCCGTGCGGCACGGTCTCGACACCGTTCTCGCCGTAGAACACGAACTCCCGGGCCATCGCCTCGGTCGGGGCGTCGAGGGAGAGCGAGGCGCTGCTGGTCGCACCGCCCTCGTGGGTGAGCAGCAGGTGCACCATCCCGCTCGGGCCGTCCACCGCCGTCACCTGGGTCACCCGGCCCAGCACCGGCAGGAGGATCGAGAGTGCGTGCGGGGCGATGTCCCAGAGCGCACCGTGCTCGCGACGCCACAGGGAGCCGCCGTACGGGCTGCCATCCTGGAAGATCGACGCGAACGCCGTGGTGCGGCCGTGCTGCCAGCCACCGGCCGCGGCGGTCGCGGCGAGGAACGCGGTGACGTTCGGCTGGAACCGCTGCGTGAAGAACACCACGGAGGCGACTCCGGACGCCTCGGCGGCAGCGACGACCCGGTCGGCGTCGTCCACGGTGAGCGCCATCGGCTTGTCCAGCAGCAGGTGCCGGCCGGCGTTGGCGGCGCGGACCGCGATGTCGGCCTGGACGTCCGGCGGCAACGCGACGGCGATCGCCTCGCACTGCTCGATGAGGGCGTCGACGTCGGCGTATGCGGGCACCCCGTACCGCTCGGCCAGCGCGGAGGCCCGCTCCGGGTTACGCCCCCACACCCCGACCAGTTCCGCGTCCGGGTGTGCGTGCAGCGCCTTCCCGTGCGTCTCGATCGCCCAGTGACCGGTGCCGAACAAGCCGAACCGCAGCACGTGTACCTCCGCTGTTTCGCCGCGCCGTGGCAACGCCACGGACCTGATCCACGCTAGTCGCCCCACTGGCCACACCGGTGGCGGGTCGCCAACCGAAGCGTCTGGTGCTCGCCAGCCGACGCCCGGCCTGCTCGTGCTGCCCCGCCGTGTCGGATGGTGTTCGGTGGTGTTCGGTGTGTCCCCGCGACTGCTGTGAGACGGGTGGCGAGGGCCGCCGGTGCGGCCGATCTCCTCGCGGTGGGTAGGGGGCAGGGGGTAGGGGGTAGAGGGTAGGAGCGGTCGTCCTTTGCTCTGCTTCAGCCCAGGCAACAGACGACGTCCGATAATCGGACAGCAGGTGTTTCCCTCGCTGAAGCAGAGCAAAGGACGTGAGGTGGGGGTGCACCTGCCCTCACGGCGACACCCCGGTCGGACTCCGGTCGGACTCCGGTCGCACTCCGGTCGCACTCCGGTCGCACTCCGGTCGCACTCCAGCGGCACCCCGGGGCGCGCCGGGCGGGGAGCGTGAGCTGCTTACTACGACGGTTAGTAGGCTGTGCCGGTGACCGAGGCGACGACCGGGTGGGGCCGATGACCAGCGCGGCGGCCGACTCGCCGGTGGACGGGCTCCTCGCGACGGCGTCGATCGTGCTGTCGCTGCTCGTCGCCGTGTGGGCGCTGATCGCGGCGGTACGCCACCGACCTCCGGACCGGGTGCAGTTCGCCGGTCTGGCCGTACTGGAATTGGCGCTGCTCGCGTTGGGGGTGTCGGCCCTCGTGGCGGTCGGTGGCGGGGACCGGCCGGGCGAGCCCGGCGCGTTCTACGGCTACCTGGTCACGCTGGTCTGCCTGCCGCCGCTGGCCTGGGTGCTGGCCCGGATGGAACCGACCCGCTGGGGTTCGGCGATCATCTGCGCGGTCTGCCTGGTCGCACCGGTCGTGGTGGTCCGGTTGCAGCAGACCTGGGAGGTCCTCGGTGGTTGAGACACAGCCGGCACGACGCGCCACCAATGCCGGTCCGGGCCGACTGCTGATCGCGGTCTACCTGCTCTTCGCCATCGCGGCGACCAGCCGGGCCGGCCTGCAGATCGCCACCAAGTTCGACGAGGCGCCGGTGGCGTACCTGCTCTCCGCCCTGGCCGCCCTCATCTACATCGTGGCCGCGGTGGGTCTGGCCCGTGCCGGGCACACCGGCCGGCGGGTGGCCCTGGCGTGCTGCTCGGTGGAGTTGGTCGGGGTCGTCGCCGTCGGCATCCTCAGCGTTGTCGACAAGGACCTCTTCCCCGACGAGACGGTGTGGTCGCAGTTCGGCAGCGGATACGGCTACATCCCGCTGGTGCTGCCGGTGTTGGGCCTGTTCTGGCTCTGGCGCACCCGCCGCGACGCGGCCTGACCGACAGCCGCGACCCGGCCTGACCGACCGGGCCGCGGGCCACCTGACGAGGGCGCGCGACTCAGGCCCGTGGGCCGCCGGCGACGTAGATGACCTGTCCGGAGACGAAGCCCGCCCCCTCACTCGTCAGGAACGAGATGGTGTGTGCGACGTCCTCCGGGCGTCCCGGACGCCGTACCGGGATCTCAGCGGCCGCGTGCTTCTGGAAGTCCTCGAAGTCGACCTTCATGCGGGCGGCGGTGGCCGCGGTCATGTCGGTGACGATGAAGCCCGGCGCGACCGCGTTGACGGTCACCCCGAACGGCCCCAGCTCGATGGCGAGCGTCTTGGTGAAGCCCTGCAGACCCGCCTTGGCGGCGGCGTAGTTGGCCTGACCCCGGTTGCCCAACGCGGAGGTGCTGGACAGGTTCACGATCCGCCCCCACTTGCGGTCCACCATGTGCTTCTGGGCAGCCTGGCTGAACAGGAACGCCCCGCGCAGGTGCACGCCCATGACCGTGTCCCAGTCGGCGTTGGTCATCTTGAACAGCAGGTTGTCGCGGAGCACCCCGGCGTTGTTGACCAGCACGGTGGGCGCGCCCAGTTCGGCGGCGACCCGCTCGACGGCGGCCTCGACCTGGTCACGGTCGGACACGTCGGCGCCGACGCCGAGCGCACGGCCGCCCGCGCCGGAGATGGCGTCCACCGTCTCCTTGGTGGCGGCCTCGTCGATGTCGACCACGGCCACGGCCATCCCGTCGGCGGCCAGCCGCCGGGCGGTGGCCGCGCCGATGCCGCGTGCGGCTCCGGTGACGATGGCGACGCGGGACTCGTCCGACATGATTACCTCCGGGTAACTTGGGATCGATCGGAGGAGCCTAACTCCTGACCGACGGTTACCACTGATGACCATCGCTTTACACAAGCGATCTGTACCAGATGATCTTCCGCGCGTAGCGTCCCGTTCGCTGTCACCCCGCCAGCGAACAGACGACGAGGCAAGGAACGACATCAGTTGAAGCTCTCGCGTACCCGTGGAGCCTGGCTCGCCGCCGTGGTCTCCACGGCCCTCGTGGCGACCGGTGGCTCACCCGCCCTGGCCGCTCCCGGGGCACCGGCAAATCCCGGCCCGCCCTCCGCGACAGATCTGCCCACCCCTCCCGGCGCCCACTCGGTCACCCTGATCACCGGTGACACGGTCACCACCCGGCAGGGCGCCGACGGCGGCACCCTCGACGTACGACGTCCCGGTGGCGCACCGACGCCGGTGCGGGTGGTCGAGGCCGGGGACGACCTGTACGTCTACCCGCAGTCGGTACTGCCCTACGTGGCCGCGAACACCCTGGACAAGCGGCTGTTCAACGTCACCCGTCTGATCGCCGACGGGTACGACGACAAGGGGACCGACCACCTGCCACTGATCGTGTCGTACAACGCCGGGGCAGCGGGCCTGCGCACCAGCAGCGCGCCGGTCGGTGCGACCCGCACCCGCACCCTGAGCAGCATCTCGGGTGCCGCGCTGAGCGAGGACCGCGACCGGGCCGACGAGTTCTGGACCGCGATCACGGCCACACCCGGCGCGAAAGCGGTCACCCCGACCGGCGACAAGGGACGCTTCGCCGGTGGGATCGCCAAGATCTGGCTCGACGGACGCGTACGCGCCGACCTCGCCGACACCACCGCGCAGATCGGCGCTCCCACCGTCTGGGCGGGCGGCGACACCGGCACCGGCGTACGGGTCGCCGTCCTGGACACCGGCATCGACGCGGCACACCCGGATCTGACCGACCGGATCAGCACGTCCGCCGTGTTCGTGCCGGGCGAGGAGATCACCGACCGGGTCGGGCACGGCACCCACGTCGCCTCCACCATCGCCGGCACCGGCGCCGCCTCCGGTGGCCGGGAGAAGGGTGTCGCGCCCGACGCCCGGCTCGCCATCGGCAAGGTGCTCAGCGATGACGGCCACGGCCAGGACTCGTGGATCCTCGCCGGCATGGAGTGGGCGGCCCGGGAGGCCGACGCCAGCATCATCAACATGAGCCTGGGCTCGAGTGAGCCCAGCGACGGCGCCGACCCCTTGAGCCAGGCGGTCAACACGCTCAGCGCCGAGACCGGCGCGCTGTTCGTCATCGCCGCCGGAAACGCCGGCCTGCCCGGCAGCGTGAGCGCACCGGGCGCTGCGGACGCGGCGTTGACCGTCGGTGCCGTCGACGGCGACGACCAGCTCGCCTCCTTCTCCAGCCGGGGTCCCCGGATCAGCGACGAGGCAATCAAGCCCGAGTTGACCGCGCCCGGCGTCGGGGTGCTCGCGGCCCGCTCGCAGTACGCGCCCGGTGAGGGCGCGTACCAGAGCCTGGACGGCACCTCGATGGCCACGCCGCACGTCGCCGGGGCCGCTGCCCTGCTCGCCGCCCGGCACCCGGGCTGGACGGGACAGCAACTCAAGGACGCCCTGGTCAGCACGACCAAAGCCACCACCCAGTACGACGCGTACCAGGCCGGCACCGGCCGGGTCGACGTCGCCGCCGCCGTGCGGGCCCCGATCGTCGCCACCGGCGCCGTCTCCACCAGCGTGCGGCAGGGCACCACGAGGGCCACGCACCCGGTGACGTACACCAACACCACCGGTCAACCCATCGCGCTGGCCCTGGCGGTGGACGCGCCGAACGCTCCGGCCGGGCTGTTCAGCCTGTCGGCGGCGCAGCTGACCGTGCCCGCGAACGGCACCGCCAGCGTCACGCTGACCACCGACACCTCCCGGGCAGCCACCGGCAGCCGGTACACCGGCCAGATCGTCGCCACCGGGCCGGACCGGGCGGTGCTGACCCGCACCGCCGTCGCGCTCGGCACGTACCACCCGTACCACCATCTCCGGTTGGAGATCACCGACCGGTTCGGCAAGCCGGCCAGTGGCACCATCGAGCTGGGCCAGCCGGGTAGCTACGACATCAGCTTCATCAACACCGACGCGGACGGAGTCGCCCAGCTCTACCTGCCCGAGGGTGTCTGGTCGGCGATGAGCTTCCTGAACGTCACGGGCAGCCACGGGCCGAACTCCCTCGGCGTGGCCCTGCTCGGCAACCCCGACATCGACCTGCGTGCGGACACCACGGTCCGACTGGACGGAAAGGCGGCCCGCCAGGTCCAGTCGTCGGTGCCGCAGCGCACCGCCGACACGTTCACCCGGCTGGACTACTACCGGTCCCAGGGCGAGGGCCGCTGGCGCTCGTTCATCGCCGGCGGGGTGTTCTACGACAGCTTCTGGGCGCAGCCCACCACCCGGGACGTCCGGCACGGCGACTTCTACGTCGGTGCCCGGTGGCGCAAGGAGCAGCCGGTGCTGGCCGTCGGCACGACAAAAGTCAACTTCGACGACGTGGTACGTCAGCAGGGCACCACCCAGTTGCCCAAGGGCAGGCGGACGATGCCGGCGGTGTTCGCCGGCAACGGTGCGGCCAGCGACTACGCCGGGCTGAACGCCCGGGGCGCGGTGGCCGTGGTCCGGCGCAACTGGGACGTCACCGACGCCGAGCAGGCCGCCGCGGCGACCGCCGCCGGGGCGACGATGATGCTGGTGGTCAACGACTTCCCGTGGCGCGAGGTGCGCGACTACTCGATCGACTTCTTCACACCCACCCCCATCGAGGTGGCGATGCTCAGCACCGACGAGGGCGAGGCGTTGATCCGGCAGATCGAGCACGGTTCCACGAAGGTCGAGGTCGTCTCGCAGCCGGTCGCCGACTACGTGTACGACCTGGTGCAGGCGTACCACAACCGGATTCCGGGTGACCTGAGCCGGACCGAGACCCCGAAGACGCTGGCCCGGGTGGATGTCGGCTTCCGCGTACCGACCCCGGAGACGCGGGGTGGCGAGTTCCGCTACGACTGGCCGTCGTACAACAACTGGGGCATCGGCCAGAGCAGCAACCGGCCGCTCGCCACGGTCCGGACCGACTGGGTGTCCACCGGTGACCTCTACACCTGGGGTCAGGAGGCGTACCTCGACGCCGCCACGTACCAGATCGACCCCCGGACCAGCTTCCGTGCCGGCAGCAGGAGTCGGGAGCAGTTCTTCACGCCGATCGAGCGGCCGCACCTGAACAACAACTTCAAGCTGCCGACCCGCTCCGGGGACACCCTCAACCTGGACGTGCCCGGTTGGGGTGGCGACGACCACGTCGGCATGGCGATGAGCGCCGCAGGGCAGACCAACAAGCTCTACCAGGGCGGGACGCTGCTGGGCGAGAGCACCAGCACGTGGGTCAGCGGCACCGCGCCGAGCGCGGGCGACCTGCCGTACCGGCTGGTGGTGGGTACCACCCAGGACCCGACCGTCGGCCGGTACTCGACCAGCACCACCACCGAGTGGACGTTCCGGTCGAAGGCGCCGGCCGCCGGGGTGGAGTCGAGCGTGCTGCCGCTGCTCCAGCTCGACTACGCCGTCGACACCGACGCCGCCGGTACCGCGAAGGACCGGACCGCGCTTACCGTCTCCGCCGCGCACCTGCCCGGCGTCACCGGCTGCGGCAGCATCCGGCCGGTGCACCTGGAGATCTCGTACGACGACGGGGCGCACTGGCAGCGGCAGCCGCTGGACCGCGCGAAGGACGGTTCCTGGACGACGACGCTGCGGGCGCCCAAGGATGCGCGGTACGTGTCGCTGCGGGCCGACGCCGCCGACGGCGCGGGCAACTCGGTCCGGCAGACCGTCCTGCGGGCCTTCGGGGTGCGCTGACGGGCCACCGCGTCAGTCGGGGGGACCGCGCCGGTCGGCGCGGTCCCCCTCGTCGTCAGTACCCCGGACCCCGGCAGAGGCGGATCCACCGGTACCCGTGCCCGGAGACCTTCACCGCGCCGAGCTTGCCCAGGTCGCCGTAGCCACGGTCGGTGAGCACGTCGATCGGCAGGTCGGCCTCCGGTTCGAGGCTGCTCAGGTCGACCTCGACGTCGTCGGTGCCCAGGTTGTGCAGGAAGACCATCGTGCCGGTCGGCCCGTCCGCCCGGTGCGCCAGAACCCCCGGCGGCATCGCCACGTCGATGTGGGTGGTCGAGCCGGAGCCGATCTCCGGGGCCTCCCGCAGCGTACGGATCATGCGCTCGAACCAGGCGAGCAGTGACTTCGGGTCGCCACGCTGGGCGGTGACGTTGACGTTCTGGTAGCCGAAGTCACCCTTGTCGATCACCGGGCGGACCAACTTCTCCGGGTCTGCCGTGGAGAAGCCGGCATTCGGCTTGTACGACCACTGCATCGGCGTACGGATCGCCTCCCGACCGGGCAGCGACAGGTCCTCGCCCATCCCGATCTCCTCGCCGTAGCGCAGCACCGGAGTGCCGCGCAGGGAGAACTGCAACGCGTACGCCAGCTCGATGCGCCGCCGGTCGTTGCCGAGCATCGGGGCGAGCCGGCGGCGGATTCCCCGGTCGTAGATGCGCATGTTCTCGTCCGGGCCGAACTCCGCGTACACCTGGTTGCGCTGTTCGGTCGTCAACCGGGACAGGTCGATCTCGTCGTGGTTGCGCAGGAAGGTGGCCCACTGCCCGCCGACCGGGAGCTTCGGGGTGTCGCGCAGCGCCTCGATCAGCGACTCCGGGTCCTGCCGGGCGAGAGCGAGCACGAGCCGGCCGTTGAGCATGAAGTCGAACAGCATGTGGATGCGGTTGCCGGAGCCACTGGTGTCGCCGAAGAACGTCGGGAGCTGGTCCGGTTCGACGTTCGCCTCGGCGAGCAGGACGGCGTCGCCGCGCCGCCACTGCACGTGCTGGCGCATCTCGGTGAGGAACTCGAAGTCCTTCGGGGAGTCCGGGTTGCCCGGCTCGGTCAGCTCGATGATGAACGGCACCGCGTCCATCCGGAAGCCGGCGACCCCGAGCTGGAGCCAGAACGACATGATCTTCTTGACCTCGGCCCGGACCTCGGGGTTGGCGAAGTTGAGGTCCGGCTGGAACTTGTAGAACCGGTGGTAGAACCACGCCTTGGCGGTCCGGTCGTAGCTCCACGTCTCCTTCTGCTCGCCGGGGAAGACCATGCCCTGGTGGCGGTCGGCCGGCTCGGTGTCGGACCAGACGAACCAGTCCCGGTACGGCGAGTCGGGCGAGGATCGGGCCGACTGGAACCAGGGGTGCTCGTCGGAGGTGTGGTTGACCACCAGGTCGATGATCACGCGGATGCCCCGGTTCTGTGCCTGGTGCAGCAGCTCGGCGAAGTCGCCGAGGGTGCCGAAGCGGGGGTCCACGTTGTAGAAGTCGGTGACGTCGTACCCGTCGTCGCGGTTGGGTGACGGGTGGATCGGGTGCAGCCACAGGCAGGTCACGCCCAGCCGGGCGAGGTAGTCCAGCCGGCCGATCAGCCCACGGATGTCGCCGACCCCGTCGCCGTCGGAGTCGGCGTACGTGTCGATGTCGAGGCAGTAGACGACGGCTTCGGAATACCAACGGTCACCCATGCGGGAGGAACTTCTCCCGTTGATCACCACGGCAAACCCGATGGACCCGCCCGGTCGGTACCCTGCCCGGCATGGAGAGCGACCTCGTACCGCCGAGCGATGAGTTGGACTGGTCCCGGGGCGAGTGGTTGCACCCGCCGGTGCGCACCGAGCACGGCCCGGCCGGTGAGCTGGTCGTCGAGGCCGGAGCGGAGACCGACTTCTGGCGTCGGACCAGCTACGGCTTCGTCCACGACAACGGCCCGGCGCTGCTGGCGCCGTTGCCCGTCGGCGCGGCCATGGAGGTGAGCTTCGCGCTCGACTTCTCGGCGCAGTTCGACCAGGCCGGCGTGCTGGTGCGGGTGGACGAGCGGACGTGGGTCAAGGCGGGTGTCGAGGTGAGCGACGGCGAGTCGCAGCTCGGCGCGGTGGTGACCCGGGAGTTCTCCGACTGGTCGGTCTCCCCGGTACCGGGCTGGGCGGGTCAGGAGGTGACCGTACGGGTCAGTCGGGCCGGTGACGCGCTGACCGTACGTGCCCGGGTTGCCGACGGGCCGTGGCGACTGGTCCGTCTCGCGCCGCTGGACCCGACCGTCGAGGCGATGGCCGGCCCGTTCTGCTGCGCCCCGACGCGCGGCGGCCTCACCGTGGTGTTCACCGGTTGGCGGCAGGGCCCGGCGGACACGGCGCTGCACCCGGAGGCCTGACGATCGAGGGGTGGCACGGCTCACCGGTAGGTGTGCCGTGCCGGCCACTGGGTATGACAGTCCGATCCCCTCCTCGGCCGTACGGAAGGATGACCAATGGCGTACGCCCAGACTGGTGACCCGTCCGAGTTCACCGGCCTGACCGGATGGGTGGCCTCGGTGATCGAGGCGATGGGTCCGGTTGGCGTGGCCCTGCTGGTCGCGCTGGAGAGCATCGTCCCGCCCATCCCCAGCGAGATCGTGCTGGCGATGGCGGGTTTCCTGGCCCACGAGGGTCAGTTCAACGTCGTCCTCGTGGTGGTGGCCGCGACGGTCGGCTCGCTGGTCGGCGCGCTGGTGCTCTACTGGGCCGGCGCGGCGGTCGGTGAGGAGCGGTTGAAGCGCTGGCTGGACCGTATTCCGCTGGTGGACGGCGACGACCTGGAGAAGGCCGACCGCTGGTTCGAGCGACACGGCCGTTGGGCGGTGCTGATCGGCCGGGTGGTGCCGGTGGTCCGCAGCCTGGTCTCCGTCCCGGCCGGGGCCAACCGGATGCCGCTGGGCGAGTTCGTCCTGCTCACGACGATCGGCAGCGGGGTGTGGAATGCCCTGATCGTCGGCTCCGGTTACGCGCTGGGCAGCCGGTGGCAGAACGTCGAGCGGTACAGCGACTGGTTCAACTACGCCATCGGAGCGGTCTTCGTCGTCATGGTGGTCGCCTGGGTGGCCCGCAAGATCCGCCGCCGTCGGCAACGCGACGACCGGCGGTCGGTGACCGCCGGTCGCTGATCCGCGTCGTCGCCGACGCCCCTGGCGGGACGCCGTCGACGGTCAGGCCAGGGGATGCCCTGCGGCGGGTGCCGGTGTGGCCTGCGGACGGCGTAGCACCGCCTGCTCCAGCGCCGACCAGGCTGTCGTCGTCACCAGGTAGATCACCGCGGCGAGCGGCAGCACCAGCGCCACCAGCACGGTCGTGAACGGCAGCAGGGGCAGCAACCGACCGAGCGTGGCCGCGCCCGGTCCCTCGACGGGCGTACCGGCCACCGTGCCGACCGCCGCCGACGCGCGCCGTGCGCGCCGCGACGACCACCAGGCCAGCACCAGCAGCAGCGCCAGCAGCCCGGCGAAGAGCGGCCCGGCCGCGCCGGCCAGGCCGTCGCCGAGGTGATGACCCAGGGGTACGCCGACCAGCCGTTCGTCGAGCAGTCCCGTACCGCCCTCGTCGGTGGCGAACAGGCGGTACAGGACCAGCAGGAACGGTGCCTGGATCAGCAGGGGCAGGCAGCCGGCCACCGGGTTCGCGCCGGCCGAGCGGTACAGCGCGAACACCTCGCGCTGGAGTGTCGCCGAGTCGTCGGCGTACCTCTGCTGGAGCTCGCGCACCTGCGGGGCGAGCGCCGCACGGCGTCGCTCCCCGCGGACCTGCGCGACGGTCAGCGGTGCGATCAACAGCCGGACGGCGATGGTGAGCAGCACGATGGCGGCGACTGTCGCCGTGCCGTCGGCCAGCGGTTCGAGCAGATCGGTGAGCCAGGACAACGCGGTGCCGGCGGCGCCGACGACGTCGCGCAGTGGTGCGAAGGCGAGCATGGGAAACCCCTCGGTCCGATTCCGGTGGGTCCTCCCCCGGCGGTGGCCGCCGGCAGGAAGGACCGATGACTGTGGGATCGGCCGCGCGGCGACGTGTCGCTACGCGGCGAGGGGGCGTCCGGGTGCGCGGGGGCGGGGTCGTCCGGCAGCATCCGGATCGATCTGGCGGGGTGTGCGCCGAGACCAGGCCCGAGCGCGCAGCCCCGCCCAGCGTCGCGCGACACCCGGTGCTCGGGCCAGGCCGAGCGTGTGCGCGGCGAGCAGTGCGGCGATGAGGACCAGGGCGGTCAGCGCGGCCCCCGCCAGCAGGTCGGCCGGGCGGTCCGCGAGCATGCCGAGCTGGGCGGACGCGGACATCCACGCCGCCCAGAGGTATCCCAGCAGCATCGGCACGCGCTCAGCATAGGACCCGGTGTCACGTCCCCCGGCAGGATCGGCGACAGGCGGCGGTCGGAGCCCGACACGCGGGACGGCGTGCCGTCACCACGTTTCCGGGCGTTACCACTGTGGGTAACGAAGCGTCCGACCGGCGCGGACAGACCGCGAGCGGCAGAAACGGACGGTGGTGCGCGATGACGGGGCAGGTGGCGGAGGCACCCGGCGGGACGACCGCGGGGACCGATGTGCTCACCGTTGGCGTCGAGGAGGAGTTCCTGCTCGTCGACCCACACACCGGCGCCGCGGTGCCCGCCGTCGACCTCGTGCTCGAACAGGTCCCGGCGGAGCTGCGCGGTCAGGTGGAACGCGAGTTCCAGACCAGCCAGATCGAGATCGGCTCGCCGCCCGGCCTCGAGCTGTCCTCGATCCGGCACTCCCTCGGCGTACTCCGCAAGGCGCTCGCCGACGCGGCCGAGCGGGCTGGCGTTCGGCTGCTGGCCATCGGCACCGGCCCGGTGGACGGCCCGGTGCCGCCGGTCGTGGACAAGCCCCGTTTCGACCGGATGATCGAGCGATTCCGGCTGCTCGTGCCCGGCCCCGGCAACAACGGCATGCACGTGCACGTGGGCGTCCCCGATCCGGAGACCGGCGTGCAGGTGCTCAACCACGTCCGGCCGTGGCTGCCGATGCTGCACGCCATCACCACCAACTCGCCGTTCGCCGGTGGCGAGGACACCGGCTACGCGAGCTGGCGCTCGGTCGAGTGGGAGCGCTGGCCGTCGGTCGCGCCGACGCCCTGGTTGGAGTCGCACGAGCACTACCAGCGGCTGATCCGTCAGTTGATCGCCAGCGGGGTGATGCTCGACGAGGGCATGCTCTACTGGTACGCCCGGCTGTCGGCGAAGTACCCGACCGTGGAGCTGCGCATCGGCGACGTCTGCCCGACCGTGGACGACGCGGTGCTGGTCGCCGCGCTGGTCCGCGCGCTCGTGGCCACCGCCATGGAGGACGTCGAGGCCGGCCGCCCCGCGCTGCGGACCGACCACCACCTGCTGGTCGGCGCGCACTGGCGGGCCGCCCACGACGGCCTGGAAGGCGAGGGCGTCGACGTCACCACCGGCGAGCCGAAGCCCGCCTGGGACCTGTTGGACGGGTTCGTCGAACGACTGCGGCCGGCACTGGAGCGGCACGGCGACTGGGCCGAGGTGTCCGACCTGCTGGGCGGGCTGCGCCGCCACGGCACCGGCGCGGCCCGACAGCGCGCCGTGTACGCCCGTACCGGACGGCTCGTCGACGTCGTGCACGACGTGGCGCGACAGACGCGCGGCTGAGCACCCGCGTGACAGGATGATCCTGTGGCGCAACGATTGATCGTCATCGGCGGGGACGCCGCCGGCATGTCGGCGGCGTCCCAGGCACGCCGCCGCCGCGACCGCGACGACCTGGAGATCGTGGTCTTCGAGCGAGGTCACTTCACCTCCTACTCGGCCTGCGGCATCCCCTACTGGATCAGTGGGCTCGTGCCCGGCCCGGAGCATCTGATCGCCCGCGACCCGGAGACGTTCCGCACCAAGTTCGACATCGACGTACGGATGCGCCACGAGGTGACCGCCATCGACCTCGAACGGCGCGAGGTGGTCGCCCGGGACCTGGAGCACGGCGGCGAGATCCGGGAACGCTTCGACGAGCTGATGTACGCCGCCGGCGCGACACCGACCAAGCCCCCGTGGGCGCAGTCGGACGTCGCCGGCGTGTTCGGGGTGCAGACCCTCGACGACGGGGCGGCGCTGCGCGACTGGCTGGACGCCGAGCCGCAGCCGCGCCGGGCGGTGGTGGTGGGCGGCGGCTACATCGGCGTCGAGATGGCCGAGGCGATGATCCAGCGCGGCCTGTCGGTGACGCTCGTCGAGCAGGCCGAGCAACCCATGTCGACGGTCGACGCCGACATGGCCGAACTCGTCGCCGAGGCCATGCGTGGCCTCGGCGTCACCATCCGCGCCGGCCTGCCGGTGACCGGCCTCGACCAGCGGGACGGCCGGGTGTCCGCCGTGGTCACCGCCGAGGGGCCGATTCCGACCGACGTCGTGGTCCTGGGTCTCGGCGTACGCCCCAATGTCGGGCTCGCGGAGGCCGCCGGACTGCCGCTCGGGCCGACCGGCGCGATCCGGGTGGACCGGCGGATGCGGGTTCCCGGCTTCCCTGGAGTCTGGGCGGCCGGCGACTGCGTGGAGACCCTGCACCGGGTCAGCGGAATGCCGGTGTACATCCCACTCGGCACCCACGCCAACAAGCAGGGCCGGGTGGCCGGCATCAACATCGGCGGCGGGTACGCCACCTTCACCGGCGTGATCGGCACGGCCGTGACCAAGGTCTGCGAGCTGGAGGTCGGTCGGACGGGTCTGCGGGAGCGGGACGCCTCGGCGGCCGGCTTCGACTTCATCTCGGTGATCGCCGAGTCGACCAACCGGGCCGGCTACTACCCCGGCGCCCGAGCGATGACCGTCAAGCTGATCGCCGAACGTCCCAGCGGCCGTCTGCTCGGCGCGCAGATCGTCGGCTGGTCCGAGGCGGCCAAACGCATCGACACTCTCGCCGTCGCGTTGTGGAACGGCATGACCGTGGACGACATGACGGCACTGGACCTGGGCTACGCTCCGCCGTACGCGCCGGTCTGGGATCCGGTGCTGATCGCCGCCCGGAAGGCGGTCGATGCGCTCGCCGCCCTTGATCGCTGACCGCGCCCGCCGTGGAGGTCCACCCCGTGACCCAGACCCCGACCAGGCCCACCGCGCGCCGACGTCCGACCATGGTCGATGTCGCCCGACACGCCGGAGTCAGCCTGAAGACGGTCTCCCGGGTGGTCAACGACGAGCCGGTGGGTCAGGAACTGCTCGGCCGGGTGCTGGCCGCCATCACCGAGCTGGGTTTCCGACGTAACGACATCGCGCGCAACCTGCGCTCGCGCCAGCTCAACGCGACCGTCGGGTTGCTCATCGAGGAGATCGCCAACCCGTTCTACGCCACGATCGCGAGCGTGGCCGCCGAGATCGCCGCCGCGCACGGCACCATGTTGATCACCGCCTCCTCGGAGGAGGACCCAGAGCGGGAACGCGCCGTCCTCCAGGACTTCACGCAGCGCCGGGTCGACGGGCTGCTGGTGGTGCCGGCGGGCCCCGACCACTCGTTCCTGCGCCGCGAGGTCGAACTGGGCATGCCGGTGGTCTTCCTGGACCGGCCGCCGCAGGGGCTGCTCGCCGACACCGTGCTGCTGGACAACTCCGGTGGCGGTCGGGCCGGCGTCGACGCGCTGCTCGACGAGGGGCACCGGAGGGTCGGTCTCCTGCTCGGCGCGCCCAGCGTACCCACGATGCGGGAACGGCTGGCCGGCGCGCGGGCGGCACTGGCGGACGCCGGAGTCGAGTCGGACGAGTCGCTGGTGTGCGACCGCCTGATCGCCCCTGAGGAGGCCGGGCGGGCGGTCGCCGCGCTGCTCGACCTCCCGGACCCACCCACCGCGTTCTTCTGCGGCAACAACCGGCTCACCGTCGGCGCGTTGCAGGAGCTGCACCGCCGGGGCAGCGACGCGGCGCTTGTCGGCTTCGACGACTTCGAACTGGCCCACCTGATGCCCCGACCGTTGAGAGTCGTCGCCTACGACACACGCGAACTGGCCCGGGTAGCCACCGAACGCCTCTTCGAGCGCATCGCCGGCGACGACTCCCCCCCGTCGACAACGGTCCTACCCACCCGCCTCCTACACCGAGGCCTCCCCTAACCCCGCCCCGCCCTGCCCCGCCCTGCCCCGCCCTGCCCCGCCCCGCAGCCCGCTGCCCCGCTGCCCCGCTGCCCGCTGCCCGCTGCCCGCGGCCCCGCTGCCCGCGGCCCGCGGCCCGCGGCCCGCTGATCTTGCACTTTCTGTCGTTGACCTGCGCGCAAATGCGCCTTTTGTCGCAGCAGAAAACGCAAGATCGCGGGAGTGAGCGACGTGCATGCGCCCCCGCACCCACCGAACCTCCGCGATCTTGCACTTCCTGTTGTCGATTCGTGGATTTTGACCCGCTCTGTCGCGACAGAAAGTGCAAGATCGCGGAGGGGGTCAGGGCGAGGTCAGGGCGGGGTCAGGGCGGGGTCAGGGCGGGGTCGGGGCGGGGTCGGGGCCGGGGGGTTAGCGCGGGGCTGTCAGGAGGGCTTTTACCTCGGCTTGGGTTGGGGGGTTGGCGCCTCGGCGGGCGCAGGTCAGGGCTGCCACCGTCGCCGCTTGGCGCAGCACCGTCGTCCACTGCGACTCGGTCACCGCGGCGAGCCGGTCGGAAGGCCGGTCACCGAGCGCGTCGATGTCGGCCAGTGCGGCGAGCAGGCCACCGGTGAACGAGTCGCCCGCGCCGACGGTGTCGACCACTGTGGTGCGTACGGCCGGCTGGTCGTGCAGCACTCCGTTGGGGGCGAGCAGCCACGCGCCCTCACCGCCACGGGTCACCACGGCGCAGGACACGCCGGCTTCGCGCCAGTCGGCCATCACGTCGCCCACCGACCGACCCGGGTAGAGCCAGGCCAGGTCCTCGTCGCTGGCCTTGACCACGTGCGCGAGGGGTACCTGTCGGCGTACCCGCTCCTGCTCGGCGGCCCGGTCCGTGACGATGCTCGGACGCAGGTTGAGATCGATCGAGAGGGTGACGGCGTCGCGGTCGCGTTCGCGGGCGAGCAGCCCCTCCAGTGCCTGCGCGCCGGGGGCGAGCGCCAGGGCGAGTGACCCGGTGTGAAAGGCGATCGCCGACGAGCCGGCCAGGTCGGGCAGTTCCTGCGGTGTCCACTGCCAGTCCGCCGCGCCGTCGAGCCGGAACTCGTAGCTGGCCTGGCCGGTGGCGTCCAGGGTGGCGACCGCAACCGAGGTGGGTTCCGGGGCGCGGACCGCCCACTGGAGGTCCACCCGGTTGGCCGCCAGGTGCTCGGCGATCTGCCGACCGTACTCGTCGGGACCGAGCCGGGCCAGCAGTCGTACCGGCTGGTCGAGTCGGGCCAGGGTGACCGCCACGTTCGCGGGCGAGCCGCCCGGCACCGCGCGCTGCCCGTCGGCGGTGACCACCAGGTCGATGAGCGCCTCTCCGGCGACAACGATCATGCGGTCACCGTCCCCGGGGCGAGCGGGCCGGGGCCACCGAGGCCGTCGGCCGAGCGGGACAGCAGCACCGCCTGATACGCGTGGTAGACGTCGGGGCGACCGTGCCACACCGTGTCGGCGGGCAGGTTCCGCGCGTCCAGCTCGTGCCGCCAGCCGGTGCCGTCGACGAGGTAGTGGCGCGCGTACGCCCAGAAGGCCCGGTACCAGTCGGCGTAGGCGGCGTCCCCGGTACGGCGGAACAGGGTGACCGCCGCCCCGATGGCCTCGGCCAGCACCCAGTGCATCCGGGAGCGCACGACGGGCGAATCGTCCCAGTCGATGGTGTAGACGAAGCCGTCCGCGCCGTCGACCGCCCAGCCACGCCGCAGGGCGGCGGAGAACAGGGCACGTGCGTCGGCGAGCAGCCAGCCCGGCGGCTGCGGCAGGACCGCCTCCAGTTCGAGCAGCAGCCGGGCCCACTCCAGCCAGTGGCCCATCGTCGAGCCGTACGGCCGGAACGGGTCGGCGGGCTGGTCCCGGTTGTAGTCGAGCAGCGGCACCCAGTCGGCCGTGAAGTGCTCGGGCAGCCGCCAGTCGTGCCGGGCGGCCTCGGTGTGCACCAGGTGGCTGGCGATCCGCAGGGCCCGGTCGGTCCAGCTCGTGTCGCCGGTGGCGGCGGCAGCGGCGAGGAACGCCTCGACCATGTGCATGCTGCTGTTCGCGCCGCGGTAGTCCTCGGTGACCGTCCAGTCCCGGTTCCACGATTCACGGACGGCGCCCGTCTCGTCGTCCCAGAACCGGTCCCGCACCACGTTGAGGACCTCGGCGAGCAACCGGTCCGCGCCGGGCCGCCCGGCCCGGGCGGCGCTGGACGCGGCGAGCAGCACGAACGCGTGGTCGTACCCGGCCTTGCGCTCGTCGGTCGGCGTACCGTGCTGGTCCACGGCGCCGAACCAGCCGCCGTACCGGTCGTCGCGCAGCAGCGTGTCGAGCGCGGCGACGCCGTGGTCGACGATGGCGGCGGCATCCGGGTCACCGTTGCGGTGGGCGAGCGCGGCGACGTGGGTCATCCGGCAGGTGATCCAGGTGTAGACGGCTTCGCCCCGGTCCGGGGTGCGGTCGTCGGTGAGCCACCAGAAGCCGCCCTCGGGCCGGACCGACCGGCGGGCGGTGTCGAGCAGCGTGCGGGTCTGGTCGGCGAGGAAGCCGTCCAGGTCGGGCATGTCGGGTACCCCTGCCGGGGCAGGGGGCGGTTCGGCGTCGAAGCGGGGCGTGTCGGTCATCTCAGCTGGTCACCGTCGAGGAGCGAAGGGGCATACGGCAAGGATCGGCGGACGGACCGGGTCCGCGCCGGAAAACGGTCAACGGTACGGCATGCCGCCGTAGACGTAGGAGTGGAAGCGACTGCTTCTCATCCCTTTTGTCCGTTGACAGCGTTGTCACTTCGCAACCCTGCTCCGGCTGCCGGTCGACTGTCAATTCCGCTGCGTCACACCACCCGTCAGGAGTTGGAGGACCCGCTGTCGGTGGGCGTGGCGGACAGCAGCGTGGCCCAGTCCTGAGCGGCGGCCCAGTCGGCGAAGCGCTGCCAGCCGACCTCCGGGTAGTCGGCCCGCAGCCCGGGGACATCAAGGTCCAGACCGACTTCGGTGAAGTACTCGAACATGGCCGCCAGGTCGCTGGACCACTGCCGGACACGGGCCAGCGGCACCTGCCGATGGTCGATGGCGGAGCGGGTGACGACGGTGAGGATCTCGGCGATTTCCGCAGGCGTGCGTTGATCAGAGGCGATGTCGATCCGGCGGCCGGCGAACTCGTCAGGGCGCTGGAGGACGAGCGAGGCGAACGCGCCGATGTCGGCCGCCGAAATGAGGGCGAGCCGCCGATCTGCCGGCATCGGCCACGCGAAGACGCCCTTGCGCAGGCCGTCGAGGGTCCAGCCACTGGCGTAGTTGTCCATGAATGCTGCTGGCGCGATGATCGTCCAGGGCACGCCGGAGCCGCGAAGGTGCTGCTCGACCAGGTACTTGCTCTCGTAGTGCGGTACGCCCGTGCCCCGGTCGGCGTGCGCGACGGTGGTCAGCACGATATGACCGAGGCCGGCGGCAGCCCCGGCGTCGACGAGGGCCGCGCCGTGTCGGACCTCGGTGGCCAGGTCGGTGCCGAACGGGGTGGTGACCGCGAACAACGAATCCGCTCCGGCGAGCGCGGCGGCCAGGGAGGCGCGGTCGTCGAAGTCGGCTTGGCGCACCTCGGCGCCGAGGCCGCGCAGACTGTCGGCGGCCGAGGAGGTGGGTTGGCGGGTGAGCGCTCGTACCCGATGGCCGGCCTTCAGCAAGGCGCGGGCCGTGGCCCCGCCCTGCGCTCCGGTGGCTCCACTGACGGCGACGGTGAGCACGAGTCCTCCCGAGGTACGATAGCTGCGTGACGCATTTGCTGCATCACGCAGCAGATTAGAAGGAATCGCTGCGCCGCGCAACCAATTAGGAGGTGACGGACATGACTCCACCGCGTCGGGCACGGCTCTACGAGGAGCTGTCGATGGCGTCCCGTCGCTATCTGGCCTCGTACGTGCTGTTCAACCAGGCGATCGCCGACCACCTCGGGCTCCATCCGACGGACGTACAGTTCCTCAGCCTGCTCACCGCGGCACCCACCCCGCCCACGGTGCGTGAGATCGCCGAGATGACCGGCCTGACCACCGGCTCGGCCACCCGCCTGGTCGACCGACTGGAACGTGGCGGCTACGTGAAACGCACGCCCGACCGGGCGGACCGGCGTCGGGTGCTGGTCAGCCCTGTGCCGGACCGGATCGACCGGGTCACGAGGGTCTGGGACGACCTTGGCCGGTCCTGGCAGGCAATCCTCGACGACCACACCGAGGAGGAGCTTGAGGTGATCACCCGCCACCTGGCGCGCGCACACGACCTCAGCCACGCCCAGATGGATCGGCTGCGCTCACGACCCAAGCCCGACTGAGCGGGCCAGCAGGTTGCAAGCCGTCCCTCAGTAGTGGTCGTCGATCGGCCGACGCGCCTCCTCGAACAGCGCCGGCCCCTCGTAGTCACAGGGCCTCCCGGGTCACGTCCTGCTGCGGAACGGGGCGAGAGTGGTACGGATCTGGTCGCCCGCGCCCCAATCGTCGTCGAACTGGGCCAGCACCGCGAGGTGCTGTCGCAATTGGATGATCGGCATCCGGGCCCGCCAGTCGCTGTCGAGCGACGTCAGCTCCGCGTAGACGTCGAAGAACCGCTGCGCCTCCGGCGGCGGCGACGTCGTCCAGACGTGGGCGAGGTCGACCTCGGCCCACAGATAGGACACCGCTGGATCGATAAGCGCCGGCTGGCCGTCCGCCGTGGACAGGACGTTCTGCGTCCACAGGTCGCCGTGTGTGAGGCAGGCGGGCCGGGCCGGCAGCAGCTCGGGCAACCGGGAACACAGCCGTTCCAACGCCGCCCGATCCTCGCGATCCAGCGTCGCGTCCACACGGGGCTCGCCGAGCCACCGGAGTAGCCGGTGCTGCGCGAAGAACGCGAAGCCGTCGTCGTGCCACGTGTTGACCTGCCGGCGACGCCCCAGCCAGTTGTCCCGGTGCCAACCGAAGCGCGGATGGGTCGTACTCGTGTGCAGGTGAGCCAGCACATGCGCGAACCGCTCCCAGAACGCCTCGCTGCGCGGCCTCGGCCGCAGCAGAGACAGCACCAGCACGTCCCGGTCCGCGAGGATCACCTCGGGCGTCGCCACCCCCCCCAGGTCGCGCAGCGCGGCCAACCCGTCGGCCTCGGCGGGGAAGACGTCGTCGGCCGGCGCCTCGGCGAACGCCTTGACGAACACCGGCGGCGCGTCCCGGCGGGTGGCGATGCCGGCGAGCGCCGCGAGCCCACCCGCCGCCGGCTCGACGGCGACGACATCGCGCATCCCGGCGCGCAGCAGGCTTTCCCGTAAGAACGGCCCCGGTCGCATCACGACAGGTTCCAGGATGTCCGATCTGGTGTCCACCCCTTCTGTCGCGTCCGGGCAGGATGGCGGGATGGAACTGCCCGAGGGGCTTGCTTGGGTACGAGCGTCAGCGGTGGGCCGGGCCTGGCTGAGCGCGCTGCCGACGCTGGTGGTGGAGTGCGCCGAACGGTGGTCGCTGCGGCTCGGTCCGCCGTTCCGGCAGGCGTACGCCTCGCTGGCGCTCCCCGCCGAACTGCCCGACGGTACGGCGGCGGTGCTCAAGGTCCAGTTCCCGGACGAGGACAGTCGGTACGAGGCCCACGCGCTCGGCCACTGGGCCGGCGACGGCGCGATCCGGCTGCTCGCCCACGACCCCGAACGGCGCGTGCTGCTGGTGGAGCGCTGCCGACCCGGTACGCCCCTGCACGAACTACCGATGGATCGGGCGCTGGACGCGGCGGTCGACCTGCTGCCCCGGCTCTGGCGACCGGCCGACGCGCCGTTCACCCCGCTCGCCGAGGAGGCCGCCGGCTGGCTCGACCGGATGCCGCGCAGTTGGGACCGCGCCGGCCGGCCGTACGAACGGCGACTCCTCGACGCGGCCCGCTCCCTGCTCGTCGACCTGTCGGCGAGCCAGGGCGAACAGGTGCTCGTCAACCAGGACTCGCACGCCGGCAACGTGCTCGCCGCCGAGCGCGCCCCCTGGCTGGTGATCGATCCCAAGCCGCTGATCGGCGAGCGGGAGTTCTCGGTGGTGCCCCTCGTGCGCGGTCCGGAGCTGGGTCACTCGCCGGTCGCCGTCCGGCACCGGCTCGACCGGCTCAGCACCGACCTCGGGCTGGACGTCGACCGGGTCCGGGGCTGGACGATCGGTCATTGCCTGGCCTGGTGCATCGCCGACCAGGTCGTCTTCGCGCACCAGATCGAGGTGGTCCGCTGGCTGCTCGGCAGCGAGTGACGCGTCGGGTCAGCCGGCCTGGCAGGTACGGCACCAGTAGAGGTTGCGGCCGGCCAACTCGCCGCGACTGACCTCGGTGCCACAGATGTGGCAGGGAGTGCCGGCGCGGCGGTAGACGTACACCTCGCCGCCGTGGCGGTCGACGCGCGGCGGCCGGCCCATCGCCTCCGGCAGGTGGACGTCGCGGACGGTGTCGATCCGACCGTGCTCCAGGGCGAGCCGCATCAGCGCGACCAGGTCGGCCCAGAGGGCGTCCCAACCGGCCCGGGTCAGCCCCCGGCCGGGCATCGTCGGCGGCAGGCCGGCCCGGAACAGCGCCTCGGTCACGAAGATCAGACCGGTGCCGGCCACCACCGACTGGTCGAGCAGCAGGGCCGCGAGGGGCGTCGGGCTGCGGGAGATCCGGGCGTACGCCCGCTCGGGGTCGGCGTCGGCGCGCAGCGGGTCCGGACCGAGGCGTGCCCGCAGGGCGTCGACCTCGGGCGGGGTGAGCAGTTCGCAGGCGGTCGGGCCGCGCAGGTCCAGCCAGTGCCGGTCACTGACCAGCCGCAGCCGTACCTGGCCGACGGGCTCGGGTGGCGTCCCCGGGCCGTCGGTGAACTTGCCGTACAGCCCGAGGTGCACGTGCAGGGTCAGCTCGTCGGCGTAGTGGTGCAGCAGGTGCTTGCCGTACGCCTCGGTGCTGTCCAGGACGGTGCCGGAGAGCCGCGCAGCACCGTCGGCGAAGCGGCCCTGCGGGCTGGCGGCGTGCAGCTTGTCCCCGGCGAACAGCTCGGCGTGCCGGGCCGCCAGGCGGTGGATCGTGTGTCCCTCTGGCACGGGTGCCAAGGATAGTCAGCGCCGGTCGTACCCGAAATCGGTGTCAGGAAACGCCCAGGTGGGTATTTCGGGGTCGCAACGCGTGGGTGCCACCCCTGAACGTCGGCCACCACGCAGTCAACAGGAGGTGTGTAGTGGTCAAGATTCCTTCGCTCTCCCGCCGGTCGGAGCAGACGCCGACGCGGGACGAGAACCTCGACGGCCGGGTCGACGGCCGTGATACACCGCTGACCGGCCGGGACGCCGACCAGGCAACGAACCCCAGCACCACGGCCACCGGCGACGCCACGGCGACCGCCGGGCGGACCGGACGCAGCGGCGAGGCCGAGCGGCGAGCCGCGGAGCGCGCCGCCGTGGCCCGCGCCGCCACCGCCCGGCCGGCGGACACCGAGACCCGGTCCGACGCCGCCCGCCCGGCCGCCGCTGCCGCGACGGTCGCGGCCCCGACCATCGAGCGTGACAAGGACCTCGACGGTACGACCCGACGTCCCGAGCGGGACACCGACCTCGACCCCACCACCCGGCGGCCCGACGTGACCGACCGCCCGGTCGACACGACCCCCGCCCGCGACACCGAGCTGGAGCCGCCGGTGACGCGCGGCCCGAAGCCTCGGGCGAGCCTGCTCGCCACCCTCGGCCTGATCGTCTCCGTCGTCGGTGCGCTGTTCGTGCTGAGCGGCACGCTGGCCGGGTACGGCATCGGGCTCGGCGGGGTCGGCGCGGTGCTCTCGGTGCTGGGCCTGATGGCGACCCGCCGCCGGCACGTCGCCGGCAAGACCGACGCGCTGTTCGGCATTCTCATCGGGCTCGCGGCCGTGGTGCTCGGCGTCCTGGCGATGACCGGACAGTTCGTGTGGCCGACCACCGACGGCGACTGGGTGCAGCGCCTCCGCGAGTGGCTTGACTCACAGTTTGTCGATCGCTTCTAGCGGGCACTGTTCCGCTCGCCGGTGATGCACCGGCGAACAGCCGGCGGTTCGCCGGCAGAGCCCGATCAGTCCGGTGGTTCACCGGCCGGGAGACACCCTTTCAGGGGCGGCGATTCGCCGCCCCTGAAGTGTGTCCGGGGTTCGTCCCGTTCTCCTTGCACCCGCTCTCCCTTGCGCCGCCGCCCGCGCGCCCTCCCCTCGCGCCCCTCCGCCCGCGCCCCCTCCCCCTGCGTCCTTTGCTCTGCTTCACCCCAGGCAACACCGTGCGTCCGATTACCGAACGGCAGCTGTTGCCCCCGTTGAAGCAGAGCAAAGGGCCTGCACCCACCCACCGACCCCGCCCGCCGGTCGCGTCGCCTGATGCACCTCGACCCACCCACGGACGGCACCCGGCGTCCAGCGGCACCGGGGTGACCCGGAGCACGCACGACTCCTCACCTGCCCGTCAACGCAACGAATCGCGGCCGAGCTGACCTCAGACGCAACGTATCTACGGTCTGCGCAACTCTCGGTGGTGGATCTCGCCGCTGACGCCGCATACCGTTGAGCAACGGCGCCAGCCCGTGGGCCACGGTGGCCGGGCGCGCCCGACCCCTGGGAGCAGGACAATGACGATGGACGCCACCAGCCAGCGCCTGTTGATGTGCCGGCCGACGTACTTCGCCGTCGACTACGCCATCAACCCCTGGATGGACCCGAGCGCGCCGGTCGACGCCGCGCTGGCCGTTCGGCAGTGGGAGCAGCTTCGCCAGACGTACCTTGACCTGGGCCACACCGTCGAGGAGATCACTCCGGTACCCGGCCTGCCCGACATGGTCTTCGCCGCGAACGGTGGCACCGTGATCGACGGCAAGGCGATGGCCGTGCAGTTCCGCGACCCGCAGCGCGCCGACGAGGCGCCGGCCTACCGGGCCTGGTTCGAGGCCGCCGGCTTCGAGATGTACGACCCGAAGCACGTCAACGAGGGTGAGGGCGACGTCCTGCTGGCCGGCGACCACCTGCTGGCCGGCACCGGCTTCCGCACCGCCCACGCCGCGCACGCCCAGTTGCAGGAGGTCTTCGGCTATCCGGTGATCACCATGCAGCTCGTCGATCCGCGCTTCTACCACCTGGACACCGCGCTGACCGTCCTCGACGAGCAGACCGTGGCGTACCTGCCGGAGGCGTTCTCCCCCGGCAGCCAGGCCGTGCTGCGGCGGCTCTTCCCCGACGCCGTACACGCCACCATGGCCGACGCCGAGGTACTGGGCCTGAACGCGGTCAGCGACGGGCGGCACGTCGTACTGCCCGCGCAGGGCACCCACCTCGCCGCCAAGCTGCGCGACCGGGGTTACGAGACCATCGGTGTCGACCTGTCCGAGCTGCGTAAGGCCGGCGGCGGACCGAAGTGCTGCACGCTGCGACTCCGTCAGGGAAAGGCAAGCAAGTGATCGTGGACGACATGCTGCGTACGCCGGGAGCGGTCCGGGACGCCGAGCGCTGGACGGCGCACAACTACCACCCGCTGCCGGTGGTGATCTCGTCCGCCGAGGGCGCGTGGCTCACCGACGTGGACGGCAAGCGCTACCTGGACTGCCTCGCGGGCTACTCGGCGCTCAACTTCGGCCACCGGCACCCGCAGCTCATCGCCGCCGCGCACGCGCAACTCGATCGGCTGACGCTGACCAGTCGCGCGTTCATCCACGACCAGTTCGCCGACTTCTGCCGGGAGCTGGCCGAGCTGTGCGGCAAGGACCTCGTACTGCCGATGAACACCGGCGCGGAGGCCGTGGAGACCGGGATCAAGGTGGCCCGCAAGTGGGGCTACCAGGTCAAGGGCGTACCGGCCGGTCAGGCGAACATCGTGGTGGCCGAGGGCAACTTCCACGGCCGGACGACGACCATCGTCAGCTTCTCCACCGACGAGGACGCGCGCGCCGACTTCGGGCCGTACACCCCGGGCTTCACGGTCGTGCCGTACGGCGACCTGGACGCGCTCGCCGCCGCGATCGACGAGAACACCGTCGCCGTGCTGCTGGAGCCGATCCAGGGCGAGCAGGGCGTGGTGGTGCCGCCGGAGGGCTACCTGCCGGGAGTACGCGAGGTCTGCACCGAGCGGAACGTGCTCTTCATCGCCGACGAGATCCAGTCGGGTCTGGGGCGTACCGGCCGGACCTTCGCCTGTGACCACGAGGGCGTCGTGCCGGACATGTACCTGCTGGGCAAGGCGCTCGGCGGCGGCATCGTGCCGGTCTCCGCGGTGGCCGCGAACACCGACGTGCTCGGCGTGCTCAAGCCCGGCCAGCACGGCTCCACCTTCGGCGGCAATCCGCTCGCCTGCGCGGTGGCCGTCGAGGTGGTCCGGCTGCTGGCGACGGGTGAGTTCCAGCAGCGCTCGGCGGAGCTGGGCGAGCGCCTGCGGGCCGGCCTGGAAGGGCTGGTCGGCAAGGGCCTCGTGGGCGTACGCGTCCGCGGCCTGTGGGCCGGCCTGGACATCGACCCGGCGCTGATGAGCGGACGCGAGGCGTGCGAGCGCCTGATGGAGCGCGGCATCCTCGCCAAGGACACCCACGGCTCCACGATCCGGCTCGCCCCGCCCCTGGTGATCACCGAAGCGGAGATCGACCAGGCGATCACGACGCTCGCCGAGGTGCTGGCCGCCTGATCCGGAACGTGTGAGTGGCGGGCGCCGACGTCGGCCTTGACGTGCACGAAGCCCAACACGCGACGGGTGGACCGCTGCACCACCGGAAAGCGGGACCG
>NZ_JBEXIL010000066.1:0-29138 GCF_040608555.1 Micromonospora sp. NPDC005172
GCGATCGCACCAGCCCGTTGCGAGCGGCAGACTGGGACGAGGCCCTCGACCGTATCGTCGACGCCATCCGTACCAGCCATGTCGAATGTCAGAGCTGGTCGGTGCCGAAGGTGTCGCAGGTCTTCGGGTCGCCGCCCTCGTAGCCACGGCTGAACCAGCGCTTGCGCTGCTCCGACGTGCCGTGGGTGAACTGGTCGGGGTTGACCTGCCCACCGGAGCGCTCCTGGATGCTGTCGTCACCGATCGCCTCGGCGGCGTCGACGGCCTGACTGACGTCGGCCTCGGTGATCGACTTGAACAGTGGCTCCTGGCCGCTCTTGTCCTTGCTCTCGCTGGCGTGCTTGGCCCAGGAGCCCGCGTAGCAGTCGGCCTGCAACTCCAGCCGCACGGAGGCGGACTTGGGCCCGCTCTGGTCGCCCTGGCCGGCCTTGGCGTTGGTGCCGAGCAGGTCCTGGACGTGGTGGCCGTACTCGTGGGCGAGCACGTACGGCTGGGCGAACTCGCCCTTGGCGCCGAACCGGGTGGCCAGCTCGTCGTAGAAGCCCAGGTCGATGTACACCTTCTGGTCGGCGGGGCAGTAGAACGGGCCGACACCGGAGTCGGCCTGCCCGCAGCCGGTGTTCACGGCCTGCTGGAAGAAGTTCGTGGTGGTGGGCTCGTAGTTGCCCTTGCCCAGCTCGGGGTACGCCTTCTTCCAGTACGCCTGGATGCTGTTGACGAAGAGCAGGTTGCGACAGCGCGCGTCCTGGAGACGGTCGGGGTTGGCGGTGGAGCACACTTGGTCGAGGTCGTCGCCCCCGGCCTGGCCGCCCTCGTCGCCGTTGTTCATCGCGTTGAGGCCGAAGCCGCCGCCGAGCAGGGCGATGATGACGGCGACCACGATGCCGATGATGCCGCCCTTGCCGCCGCCTCCCGGGATGGGGATGCCCATGCCTCCGCCGCCCCCGCCGCCGCTGCCGCGGCCCACGTCGTTGGCCTGGGAGGTGTCGAGCTCGGCCCGCTCGTTGAGTTCCATGCTGACCCCGATCGCCTAATACCGGTGAATGTCGTGTGTGTGTCGTTTAGTCGTTTCAGTGCCGGACGGGGTCCGGACAGGCGTTCCGGTACCCGATGATCTTGATTGGTAATCCGAGCGGGTCGTACGTGAGTGCCCGGTACACTTGTCGCCGTGCCGCGCTGCGAAGGCTGAACCGCCCCGCGCCGACGGGCCCACTGCCCGCCGGCGCTTTCGCGTGCCCTGAGTCAGCCTTCCAGACCCCGAGAGCGAGTCCCACGAGATGATTACTGCCACCGGCCTGGAGCTGCGTGCCGGCTCCCGAATCCTGCTGTCCGACACCACCCTGCGCGTGCAGCCCGGTGATCGGATCGGCCTCGTCGGCCGCAACGGCGCCGGCAAGACCACCACGCTCAAAGTGCTCGCCGGTGAGGGCCAGCCGTACGGCGGCCAGATCGACCAGCGCAGCGCCATCGGTTACCTCCCACAGGACCCGCGCACCGGCGACCTGGAGGTCACCGGCCGCGACCGGGTGCTCTCCGCCCGCGGTCTCGATGTGCTGATGGCCCAGATGAAGGACGTCGAGGAGCGCCTCGCCGAGGACGCCACCGACAAGTTGGTCCGCCGCTACGGCGCGCTGGAGGACCAGTTCGCCGCCCTGGGTGGGTACGCCGCCGAGGCCGAGGCCGCCCGGATCTGCGCCAACCTCGGTCTGCCGGACCGCGCGCTCGCCCAGACCATCGGCACCCTCTCCGGCGGTCAGCGCCGGCGCATCGAGCTGGCCCGGATCCTGTTCCGCGACGCCGGTGAGAACGGCGGCGGCATCCTGCTGCTCGACGAGCCGACGAACCACCTCGACGCCGACTCGATCACCTGGCTGCGTGGCTTCCTCGCCAACCACAAGGGTGGGCTCATCGTGATCTCCCACGACGGGGCACTGCTGGAGTCGGTGGTCAACAAGGTCTGGTTCCTCGACGCCACCCGTTCCGTGATCGACGTCTACAACCTGGGCTGGAAGGCGTACCTGGAGGCGCGCGAGACCGACGAACGACGCCGCCGCCGCGAGCGGGCCAACGCGGAGAAGAAGGCCGGCGCGCTGATGGCGCAGGCCGACAAGATGCGGGCCAAGGCCACCAAGACCGTCGCCGCGCAGAACATGGCCCGCCGCGCCGAGAAGCTGATCTCGGGTCTGGAGGACGTACGCGTCGCCGACCGGGTGGCGAAGGTGCGTTTCCCCAGCCCGGCCCCGTGCGGCAAGACGCCGCTGACCGCGACCGGCCTGTCCAAGTCGTACGGCTCGTTGGAGATCTTCACCGACGTCAACGTCGCCGTGGACCGGGGTTCCCGGGTGGCCATCCTCGGGCTCAACGGCGCCGGCAAGACGACGCTGCTGCGGATGCTCGGTGGCCTGCTCAACCCCGACACCGGCGAGGTGCACGCCGGGCACGGGCTGCGGTTGGGCTACTACGCGCAGGAGCACGAGACGCTGGACGTGGAGCGGACGGTGCTGGAGAACATGCGCGCCGCCGCGATCGAGCAGTCCGACACCGACCTGCGCAAGATCCTCGGCGCGTTCCTGTTCTCCGGCGACGACGTGAACAAGCCAGCCGGGGTCCTCTCCGGCGGCGAGAAGACGCGGCTGGCCCTGTCCACGCTTGTCTGCTCGGGTGCCAACGTGCTGCTGCTCGACGAGCCGACCAACAACCTCGACCCGGTCAGCCGCGAGCAGGTGCTCGACGCGATCGCCAACTATCCCGGCGCGATCGTGCTGGTCACGCACGACCCGGGGGCGGTGCTCGCGCTCAAGCCGGACCGCGCGATCCTGCTGCCGGACGGCGACGAGGACGCCTGGAGCGACGACCTCCTCGAACTGGTCGAGCTGGCCTGACCGCGCGGCGGTCGGGGTGGGCCGGTCTCAGCCCAGCAGGTCGACCAGCCGGGCGAGCACACCTGAGCTGACCAGGATCACCACGCCGATGCCGACGAAGATCGCCGGTACCAGCCAGTGCCCGGCACGTTCCACCAGAGCGACCACCCGCCGGTGGCCGCCGAGCCAGGCGGCGGCGGCGCACCACAGGCCGATGAGCACCACGAAGATCAGCAGGAAGACCGCGCTGTCGCCGGGGCCGAGGGCCCGGAACACGGGTACGTAGACGGCCACGTTGTCGGCGCCGTTGGCGATGGTCACGCCGGCGACGCCGAGGGTGCCGGTGACCACGGTGGCGGGCTCGTCGTCGTCACGGTGCAACAGGGCGCGGACGCCCAGCGCGATCGGCAGCAGACCCAGCAGGCCGGTCCACGGGTCCGGCACGACCAGCAGCCCGGCGGCGACCACCGCGCTGGCCAGCGCGAGCGCGCCGATGCCGAGGTACTGGCCGGTGACGATCTGCCAGGTGCGGGGCCGGCCGGTGGTACGGGCCGCCACGAAGAACAGCGTGAGGATGACGATGTCGTCGATGTCGGTGGCGGCGAAGACCACGGCCGCGCCGGCCGCGGTGCCGAACAGGTCGATCACCCCGGGAGCGTACGGGTGGGGGCGTCACCGCGCCGGAGTGGCCCACTCGGGACCCTTCGCGAGGATCACTCTATCGGGAACCTGACATTGCATAGCGTGTCGGTTGGCGAAGAGTTGATATCTGGCGCATGATCGTTCGAGGCGGTCTAATAGGTGGGACCGTATCCGAACCGCACAGTCTGGGACGTGAGGACACAGCATGGCAGCCACTGGCACAGCCACCAGCACTGAGAAGGGTCGCCGGATCGTCGGAGCCGAGCGTCAGACGCTCGCCAAGGACCTGGTAAAGCGGTACACCTCGGGGGAGAGCATCCGCGCGCTGGCGGCCTCGACCGGCCGTTCCTACGGGTTCATCCACCGAGTGCTCACCGAGTCCGGGGTTCAGCTGCGTCAGCGCGGCGGTGCCCGGCGCCGCAAGAAGGCGTGACCCGCCCCTCCGCGTCGTTCATCAGCGCCGCGCCCCGGGCAGCCCGGTGACCGCCGAGGCGACCGGGGTTCGGCTGACCTGCGACGGGCCGGTTGCCACGGTGACGTTGTGCCGGCCCGACGTGCTCAATGCCCAGACGCCCGCGATGTGGCGCGCCATGAGCGACTTCTCCCGCAACCTGCCCGGCGACGTACGGGTGGTGGTGGTGCGGGGCGAGGGGCGTGCGTTCTCCGCCGGCCTCGACCTCGCGGTGGCCGGCGCGTCCGGCCCGGGGTCGTTCGCCGAGCTGGCCACGCTGCCCGAGCAGGAGTGCGCGGACCGGATCGCCGAGTTCCAGGTCGGCTTCACCTGGCTGCACCGCCCGGACGTCATCTCCGTGGCTGCGGTGCAGGGCCACGCGATCGGCGCCGGCTTCCAGCTCGCCCTCGCCTGTGACCTGCGGGTTGTCGCCACCGACGCGAAGTTCTCGATGGCCGAGGTCGGGCTCGGGCTGGTGCCCGACCTGGCCGGCACGAAGCGCCTCGTCGAACTCGTCGGCTATTCCCGGGCGCTCGAGATCTGCGCGACGGGCCGCCGGCTCGACGCCACCGAGGCGGACCGGATCGGTCTGGCCACTCTCGTCGTACCCCCGGGGGAGCTGGACGACGCGGCCCGTGACCTCACGGCGGGCCTGCTGGCCGGCGCGCGCGACGCGGTGGTGGAGATCAAGGCCCTGCTCGCCGGCGCGGGCGGGCGGTCGCACGCCGACCAGCAGCGGGCCGAGCGGGAGGCGCAGACCCGCCGCCTGCGCGATCTCGCCAATCGGGGCGAATAGTAAGGACCGCACGGGAAGATCCGGGTTACGACCGAGGTTGTCACAGCTGTCGGGAGAATTGACCTGACAGTGTGGTCTACCCGACGACCCGGAGGTGACTGGTGTCCAACCCGATGTCCGGCGGTGGCATGGCCGGGTGGAGCATGCTCCGGTCGATGCGCAACCGCGACGAGGTCTCCGCCCACCGGCTCAAGCGCGGGGTGGCCCGCCGCATCGTGGCCTTCGCCCAGCCCTACCGGCGCGACATCGTCGTGTTCCTGGCCACCATCGTGCTCGCCGCCATCATCGGCGTCGCCACCCCGGTGCTCGCCGGTGACGTGATCAACGCGATCAACCGGGGCGGCACCGAGGCCGGTCAGCTCGTCATCCGGCTGGCCCTGTTCATCGCGGCCCTGGCGGTCGTCGACGCCCTGTTGTCCCTGGCCCAGCGGTGGTATTCCGCCCGCATCGGCGAGGGCATCATCCTCAACCTGCGCACCCGGGTCTACGACCACGTGCAGCGGATGCCGTTGCAGTTCTTCACCCGCACCCAGACCGGTGCCCTGGTCAGCCGGCTCAACAACGACGTGCTCGGCGCGCAGCGGGCGTTCACCTCGACCCTGTCCGGTGTGGTCAGCAACGTCATCCAACTGGTGCTCACCGCCGCCGTGATGTTCACCCTGTCCTGGCAGATCACCGCGCTCTCGCTGGTGCTGCTGCCGATCTTCATCATCCCGGCCCGTCGGGTGGGCCGGCGGCTGGCCGACATCACGCGCGAGGCGTACAACCTCGACGCCAAGATGAACGCGACGATGACCGAGCGGTTCGGGGTGGCCGGCGCGCTGCTCGTGAAGCTCTTCGGCCAGCCCGAGATCGAGGCCCGTCGGTTCGCCGGCCGGGCCGAGCGGGTCCGCGACATCGGCATCGAGTCCGCCATGTACTCGCGGACGTTCTTCGTCGCGATGCTGCTGGTCGCCTCGCTGGCGCAGGCGCTCACCTACGGTCTCGGCGGCTGGCTCGCCGTCACCGGCGGCGTCAGCGCGGGCACCGTCGTGACCCTCGCGCTGCTGCTCACCCGCCTGTACGGGCCGCTCACCGCGCTCTCCAACGTCCGCGTGGACGTGATGAGCGCGCTGGTCTCCTTCGACCGCGTCTTCGAGGTGCTCGACCTGAAGCCCGGCATCGTGGAGAAGCCCGACGCGGTGCCGGTGCCCCGCAGCGCCGGCCGGGTCGACTTCCGCGACGTGCGCTTCCGCTACCCGAGCGCCGCCGAGATCTCCCTCGCCTCGCTGGAGGAGGTCGCCACCCTCGACCGCACGGTCAACGAGCCGGTGCTCAAGGGCGTCTCGTTCAGCGTCGAGCCGGGCCAGATGGTCGCCCTGGTCGGCCCGTCCGGCGCCGGCAAGTCGACGCTGTCGATGCTCATCTCCCGGATCTACGACGTCACCGACGGGCAGGTGCTCGTCGGCGGAGTGGACGTCCGCGACGCCACGCTCGCCTCCCTGCGCGACGAGATCGGTGTGGTCACGCAGGATTCGCACCTGTTCCACGAGACGATCGCCGAGAACCTGCGGTACGCCAAGCCGGACGCCACCGACGACGAGATCTGGGCCGCGCTCGCCGGCGCCCAGGTCGCCGACCTGGTCCGGTCGCTGCCCGACGGGCTGGACACGACGGTGGGGGAGCGCGGCTACCGCTTCTCCGGCGGCGAGAAGCAACGCATCGCCATCGCCCGGCTGCTGCTCAAGGCCCCGTCGATCGTCATCCTCGACGAGGCGACCGCACACCTGGATTCGGAGAGCGAGGCCGCGGTGCAGCGCGCGCTGTCGGTGGCGCTCGCCGGACGTACCGCCCTGGTGATCGCGCACCGGCTCTCCACCGTCCGCGACGCCGACCAGATCCTCGTGCTCGACGGCGGTCGGATCGTCGAGCGTGGCCGGCACGACGAGCTGGTCGCGGTCGGTGGCCTCTACGCCGAGCTGTACCGGACCCAGTTCGCGGTCGCCGACTCGCCCCGTCCCTTCGTGGACGCGACCGGCCCCGAGCCGGTGGTCATGCCCCTGGGCACGTACGTCGCCGACGAGGCGATGCCACCCGCCGCCGCCAACTGACCCGTCAGTGGGTTGATCGACCCGGGTTGCTGGAAGTCGCGGCCTCCCGGTCGCTTCGAAAGCCCGACTTCCTCGACGTCGAGTCCATCGACAGGCGGGCTGGTCGCACTACGGAGTGCCGCCGGAGTCGCTCGTCGAGCCCGCGTCGGAGGCCAGGTTCTGGTCACCGCCGCCGCCCTTGCCGCGAAGACTGCCCCGGCGACGTTTGCGGGTTTCGCGCGCGCTCTGGCGGATCGCCTTGCGCGCGGAATCCAGCCCCGCCTGCCGGTCGTCCAACCGGGCGGCCCGGCGCCGACGGCGCACTGCCACGACGACGACGGACGCGCACACGACCAGCAGGAGCAGAGCGAGCAACGCAAGGCGATTCCCGGCCATGCGCGCAAAGTAGCGATACCGCGCAAACCCAACCGCAACATCCGACCTCCGCCCCCGCTCCCCCCTCCCCACCCCACCCTGGTTGATCATGAAGTTATTGCCACCTGCGTCGGCGTTTCGTGGCAACAACTTCATGATCGACGCCCTGGGGGGTGGGGGTGGGGGTGGGGGTGGCGGGGCCGGGGGGCGGGGCGGGGTTAGTTTGGGCGGTCGGTGGCTGCCTTTAGCTCGGCGAATGCTGCGCCCAGCGTGACCGGCGTGAAGTGCGCGTTCAGGCCGCTCGGGTTCGGCAGCACCCACAGGCGTGCCCCGGCCAGCGACTCCGGCTGCGGCCCGAACGTGGCCTTCGGTCGTCGGAAACCGATCCGGTACGCGGTCACCCCCACCACGGCCACCCACTGCGGCCGATGTCGGGCCACCTTGTCGGTCAGGATCGCCGCGCCGTCGAGCAGTTCCTCGGCGCTCAGCTCGTCGGCACGGGCGCTGGCCCGGGCGGCCATGTTCGTGATGCCGAGCCCGAGGGCCGGTAACTCGGCCTGCTCGCTCGGGTGCAGCAGCCGGGGGGTGAACCCGCCCAGGTGCAGCGCCGGCCAGAACCGGTTGCCGGGTCGAGCGAAGTGCCAGCCGGTGGCCGCCGACCAGAGGCCGGGATTGATGCCGACGAACAGCACCGCCAAGCCTGGGGCGAGCACGTCGGGAATGGTCCGGTCGGCGGCCGCCGCCAGGTCCGCCCGGGTAGGCCGGGGGTGCGCGGCGCCCGCGCCGGTACGACTGCCCAGCGCCGGCGGCGCGGCACCCGCGCCGGTACGACTGCCCAGCGCTGGTGGCGCAGCGCCGGCTCGGCCGTCGGTGCCGGGAATCGGAGCGGCTGTCACAGGCCGCGTAGTGCGCCGCCGTCGACAGGCACGGTGAGGCCGGTCAGGTAGCTCGCGGCGGGGGAGAGCACGAACGCGGCCACCCGGCCGAACTCGGTCGGGTCACCGAGGCGTCGCAACGGAATGGTCGCCTCCGCCTCGGCGCGGGCGCGTTCCGGGTCGCCGGTCGCGGCGAACAGCTCCCGGTTGCGATCGGTGAGGATCCGGCCGGGCAGGAGGCCGACGACGCGTACGCCACGGGGGCCGTAGTCGTCGGCGACGTCCTTGGCGACGCCGACCAGGCCGGGCCGCAGGCCGTTGGAGATGCCGAGGCCGGGCACCGGGCCACGGGCCGAGGTGGAGAGCACCAGCCCGATCGCGCCGCCCTCGCCGAGCGCCCCGGCGATCGTCCGCACCGCGCGGACGGTGCCCAGGAAGATCGTCTCGAACGAGATCCGCCACTGCTCGTCGCTGATCGTCGCCGCGTTGCCGGCGGGCGGGCCGCCGACCGAGATCAGCGCGCCGTCGACCCGGCCGAAGTGCGTGCGGGCCGTCGCGACGAGTTGCTCCGGCGTCTGCGGGTCGGACAGGTCCGCGGCGACGCCGACCGCCTTGTCCGGGCCGCCCAGTGCCTGCGCGGCGGCCGCCACCGCCTCCGGGTCCCGCGCGGAGAGCACCACCCGTGCGCCGTCGGCGACCAGGCACTGCGCCGTCGCGTAGCCCAGGCCACGAGAGGCGCCGGTGAGGACGTACACGCGGTCGGTCAGTCCGAGATCCATACCGCCGATCCTGCCGCATCCGGTGCGCCACCGCCAAAGGTGGCGGGTCAGCGGCGGGCGGGCCGTAGCAGACGTACCCGACCGGCTACCTGCACCGCGATGGCGCCGTCGGCGCGGGCCACGGCCGGCAGCCGGCGCGGACGTGGCGCGGTGTGCCCGTCGTAGCGCAGTCCCGCCTCGCGGACGGCCAGCTCGTCGGCGCCCGACGGGGGCAGCGTCCCGCGGTGCCGGAGGTCGCGGGCCAGATCCCAGCCGTCGCGCAGCGACCCGGCGGTGGGGCGGTCGGCGGCCCAGGCGGCGAAGGTCGACAGCCACGCCGCGCCGAGGCGGGCGGCGAGCAGCGGCCAGTGCCGGGCCACCTCGCCGGCGCGTTTGCCCAACAGTGCCGCCCGGGCGGCGGCCAGCGGTCCGGCCGCGAAGCCCGCCGGTGGCGGCCCTCCGGCGACCAGCGCCGCGACCAGCTCCGCCTGCCGCGCGGCGAGGTCGTCGCGGGGCGCAGCGCCGGTCATGTCACGGCCGGGAAGCCGGATGCGGTGGCCAGGGCGTCGAGTTCGGCGCGCAGCTCGGCGGCCGGTGGGTAGCCGCCGTCGCGTTCCAGCAGCAGCGCCGGTGGCCGCTGTCGGGCGCAGAGCGCCCCGACCAGTTCCAGCACCTCCGGGGGTACGGGATGGGTGTGCGTGTCGTGGTAGAAGCCGCCGTGCTCGGCCCCGCCGGCCACGTGCACGTAGGCGATCCGGTCCAGGGGCAGCCGGTCGAGCAGCGCGAGTGGCTCGGTGCCCCGGTTGCGCGCGTTGGCGTGCACGTTGGCGACGTCCAGCAGCAGCAGAGCGCCGGTCCGGTCCAGGATCTCGGTGAGGAAGTCCGCCTCGTCCAGCTCGTCGTCGGGCCAGTCGAAGAGGGCGGCGATCGGCTCCAGCGCGATCGGCACCGGCAGCTCGGCCTGCGCTCGGGTCACGTTGGCGCAGATCGCGTCGACGGCCTCCCGGCTGCGCGGCAGCGGCAGCAGGTGCCCGGCCTCCAGCCCGCCGGCCCGCACGAACGCGATGTGCTCGCTGACCAGCGGCGCGTCCGTCCGCTGCGCGACCGCGGCCAGGTGGGCGACGCGGGCCGGGTCGACCGGCTCGGCGCCACCGAGGGAGAGCCGCACCCCGTGGGGTACGACTGTCACGCCGCGCTCCCGCAACTGCGTCAGCCCGACCGGGAGTGGCCCGGTCGACGCCACCGACTCGGCCACCACCTCGACGAAACGCAGGCCGGGCAGCTCGGCCACGAAACCGGCGATCTCGGGACGCCAGCCGACGCCGACGCCGTACGGGCCGGTCATCCGCCGCACCCACCGCCGCCGCACCCGCCACCGCCGCCGCAGGAGCTGCCACCGCCGCAGGAGCTGCCGGTCGTACCCGACGATCCACCGCTGGCACCCGACCAGCCGCCGCTGGCGATCGCCTGGCGCTGGATCTCGGCCTGCTCGGCGAAGCCCGGGTCGATCGCCCACAGCGACGCCGTGCCGTACAGCGCCACGCCCATCGCCGCGCCGGCCGCGCCGTAGGTGGCGTACGCGGGGGACGAGTCGGGGGCGAGATGGTGGTGTCGGGTCCGCAGGTCGCGCAGGGCGTGGCGGCCGGCCCGCGTGGTTTCCGGTACCCGCCAGAGCAGCAGCACCGCCACCGACACACCGACGAGGGTGAGCAGCAGGAAGCCCACCGGTCGCCCGTTGGCCAAGCCGGCGAACAGCCGTACGACGCCGAACACCCCGACGGCGGCGAGGAACAGCCGCCACTGTCGTGCGGTGGCCAGGCGCGCCTGGCTCACGAGTAGTCCACGCCCTTCGAGGCTGCTGCGGAGCTGGTCGAGCGCGGCGGTCACCCGCTGGTCCTGGCCGAGGTCACGGGCCCGGACGCCCTGGTGGGCGGCCCCGTGGATCGCCTGCTCCAGCGGGGTGAGTCCGGTCGGGGTCGGACCGGTGGTCAGCAGTCGGCGATCCGGACCGACACCGATCGCGCCACTGCCCCGCAGACCGCCGAGGGTGGCGTGTACCGCGAGGGCCCGTCCACCGTTGAGGTAGGCGACCTCCTGCGGACCGAGCGGCTCGGTGACGAGGGGTTCCGTGCCGGTGGCGAGGCGTACCCGGTGCAGGACCGCGAGGGCGGCCACCACGACGGCCGCCACGAGGTAGAGCCGGAGGAAGGTCGTACCGGGGACACCCCAGGTGTCGCCCGAGGCGGCGTGGACGATCATCGGCTGCTCCTGTCGCCGGAGGGGTCGGCGGCCCCATTGTGGAGCACCGTCGCCATGCGGCCGGGCCGGGGGACCCGCGCTGTCGGCGGCGGCGAAAGCACCCTCAGCGGCGGCGGACCGCCTCTTCGACCAGGTCGAGGACCGGGCCCAGGTCACCGGCCGGTCGGCCCATCGCCAGGTGCAGCACGAGGCCGTCGTAGGCCAGCTCCAGGAACTGGGCCAGCACGTCGATCGGTACGTCCTCGCGCAGCACCCCGGCGTCGCGCTGGCGGGCCAGCCGGTCCCGGGTCGCCTCGGCGATCGCGGCCGACCGCTCGGCCCAGCGCTTGGCGAACGCCGGATCGGTGCGCAGCCGGCGGGAGACCTCCAGTTGGCTGCCCAGCCAGCCGGTGGTGTCCGGCGAGATGGCGCGGGCCAGCAGATCGCGCATCACCTGCACCAGACCGTTGCGGGCGACCGTCTCGACCATGGCGGCGGCGTCGTCCTCCGCGACGGCGAGGAACAGCGAGTCCTTGTCGCGGAAGTGGTGGAAGATGGCGCCCCGGGAGAGCCCGGTGGCCTCCTCGAGGCGGCGTACCGTCGCCCCCTCGTAGCCGAGCCGGGCGAAACACGCCCGAGCCGCGGCAAGGATCTCCTGCCGGCGCGCGTCGAGCTGGTCCTGACTTACTCTGGGCACACCTGGATCGTCGCAGGTCACCCCGAGCCATGCAAACCGTACGTACGGCTTGGTAACGTACCGTTTACGATCCCCCGGTGAACCGCCCCCACCCCGCGCCGTCCGGCCCGCTGACCGTCGCCACCGTCCAGGCCACCCCCGCGCCGGGTGACGTCGCCGGCAACGCGGCGGCAGCCGCCGAGCTGGTCCGGCTTGCCGCCGGTGAGGGTGCCCGGGTGGTCGTCCTCCCCGAGCTGTACCTGTGCGCGTACCACCCGCCGACTCTCGCCGCCGATCCGGTCGGCACCCACGTGGAGGCCGACCCGGCCGGGGTGGTCGCCGACGGTCGGCTCGACCCGCTGCGCGCCGCGGCGCGGACCGCCGGGGTCACCGTCGTGGTCGGCGCGGCGGTCCGGCACCCGGACGAGCGGCGGACCATCGCCGCGCTGGTCGTGGACCGCACCGGTGCCGTCCGGGTCGGGTACGACAAGCAGCAGTTGTGGGGCGACGAACGCGAGCTGTTCAGCCCCGGCGGCCGGGGTGCCACGCTGCTCGTCGACGACTGGCGGCTCGGGCTGGGCATCTGCTACGACGGCTGCTTCCCCGAGCACGGCCGCGCCGCCGCCCTCGACGGGGCGCACGCCTACCTGTGCCCCAGTGGCTACCTGGCCGGCTCGGAGCACCGCCGGGACCTGTACTACGCGGCGCGAGCCCTGGACAACACCATGTTCGTGGTCTTCGCCAACTCCGTCGGCGGCAGCGACCCGTGGCGGTTCAACGGCGGCGCGGCGATCTACGACCCGGAGGGACGGTCACTCGTCCGGGGCGCCGACGAGGGCACGGACGTGCTGGTGGCGACACTCGATCCGGCCGCGCTCACGGCCACCCGGTCGGCCCATTCGATGCTCGCCGATCTGCTGCCGAGCCAGGGCGGCCCGCGGACGTCGCTGACCGGTTGAGCCCACCGCCAGGTCGAGACCCGCGTGGTCTGTTGGCGGACACGTCGGTCCCGTAGGGTGCCCGAGTGCCACTGCTCCTGCTGGACCTGGACAACACCCTGCTGGACCGGGCCGGGCCGTTCCGACGCTGGGGTGAGCGCTTCCTGGACGGCATCGGCGCGCCCCCCACCGACATCGACTGGCTGATCTCGATCGACGCGGACGGGTTGACCGACCGCTGGGACCTGGCCGACGCGATCCGGGACCGCTACGAGCTGCGGATCCCCTCGATCGACCTGGTGGAGGAACTGCACGACGGGGTGGTGGCGCAGACCCGGCTCGATCCGCTGACCGCCTGCGCGCTGCGCATCGCCGACGACGCGGGCTGGGTGCCCGTGGTGGTGTGCAACGGCACGGTACGCCTGGAGGACGCCAAGATCCGTCGTACCGGCCTGGACCGTTACGTCGCCGACTGGGTGATCTCCGAGGAGGCCGGGGTCAGCAAACCCAACCCGCGGATCTTCGCGCTCGCCGCGCAGCGGGTGCGGATGCCGTTGCGGGGTGCCTGGGTGGTCGGCGACAGCCCGGAGGCGGACATCGGCGGCGCCGCCGCGGTCGGGCTGCCCAGCGTCTGGCTGCACCGGGGCCGGACCTGGTCGGACGTCCGTTTCGCGCCCAGCCGCACGGTGGACGGGCTGATCGCCGCTGTCGCCACGGTGCTCGCGAGCTGAGGCGTACGCGCCCGTCGCGTCCCTGCCGTAATTCGGTTGACCCGTGCTCAGGGCTGCCGCGAGGATGGGCGGCGCATCGTGCACCGGGCGTACCGCCCGATCGAGGAGAGGAGGTCGGCCGTGGCCGTCTTCGCAGGTCGCTACCAGCTGCCTATCTCAGCCTCGATCAAGGGAATCTCACCACAGTGCGCGATCATGACCTTCCGGCGCTGGAGCGCCGGACCCGCGGCAAGCGCCGCTTCGACGACGACGAACCGCAGTTCCTGAGGCGGGCCCGGCCCACCGAGCCGCCCGCCGACCCCGACACCCAACCCGACCCCGACACCGGCGAACGCTGGTCGTCGTGGGACGACGCGGTGCACGGGCCAAACCCGCACCCGGACTGGCTGGTCACCGAGCTGGCCGCCAAGGACACCGAGCTGGGTGTGCTGAAGACCGGCAAGGAGGCGGACGTCCACCTGGTCCGCCGCGCGGTACCGGACACGGACCGGTCCTGCCTGTTGGCGGTCAAGCGATACCGGGACCCGGAGCACCGGTTGTTCCACCGCGACGCCGGCTACCTGGAGGGTCGCCGGGTGCGGCGCTCCCGGGAGATGAGGGCGATGGCCGGCCGGACGGCCTTCGGCCGCCAGATGATCGCCGGGCAGTGGGCGGCGGCCGAGTTCGCCGCGCTGGCGCGACTCTGGGAGATCGGCGCCGGGAACGACCGGATCGCCGTGCCGTACCCCGTGCAGTTGCGGGGCACCGAGCTGATGCTGGAGTTCGTCGGTGACGCCGAGTCGGGCCTTGCTGCGCCCCGGCTGGCCCAGCTACGGCCCGGCCCGGCCGAGCTGCGCGACCTGTGGGACCAACTGGTCGAGGCGCTGCGTGTCCTGGCCCGGGCCGGCTACGCCCACGGTGACCTGTCGCCGTACAACCTGCTCGTGCACTCCGGGCGGCTCGTCGTGATCGACCTGCCGCAGGTGGTCGACGTGGTGGCGAACCCGCAGGGGCCCGAGTTCCTGGCCCGCGACGTGCGGGTGGTCGGCGCCTGGTTCGTGGCCCGGGGACTGAGCGCCGAACAGGCCGACGCCGGCGCCCTGACCGGGGAGCTGCTGCGCGAGGCGGGCATCCGCTGACCGGAGCGGAGCGGGTCGGGTGCCTCAGCGCTGCCCGACCCGCCCGTGCCGATCACTGGAGGTAGCGTTCCACCTCCGGCTTGGGGCGTTCGCCCTGCGAGTCGGGGTCGCCGTGGGTGGCACGGGCGGCCCGGCGGCGGCGGAGCAGGTCCCAGCACTGGTCGAGGGATTCTTCCAGGGCGCGTAGGCGCTCGCTGGCCTCGCCCTCGGTGCCGGACTCGTGGGCCTGGGCGTCCGCGCGCAGCCGGTGCTCCTCGTCGACCAGCTCGGAGATCCGGTTCAGGATGGTCTTGTCGTCCATGCCACAGAGCCTGGCACAGGGTGCCCGCCATCGCCCGGATTCGCAGGGACCGGTGCGTCCTTGCTCACTGCGTTGCCCGGCTTCTGGGATCGCACGGACGTGAGCCGGCGGGCGGGTCCGGCGCTCGACCGGGCCGACGGTCCGCCGCCGTCCGGGCCGGTCGGCGGCGGTGGCCCCCGCGTCTACGGGTGCGACCTGCGCCGGTGCCACTTCCTGACTATCCACTCAGGACTTCGGCCTGCCAGGGGCATCGATGTTCGTCTGGGACGTGGGTGGAATCTCACCGGTCACAGGTCTAGAGGTGGCTTGGAATTGGTGAGATGCTTCCGACGCCCAGAAGGTGAAAATTTCACAGTCTCGACCGGCCGAAGTGGACCGCACGGCCGGTGGGACGACGAGGAGACGTTGCATGTCCCAGGTGTCCGATGCCGGCCCCGCCCCCGTCAGCACCGAACCCCGGATGATCCCACTCCGTCGTGCCCTGCCCGCGCTGGTCCGTGACCCGCTCGGCGCGCTCGTCGGCTTCGCGGAGGCCGCCGCAGGCGAGGTGGTCCGGCTGAACCTCGGCTCGTTCCGCCCGTACCTCGTGAGTCATCCCGAGCATCTGCAACGAGTGCTGAGGGACAACGTTGCCAACTACACGCGCGACGGCGAGGGTCTGTTGTGGCGGCCGGTCCGCCGGATCGTCGGCGACGCCATCCTGGTCGCCGAGGGCGAGATCTGGGAGTCCAGCCGGGGCGCGCTGCAACCGCTGTTCACCGCGAAGCGGGCCGAGACGCTCGTCGACCGGATGGCCGACGCGATTAACGAGGCCGTCGACGAGTGGCTGGAGCCGGCCCTCGACGGCCGCCCGATCGACGGCGGCGCCGAGCTGACCCGCATCGTGCTGCGGACCACCATGCGGGTGCTCTTCGCCGACCGCATCTCGGTGCCGGACGCGTTGCGGATCAGCGCCGCGCTGGACACCGTCACCACCGCCATGCTTCCACGCCTGCTGGTGCCCTTCGTGCCGTACGCGGTGCCGATGCCCGGCGACCGGCCCTTCCGCGAGGCGGTGCGGACCATCGACGAGGTGGTGCTGCCGATCATCCGGGAGGCCCGCGCTCGGCCAGGCGACGGCGACGACATCATCTCCACCCTCTGCCGCCCGCGCGCCGACGGCAGCGAGCCCGACGAGTACGCGATCCGCGGCGACGTGGTGGCCATGTTCTCCACCGCCACCGAGACCACGATCGCCCTGCTCTCCTGGCTGTGGCCGGTGCTGGCGTCCCGGCCCGACGTGGCCGAGCTGATGACCGACGAGATCGAGCGGGTGGTCGGTGCCGAGCGGGTCGGCCGCGAGCACCTGCCGCAGCTGCGCTACGGCCGCATGGTGCTCGACGAGATGCTGCGGCTCTACCCGGCCGGCTGGATGATCCCCCGCACCGCCGTGGACGACGACGTGCTGGGCGGTGTGCGGATCAAGGCTGGTGGGACCGTGCTGGTCAGCCCGTACGTCACCCAGCGGATGTCGACCTTCTGGGACGACCCGACGCTGTTCGACCCGGAGCGCTTCGCGCCGGAGAAGCCCCGCCGGCGCTACCGCTACTCGTACTTCCCCTTCGGCGGCGGCCCGCACCAGTGCCTCGGGCAGTACCTGTTCCTGCTGGAGGCGCAGCTCATCGTCAGCACCGTGCTGAGCCGCTACCGCTTCCGGCTGCGGGAGCCCGTCGGCCTGACACCCCGGCTCGGCGCCTCGCTGCAACCCAAGCAGCGGGCCGAGCTGATCGTCACTCCGGTCGAGCGTCCGGTCGCCTCGTGACCGGCGCTCCGTGGCCGGTGGAGGCCGGGCCCGACGCCGTCGCCGAGCAGGGCCGGGTGTGCGCGCTCGCCGTACGCGGTGTCCGCGACCTGCAGGGCGTCACCGCCGCCCACCCGGAACTCTTCGACGCCGCGCCGTTCGACGCCGCGCTGCTCAGCTCGGTGGCCACCGCCATCGCGTTCACCGCGCCGTGGCACACCGCCGCCGAACTGCGGATCACCACCCGTACCCTGCTCTGGGTCTTCGCCGCCGACTGGCAGGTCGACTACCTCGCCCGGTCCGCCGACGACGTCCGGACGATCGTGACCGACTGCCTGGCGGTCGCCGACGGCGGCGCGCCCCCGCCCGGCCGACATCTCGCGCGGCTGCTGGCCGACCTGCGCGACGAACTGACCACCGTGCCGGCGTTCCTCCGGCTGCGCCCGATCTGGCGCGACGAGCTGGCCCGGATGCTCGCCGCCGTGTCGCGCGAGTGGGACTGGAAGAACCTGCCCACCGACCCGACCACCGGGAAGCGTCTGCCAGACCTCGACCGCTACCTGGACAACGCCGACAACCTGGCCTGCTCCTTCGTCAACGTCACGCACTGGATCGCCACCGGCGACGACAGGACCCTCGCCCAGTTGACCGACCTGCTCGACGCCGGACGTGGCGTGCAGCGGGTGCTGCGGCTGGTCAACGATCTCGCCACGCACGGGCGGGACGCCGAGTGGGGGGATCTCAACGCCCTGCTGCTGGTCGACGACCCGGCGCGGGTGCACGACCGGCTTACCGAGCTGACCAACCGTGCCCGTGGCGATCTGGCCGCGCTCGCCGAGCGGTGTCCGCGCCAGGCGGACTACCTGCACCGGCAGATCTCCTTCACGGGTGGCTTCTACCAGCTGTCGGACTTCTGGGGAGCACGCGATGAGTGAGAGCCCGGGGCACGTACTGGCCGAACCGGCCATCGACGCCGCGCGCGAGCTGATCGCCGGCCTTGCGCTGCGACCGTGGGGGCAGGTCGCACCCTCGGTGTACGAGAGCGCTCGGCTGGTCGCCGACGCGCCCTGGCTGCCGGGACACCACCAGCGGATCGGGTTCCTGCTGCGCGAGCAGCGCCCGGACGGAGCGTGGGGCCCACCCGAGGGGTACGCGCTGGTGCCCACGCTGAGCGCCACCGACGCACTGCTCGCGGCTGGATCGGCCGATGCGGACCTGCTCGCCCCGGCGGGGCGTGGGCTGCACGCGCTCGCCGGCCGGCTGCTCGCCACGCACGCGCGGGCCCTGCCGGACACCCCGGCGCTGGATCTCATCGTCCCCGCGTTGGTCGAGTCGATCAACGATCGGCTGTCCCGGCTGGACCGGACGACCGCCGACCGGCTGCCCCGCCCCCCGCTGGAGCTGCCCGCGGGGCTCCGCCCGGACCGGCTGCGCGCGGTACGCGCCGCGGTCGCCGCCGGGGTGACGCTGCCATCGAAGCTGGCCCACTTCTACGAGCTGCTGGACGCGACGCCGGCCGACGCCGGACCGACCCTCACCGCCGTCGGCGCGTCACCCGCCGCGACCGCCGCCTGGCTGAGCGCCGCCGGCCCGGACGCCGGCCCTGCCGCGTACGCCTTCCTACGGCACCTGATCCGGGACGGTGACGGTCCGGTGCCCTGTCCGACGCCGATCACCGTGTTCGAGCGGGCGTGGGTGCTCGGCGGGCTGTGCCGCGCCGGTGTCGCGGTCGACCCGCCGGCCACCGTGCTGCGCACCCTGGCCACCGCCACCGCCGCCGAGGGCGTCGCCACCGGCGAGGGTCTGCCCACCGACGCCGACACCACCTCGGTCACGCTGGACGCGCTGGCCCGGCTCGGCCACCCCGCCGACCCGGCCAGCCTGTGGGCGTACGAGACGGCCGAGGGCTTCTGCACCTGGCCGGGGAGCGAGGACGGCTTCTCGGTCACCACCAACGCGCACGTGCTGGACGCGTTCGGCCAGCACGTGGCGGCGCACCCCGACGCGGACGCGCGGTACCACCGGACGGTCGACCGGCTCAGCGCGGTCCTGCCCGCACACCAGCACGCCGACGGCCGCTGGCAGGACCGGTGGCACGCCTCGCCGTACTACGCCACGGCCTGCTGCGTGCTGGCCCTGGCGGAGTTCGGTCGCGGCGGCAGGGCGGCCGAGTCGATCGACCGGGCGGCCCGCTGGGTGCTGGACAGCCAGCGCCCCGACGGTTCGTGGGGGCGGTGGGATGGCACGGTCGAGGAGACCGCGTACGCCCTACAGGTGCTGTTGGCCGCGCCGACCGGAGCGCCGCAGGTCGACGACGCGGTGGCGCGCGGCCACGCCTACCTGCACCAACCGTCCGGCCGAACGGACCCTCCACTGTGGTACGGCAAAGAGCTGTACTGTCCTACCGCGATCGTTCGCGCGGCGGTCCTGGCCGCCTGTCGTCTCGCCTCCGTACACGTGACGGGGGTCGACCGTTCGGTGGTGGATTGTGGTTACCAGACAACAAAAACAGCGACTTGAGGGGTTGTGTGGACACTGCTAGCGTACGCAGAGCCTCAGCCCCGATGCCCCGCCGTGGCGGGACGTCGTCTTCCATGATCACCCGTTGATGAGCTGAGTCAACGCCCTGCCTGGGACGGTTCAATGCGTTCTCGCGGTACGAGTATCCGCACCAAGGTCGTCGCCCTGCTGCTCTCCCTGGTCGCGCTCTGGATGTTCGCGGCATGGGTCACCCTGCGGGACGGCTTCAACCTGCTCGGTGTCCAGCTGCTCAACAGCAAGGTCTACGCGCCCAGCGAGCCCCTGTTGCAGGAGCTGCAGCTCGAGCGGCGGTTGACCCAGGCGTACCTGAGCAACCCCGACGCCGCGCAGCGCGCGGCGCTGGAGATCGAGCAGCGCAAGGCAGCGCAGCTGGCGGACGACTTCGCCGGCTCGGTCCGCAACTGGCAGGTCGACGTGGCCGGCAGCTCGGCCCTCGACGCCCAGCTGGACGCCACGATCGCGCAGGTCAACGGGCTCCAGCAGACCCGCGCGGACGTGCTCGGCCGTAAGGTCGACCGGATCTCCGCCGCCGACGCCTACACGAACGCCATCGAATCGATCTTCCGGATCTACGACGTCACCGGCAGCCTGGACGACAAGGAGATCGCCGCCGACGCGGCGGCCCTGATCCAGCTCAACCGGATGAAGGAGCTGATCTCGCAGGAGGACGCGCTGCTCAGCGGCCTCTTCGGCACCGGCCGGATCAGCGGTCCGGAGTACGCCCGCTACGTCAGCCTGGTCGGCGCCGAGCGGTTCCTCGGCGAGGAGACCCAGGCCCGGCTCGCCGACGCCGACCAGCGCCGCTACCGGCAGCTCGTCGAGGGCGAGGCGTTCACCCGGCTGCGCACCGTACAGGACAGCATCATCCGCGAGGGCCGCCCGGCGACCCAGCTCCCGGTCAGCGCCGAACAGTGGCGCGGCACCGTCGAGCCTGCCCTGGCCGAGGTGAACGACACCGTCGTCGACGGCGGCGAGGGCATCGTCGGCCGCGCCACCGGTGTGGCCGTGATGGTCGTCGTCCGGCTCGTCCTCGCCACCGGTCTGGGTCTGCTCGCCGTCATCGCCTCGGTCGTCGTCTCGATCACCACGGCCCGTACCCTCCTGCGTCAGCTGGACCGGCTGCGACTGGCCGCCTGGAAGCTCGCCGACGAGCGGCTGCCCCGCGTGGTCGACCGGCTCGGCCGCGGCGAGGAGGTCGACGTCGCCACCGAGGCGCCCCCGCTGGAGTTCGGCACCGACGAGATCGGCCAGGTCGGCAAGGCGTTCAACGCCGTCCAGGAGACCGCCCTGCGGACCGCCGTCGAGCAGGCCGAGCTGCGTCGCAACGTCCGCGAGGTCTTCCTCAGCCTGGCCCGGCGTACGCAGGCGCTGGTACACCGCCAGCTCACCCTGCTCGACGCGATGGAGCGGCGGGAGCACGACGCGGAGGAGCTGGAGGACCTGTTCCGGGTCGACCACCTGGCCACCCGGATGCGGCGCAACGCGGAGAACCTGATCGTGCTCTCCGGCTCCACCCCGGGTCGGGCCTGGCGGCGCAACGTCCCCATGGTCGACGTGGTGCGCGGCGCGGTCGCCGAGGTGGAGGACTACACCCGCGTGAACGTGCTGCCGCTGGGAGCCGTCTCGCTCGCCGGCCGGGCGGTCGGCGACATCATCCACCTGCTCGCCGAGCTGATCGAGAACGGCCTGTCGTTCTCGCCGCCGCACACCACGGTCGAGGTCCGCGGCCAGCTCGTGGCGAACGGGTTCGCCATCGAGATCGAGGACCGGGGCCTCGGCATGAGCGAGGAGGACCTGGCCGCCGCGAACCACCGCATCGTCGACCGGTCCGAGCTGAACCTCGCCAACGCCGCCCGGCTCGGCCTCTACGTGGTGAGCCGGCTGACCGAGCGGCACGGCGTCCGGGTCCGGCTCAAGGAGTCCGCGTACGGCGGTACCACCGCCGTCGTCCTCATCCCTACGGAGCTGATCACGGCCAACGGCACCGACCCGGAGAACTCCGGCGCGATCCCGGCCGGCCCGCCAGCCATCGCGCTGCCCGCCGGTCCGACGACCGTCGGTCCCGTCGAGGGCGGTCGTCCCGCCGGCCTCTCGACGGTCGCGGTGGCCACCACGGCAACGGAGACCAGCGCCGCAGGCGCGCCGCAGCCGGTGACCCCGGTCGCCTCGGCGCTTACCGAGAACAGCACCACCACCGAGCAGACGGACGGGAGCGACAAGGAGGTCGTACTCCCCACCCGCAAGCGGACGGCGGCGGGCACCGCAGCCGCGGACCTGCCCACCCGGGCGCGTCGTGTCCTGGGCCAGCCGGCCCTGGAGGGGCCGACGGTGCCCACCGGCCTGCCCGCGGTGGACCGGGCCGGAACGGGCGGCGGCAGCGAGCCGGGCACCGACGGCGGGCCGGTTCCGGCACGGACCGAGACGGACCAGACCGGCTCCGGCCTGCCGGTCCGGGTCCGCCAGGCGAACATCGTGCCCGAGCTGCGCGACGACCCGGCGGCGACCGAGTCCGACGAGGAGGACGTGGTACGGCCACCCGAGCAGGTACGCCGGATGATGAGCTCCTATCAGACCGGCACCCGGCGCGGTAGGACCGACGCGGCGCGGCTGCTCGGCGGCCCGTCGGGCGCGACGCCCGAGCCGACCGACGAGGAACCACAAGCCACCTGACCGAGCGCCGGCGCTGCGAGTTTCCGCGCGGTGTGACGGTCAAGCCCAAGACGAATACGGCGCAACTGCCGGGCGAGAAGAGGACGACGAAGTGGCCCAGAAGACGGCTTCGAGTGCCGACCTGACGTGGTTGCTGGATGATCTGGTGGGCCGGGTGAAGCAGGCCGAGCATGCGGTCGCGCTCTCCACCGACGGGTTGTTGATGGCTTCCTCGCAGGGGCTGAGCCGGGACGACGGCGAGCACCTCGCGGCGATGGCTGCCGGCATCCAGAGCCTGGCCCGGGGCGCCGGCAAGCGCTTCGGCGGCGGGCAGGTGCAGCAGACCATCATCGAGATGCAGTCGTCGTTCCTGTTCGTCACCGCCGCCGGCCGCAACGCCTGCCTGGCGGTCCTCGCCACCGAGGACGCCGACGTCGGTCTCATCGCGTACGAGATGGCGATGCTCGTCACCCGCGTCGGCAAGTACGTGGCCTCCCCATCGCGGGGCACCGAACAGTCGGCTGGCGAGAGGTAACGGCCATGACGGTGCAGGGGGAGTCCGCAGAGCATCAGTGGGTGGATGACCATGCGGGCCCGGTGGTGCGCCCGTACGCGATGACACGTGGGCGCGCCCGCCCGATCACCGGCACGTTCGACCTGATCTCCCTGGTCACCGCGACCCGCGCCGACGTGACGCCGGAGGTCGGTCTCGGTCCCGAGCACCTGGCGATCGTCGGTCTGTGCCAGCGAATACAGTCCGTCGCCGAGATCGCCGCCCACCTCGACCTGCCGGTGGGGACCATCCGGGTGCTCCTCGGCGACCTGGCGGCCCGCAACCTCGTGCAGGTACGCGAACCCCAGACCACGGCCGGTCTTCCCGACAACAGCATCTTCGAGGCGGTAATCAATGGACTACGGGCACTCTGACCGGCCGGCGGGAGCGACGCCACTGCCCACCGCGATCAAGATCCTGGTCGCCGGTGGCTTCGGCGTGGGTAAGACCACCATGGTCGGAGCAGTGAGCGAGACCCGGCCGTTGCGCACCGAGGAGGTGCTGACCGAGACCGGCGTCGGCATCGACGATCTGTCCGGGGTGGAGGGTAAGACCACCACCACCGTGGCGATGGACTTCGGTCGGATCACCATCAGCGACGACCTGGTGCTCTACCTGTTCGGCACGCCCGGGCAGGACCGTTTCTGGTTCGTCTGGGACGAGCTGGCGCTCGGCGCGATCGGCGCGGTGGTCCTGGCCGACACCCGTCGCCTGGCCGACTGTTTCCCGTCGATCGACTACTTCGAGGGCCGGGGCACCCCGTTCGTCGTGGCCGTGAACTGCTTCGAGGGTTCCCGCCAGTACCGGCTCGACGAGGTGCAGACCGCGCTGAACCTCGATCCGGGCGTACCGGTGCTGCTCTGCGACGCGCGTCAGCGCGAGTCCAGCAAGGAGGTGCTCGTGACCCTCATGGAGCACGCCATGAAGACCCGCGAGGCCCGCCGCCGCGCCGCCGACTGACCACGCCGACCGGGTACGAACCCCGGCCTGACAAGCGTCGACGGCCCTCGGCACCCGCCGAGGGCCGTTCGGGTGTGAAGGAGCGGTCAGCCGCGCTTGGCCAGCACCAAGAATCGGGTCCAAGCCGCCGGGTCGAAGGCGAGCGCCGGACCGGCCGGGTCCTTGGAGTCGCGTACGGCGATGACGCCGGCGAGGTTGTCGGCCACCTCGACGCAGTCGCCGCCGTTGTTGCCACTCTTGGTGCTCTTGCGCCACTGAGCGCCGGTCAGGTCCATGAGGCTGCCGCTTCCCTGATGAGGTTGAGGGACTGCGCCCGCGACAAGGCCCCGTCGCGAATGCGTTCCCACCGTCGGTCGAGGGTAGCAACGTCGGCAACCTTGTCGATGAGCTGCGCTTGCGCCTGGCTGTCGACGTGCGCGACCCGTGCGCCGTCCGGCATTTCGGCGACTGTGAACGGACCGCCCAGGCCCGGATACATGCCGACGTCGGCGGGCACGACGAAGACCGACACGTTCGGCAGCGCGGCCTGCTCGGCCAGCCGCTCGCACTGCTCCCGCATCATGGTCCGGTCGCCGTCGAGGGTGCGCCGGAGGATTGCTTCGTCGAGGACCGCGACGAGCAGTGGCGGGCGTTCCCGGCGCAGGATGGCTTGCCGGCTCAGTCGCGCCTCGGCGAGATCGTCGGCCTCGGCCGGCGTCAGCGCCTCGCCGACCAGCGTCGCCAGCGCGTACGCCTTCGTCTGGAGCAGGCCAGGTATCCACGCGAGCTGAAATGACCGCAGCGACAGCGCCTCGCGCTCGATCTCGGCCCAGGGCCGGAACCAGGCCGGCGTCCGGCGCTTCAACGCGTCGGGCCACAGCTCGTCCACGTTCCGACCGAGCAACTCGGCCACCCGTGCACGATGACGCGTCTGCGGAATTCGTTCGGTGCTCGCCCACTTCGCGGCCGTCTTCGGATCGACGCCAATCTGAGCAGCGAGACTGTCGGCTGTGTGGCCCCTCTCGACCATCGCTGCCTGCACGGCTCGATTCATCCCCAGCCCTCTCAGAACGTTCCGGACGTTGGAGGGTAATAGTCATACGCGGTGTAATCGATTGGCAACCCTCGGCAGGGTGCTGTGTAGACAGCACCGAGGAGGGAGCACAGGATGTGTGAGGGCAAGTCCCGGAGCCACCCGAAGCCGACAGCCGGTCCGTCACCGTTCAGGCCGAGCCCTCCCCGCACGATCGGGCCACTCCATCCTCCATACCGTGGCCCGGGTCGCCCAGCGAACGTCGTACCCGAAGCACGCTGGCGGCCCCGGTGCGGCCCGCCGGTCGCGCACACCGCCGACGGTCCCTTCTGGATATGCGACGCCTGCGGACGGGACTGGCCCTGCGCGGCGCTGCGAGCGGCACCGACGGACGCGGCCCGCCGGGCGACTCTGATCCCGGAGTTCTCCCGGATCACCCGCCGGGCCATCCGGGACCTGCGCGGCCAGCCGGGCGGCCCCGATCCGGTCGCCATCGTTCGCCGTTTCCTGTGGTTCCTGCCCCTCACCGACGAGGAGGCCCGCGCGGTCGCGCTGCGCCTGCGCTGAGCGGGGACCTGGTCGGGATCCTTCGCTGGCCGTACCTCGTTCGCGCCCTTTGCTCTGCTTCAACGGGCGCAACAGTATTGCCCGGTCAGTGTTGCCCCGAGTGAAGCAGAGCAAAGGGCGCGAGACAGCTACCCGGGGGCCACGCACGGGAAGGCAGAGACGTGAAAGGGCCGCTCCCCGCCAGCGCGGGAAGCGGCCCTTCTCAGGTGTACGCGATCAGTTGGCGATCATGCGGCGCAGCACGTACTGCAGAATGCCGCCGTGCCGGTAGTAGTCGGCCTCACCCGGGGTGTCGATCCGCACGACGGCCTCGAACTCCACGCCCGTGTCGGTCGTGACCGTCACGGTGCGCGGGGTGTCGCCGTCGTTCAGGGCGGTCACACCGGTGATGGTGAACATCTCGGTGCCGGTCAGGCCCAGCGACTCGGCGGTGACGTCGACCGGGAACTGCAGCGGCAGCACGCCCATGCCGATGAGGTTGGAGCGGTGGATCCGCTCGTATGACTCGGCGATGACCGCCCGGACGCCCAGCAGCATGGTGCCCTTGGCCGCCCAGTCCCGCGACGAACCCGACCCGTACTCCTTGCCGGCCAGGATGACCAGCGGGATGCCGGCCTCCTGGTAGGCCATCGACGCGTCGTAGATCGAGGTCTGCTCGCCGGTGAGGTGGTTGACGGTGAAGCCGCCCTCCACCCCGGGCACCAGCTGGTTACGCAGCCGGATGTTGGCGAAGGTGCCCCGGATCATCACCTCGTGGTTGCCTCGGCGCGAGCCGTACGAGTTGAACTCGTGGCGCGGCACGCCGTGCTCGGCGAGGTACGTGCCGGCGGGGGAGTCGGCCTTGATCGCGCCGGCCGGCGAGATGTGGTCGGTGGTCACCGAGTCACCCAGCTTGGCCAGCACCCGCGCGCCGGAGATGTCGACGACCGGGCTCGGCTCCTGCTGCATGCCCTCGAAGTACGGGGGCTTGCGCACGTAGGTCGAGTCACTGTCCCAGGCGAAGGTGTCGCCGGTCGGGGTGGGCAGCGACTGCCACCGTTCGTCGCCGGCGAAGACGTCGGCGTACGCGGCGCTGAAGCCGGTCGCGCCGATCGCCTGGGCGATGACGTCCTGGATCTCGGCGCTGTTCGGCCAGATCTCGCGCAGGTAGACCGGGTTGCCGTCGCTGTCCTCACCGATCGGCTCGTTGGCGAGGTCGATGTCCATCGTGCCGGCGAGGGCGTACGCGACGACCAGCGGCGGGGACGCCAGGTAGTTCATCTTGACGTCCGGATTGATCCGGCCCTCGAAGTTGCGGTTGCCCGAGAGCACCGAGACGACCGACAGGTCGTGCTCGTTGACCGCCGCCGACACCTCCTCGGGCAGCGGGCCCGAGTTGCCAATGCAGGTCGTGCAGCCGTAGCCGACCAGGTTGAAGCCGAGCTTGTCCAGGTACGGCGTGAGGCCGGCCCGCTCGTAGTAGTCCATGACGACTTTCGAGCCCGGGGCCAGGGTGGTCTTCACCCACGGCTTGCGGGTCAGGCCCTTCTCGACCGCGTTGCGGGCCAGCAGGGCCGCGCCGATCATCACCTGCGGGTTGGACGTGTTGGTGCAGGACGTGATCGCCGCGATCACCACGGCGCCGTGGTCCAGCTCGTACTCCGCGCCGTCGGTGCCGGTGACCCGGATCGGGTTGCTGGCACGGCCGCCGGCGCCGACCGCCGCCGTCTCCAGGTCGCGCGGCTCGTCGGCGGGGTCGCTGAACTGGTTGGCGGGCGGGTCGCTGGCCGGGAACGACTCGGCGCTGGCCTCGTCGGCCGGGCCGTTCGCGCCCACCGGCAACTGCTCACGCGCCACACCCGGCTTGAGGTCACGCTCACCGACGGAGTCGTCGGCCACGTAGTCGGTAAGCGCCGAGCGGAACAGCGTCTTGGCGGCGCCCAGCGGCACCCGGTCCTGGGGGCGCTTCGGGCCGGCGAGTGACGGCTCGATGGTGCCCAGGTCAAGCTCCAGGCGCTCCGAGTACGACGGCTCGGCCGCCGGGTCGTGCCAGAGGCCCTGCTCCTTGGCGTACGCCTCGACGAGCGCGACCTGCGCGGCGTCCCGGCCGGTCAGCTCCAGGTAGCGGATGGTCTCGGCGTCGATCGGGAAGATCGCCACGGTGGAGCCGTACTCCGGGGACATGTTGCCGATGGTGGCCCGGTTGGCCAGCGGCACGGCGCTCACGCCGGGGCCGTAGAACTCGACGAACTTGCCGACCACGCCGTGCTTGCGCAGCATCTCGGTGATGGTCAGCACGAGGTCGGTGGCGGTGGTGCCGGCCGGCATCTCGCCGGAGAGCTTGAAGCCGACGACGCGAGGGATCAGCATGCTGACCGGCTGGCCGAGCATCGCGGCCTCGGCCTCGATGCCGCCGACGCCCCAGCCCAGCACGCCCAGGCCGTTGACCATCGTGGTGTGCGAGTCGGTGCCGACGACGGTGTCCGGGTACGCCTGCCCGCCACGTTCCATGATCGTACGAGCCAGGTACTCGATGTTGACCTGGTGCACGATGCCGGTGCCCGGCGGGACGACCTTGAACTCGTTGAACGCGGTCTGGCCCCAGCGCAGGAACTGGTAACGCTCTCTGTTGCGCTCGTACTCCAGCTCGACGTTGCGGGCGAACGCGTCCTCGCGGCCGAACAGGTCGGCGATGACCGAGTGGTCGATGACCAGCTCGGCGGGGGCGAGGGGGTTGACCTTGGTGGCGTCGCCGCCCAGGTCCCGCACGGCCTCGCGCATGGTGGCCAGGTCGACCACGCAGGGGACACCGGTGAAGTCCTGCATGAGCACCCGCGCCGGGGTGAACTGGATCTCCACACTCGGCTCGGCGGTGGGGTCCCACCCGCCGAGCTGGCGGATGTGGTCGGCGGTGATGTTCGCGCCGTCCTCGGTCCGCAGCAGGTTCTCCAGCAGGACCTTCAGGCTGTACGGCAGCCGGTCGTGGCCGTCCACCTTGTCGATCCTGAAAATCTCGTAGCTCGCGTCTCCGACGCGTAGCTGGGTCTTCGCACCGAAGGTGTCGAGGCTCGCCACGTCGTACTCCTTCACACCAGCGACCGTGAGTAGTCCTGAGCAGTCTGTCGCACCGGCCGGGGTGCCGCCGAGGTTAGGTGACACTTACCGCCGATTCCGCGCTCTCAACAAAACCGTACGTCCGTCTTGCTATTTCCGCAACCCGGCCGGGGTCCGCCTTCCGCCTCATCCCTAGCCTCCTAGGACGCGCTGCGGGGTGTGGGCGGCGGCAAGGCGGTTCACGAACGCCCGCCACGGGTAGGGTTCGAAGCCCGGTCGGAGGAGGGTCACCCGTGTTCGACGTCCAGCACTGGCTCGTGTCGCTGCCGCCGATCGCGGTCTACCTGCTGGTCGCCGGGGTGATCGGCGTGGAGAGCATGGGCGTACCCCTGCCCGGTGAGATCGTCCTGGTCAGCTCCGCCCTGCTCGCGGCCACCGGAGTGGTGGAGCCGGAGTGGGTGGCGACAGCCGCCGCCACCGGAGCGATAGTGGGGGACTCCATCGGGTACGCCGTGGGTCGTCGCGGTGGCCGTCCACTGCTCGCCCGGCTGGGCCGACGCTTCCCACGCCATCTCGGCCCCGCCCAACTCGCCCGCGCCGAGCAGAGCTTCGCCCGGCACGGCGTCTGGGCGGTGTTCTTCGGTCGGTTCGTGGCGCTGCTGCGGATCCTGGCCGGCCCGCTCGCCGGAGCCCTGCGTGTGCCGTACCGGCGGTTCCTGCTGGCCAACGCGGCCGGCGGGCTGGTCTGGGCGTTCGGCACCACGTACCTGCTCTTCACCGTCGGCCGGGCTGCCGAACACTGGCTCAAGGACATCTCCTGGGCCGGCCTGGTCCTCGCGGTGCTCGCCGGCCTGGCCAGCACGTGGTGGCTGCGTCGTCGTGCCCACCGCCTGAGCGCCGACGAGCCGACACCGCCCGCCGAGCCGACACCGTCCGCCGAGGCGCTGCCGTCCGCGGAACCGACCCGCGCCGGCCAACCGCGCAACTGAGCGCGCAGATCGTGGACAGTTTCCGTTAGCAGCTAACGGAAACTGTCCAAGATCTGCTCAGGTTCGGGGCGGGAGATGCCGAAAGGGCCGGGCCCCTGTGGTGGGGGTCCGGCCCTTGTCGTTGGTTCTTAGCTGGTGGCGTAGCCGCGGGTGGCGATCCAGTCGGCGAGGTGCTCGACGGTGATGTCGTAGGCGGCGGTGTTCGCATCGGCGGAGTCGGCGATG
>NZ_JBEXIL010000067.1:0-28319 GCF_040608555.1 Micromonospora sp. NPDC005172
GCCCGCCGGCTCGCCGCGGTCCGCAAGGACGGCACGATTCCCTACCTGCGCCCGCCCACGCAGGGATCAAGCCTGACCGCCCGGAGTGGGCGGGCTCCCCCGGAAAACCCCGAGGCCGGGGAAGAATCACACCCCCTTGGGGTGCCACACCGTCTTCGTCTCCAGCAGCGCGGTCATGCGGGTCACGCCCGGGTCGGCGGTCCAGTCCGTCTCACCCGCGGCGGGCCGGAGCACCCGCTTGAGGTTCTCAGCCGCCTTGACCTCCAGCTCGGTGGCGAGCGAGGCATCGGTCACGCCGGTCAGGTCGATCGCGTTGACGTCCAGGTGCGACGCCAACGTCGGTGCGGTCTCGGTGATCGCGCCGGTGAGGACGTTTACCACACCGCCGGGCAGGTCGGACGTCGCCAGCACCTCGGCCAGTGTCACCGCCGCCAACGGTTCCGACGGCGAGGCGGCAACCACCACCGTGTTGCCGGTGACGATCGCCGGGGCGATCACGCTGACCAGGCCCAGCAGCGCCGGGCGCTCCGGGGCGACCACCGCGACCACGCCGGTCGGCTCCGGGGCGGAGATGTTGAAGTACGGGCCGGCGACCGGGTTGGCGCCGCCGTACACCTGGGCGAGCTTGTCGGCCCAGCCGGCGTACCAGACCCAGCGGTCCACCGCCGCGTCCACCTCGTCGCCTCCGATGCCCAGGGAGACGAACTGCTCGCGGCGGCCCTCCAGCATCTCGGCGGCCCGGTAGAGGATCTGACCCCGGTTGTACGCGGTCGCGCCGGCCCAGCCCTTCACGGCGGCGCGGGCGGCGACCACCGCGTCCCGGGCGTCCTTGCGGGAGGCCAGTGACACATTCGAGGACTGCACGAGATACGACCGTCCCGACTCGCTGCGCGGGAACTTCCCGCCGATGAAGAGCTTGTACGTCTTGCGTACCGTGACCCGCTCAGACATTGAGGTACCCCTCCAGCCCGTGCCGGCCGCCCTCGCGACCGTAGCCCGACTCCTTGTAGCCGCCGAACGGCGAGGTGGGGTCGAACTTGTTGAACGTGTTGGCCCAGACCACGCCGGCGCGCAGCCGGTCGGCCATCCACAGGATGCGGGAACCCTTGTCGGTCCAGATGCCGGCCGACAGCCCGTACGGCGTGTTGTTGGCCTTCTCCACGGCCTCGGCCGGTGTGCGGAAGGTGAGCACCGACAGCACCGGCCCGAAGATCTCCTCGCGGGCGATGCGGTGTGCCTGGGTGACGCCGGTGAAGATGGTGGGCGCGAACCAGAAGCCCCGGTCGGGCAGCTCGCATGGGGCCGACCAGCGCTCGGCGCCCTCGGCCGAGCCGGCGTCGGACAGCTCGCGGATGCGCTCCAGCTGGGCGGCCGAGTTGATGGCGCCGACGTCGGTGTTCTTGTCCAACGGGTCGCCGATGCGGAGCTGGGCCATCCGCCGCTTGAGCGACTCCAGCACGCGGTCGGCCACGTTCTCCTGCACGAGCAGGCGGGAGCCGGCGCAGCAGACGTGCCCCTGGTTGAAGAAGATGCCGTTGACGATGCCCTCGACGGCCTGGTCGATGGGCGCGTCGTCGAAGACGATGTTGGCGGCCTTGCCGCCCAGTTCCAGGGTGAGCTTCTTGCGGGTGCCGGCGACGGACCGGGCGATGGCCCGGCCCACCTCGGTCGAACCCGTGAAGGCGACCTTGTCCACGCCAGCGTGCTCGACCAGCGCGCGGCCGGTGTCACCGGCGCCGGTGAGGATGTTGACCACACCGGCCGGCAGGTCGGCCTGCTGGCAGATCTCGGCGAACAGCAGGGCGGTCAGCGGGGTGGTCTCGGCGGGCTTGAGCACCACGGTGTTGCCCGCCGCGAGCGCCGGGGCGATCTTCCAGGCCAGCATCAGCAGCGGGAAGTTCCACGGGATGACCTGCGCGGCCACTCCGATCGGCTGCGGGTTCGGCCCGAAGCCGGCGTGACCGAGCTTGTCGGCCCAGCCCGCGTAGTAGAAGAAGTGCGCGGCGACCAGCGGCAGGTCGACGTCGCGCGACTCCTTGATCGGCTTGCCGTTGTCCAGCGACTCCAGCACGGCCAGCTCGCGGGAGCGCTCCTGGATGAGCCGGGCGATCCGGTACAGGTACTTCGCCCGGTCGCGGCCGGGCATCGGACCCCATACCTTGTCGTACGCCTTGCGGGCGGCGCGGACCGCGCGCTCCACGTCCTGGGCGCCGGCCTCGGCGACCTCGGCCAGCACCTCCTCGGAGGCGGGGTTGATCGACTTGAAGCTGCCGCCGTCGGTCGGGTCGACGAACGCGCCGTCGATGAACAGCCCGTACGAGGGCTTGAGGTCCACCACCGAGCGGGACTCGGGGGCGGGGGCGTATTCGAACATCGGCTATCAGTCCAGGGTGAAGTAGTCGGGACCGGAGTAAATGCCGGTCGTCAGCTTGGTGCGCTGCATGAGCAGGTCGTTGAGCAGGCTGGACGCGCCAAAGCGGAACCAGTCCGGGTCGAGCCAGTCCGGGCCCACGGTCTCGTTGACCATCACCAGGTACTTGATCGCGTCCTTGGTGGTCTTGATGCCGCCGGCGGGCTTCACGCCCACCTGCCGTCCGGTCGCCTCGCGGAAGTCGCGGACAGCCTCCAGCATGACCAGGGTCACCGGCAGCGTCGCCGCGACCGGGACCTTGCCGGTGGAGGTCTTGATGAAGTCGCCGCCGGCCAGCATGGCCAGCCAGGAGGCCCGGCGCACGTTGTCGTAGGTGGCCAGCTCGCCGGTCTCCAGGATCACCTTGAGGTGGGCGTCCCCGGAAGCCTCCTTGGTGGCCACGATCTCGTCGTAGACCTCCTGGTAACGCCCGGCCAGGAAGGCGCCCCGGTTGATCACCATGTCGATCTCGTCGGCGCCGGCCTCGACGGCGGCCCGGACGTCGGCGAGCTTGATCTCCAACGGCGCCTGACCGGACGGGAACGCCGTCGCCACGCTCGCCAGGTGGACAATGCCAAGTCCGGCCGGCGCGGCGCCGCCCGCATGTCCCGGTCCGCCGGATGGCCGCCCGGACCCGGCACCGCTCCCGCGCAGCACCTCGGCGACGTACGGAACCATCGCCGGGTAGACGCAGACCGCTCCGACGTGCGGGCACGACAGGTCGGCCGGGTCCGGGCGCAGCGCCTTCGCGGCCAGCGCGCGCACCTTGCCGGGGGTGTCCGCGCCCTCGAGAGTGGTCAGGTCGACCATCCGGATCGCCAGATCGATCGCCTGCGCCTTGGCGGTGGTCTTGATGGATCGGGTGCCGAGCTGTGCCGCCCGCTGCTCCGCGCCGACCTGGTCCACGCCGGGTAGGCCGTGCAGGAAGGTCCGCAGAGCGGTCTCGGATCGTCCCAGCTCGGAGAGGTCCGACCGGGCCGACGTCGTTGTCGCCGTCATGCCGAGAAGTCTACGCACGGAACCGCTGAGTGATCTTGGTCACGGCGGGCGGTTGCGTGAGCGACGTCGCCGGTCCGCCCGCACCCCCACCGGTACGCGGGACGGCCCGGTAGGTTGAGCGATCGTGGACGTACACGTCATTGACCACCCGCTGGCCCAGTCCCGGCTGACCGCCATGCGGGACGCGCGCACCGATTCCTCGACGTTTCGGGCGGCGCTGCACGAACTGACCACCATGCTGGTGTACGAGGCGGCGCGCACCTTCCCCGTCGAGCGGTACCCGGTGCAGACGCCGGTCACCGGCACCGAGGGCACCCGGCTGGCGAACCCGCCGCTGCTGGTGCCGGTGCTGCGGGCCGGCCTGGGCATGGCGGACGCCGCGCTGGGCCTCCTGCCCGAGTCCTCGATGGGCTTCGTCGGCCTGGCCCGCGACGAGGAGACCTACGAGCCGCGCGCCTACATGGAGTCGCTGCCCCGGGAGCTCGCCGGCCTGCCGGTGCTGGTCCTCGACCCGATGCTCGCCACCGGTGGCTCGTTGGAGCACTCGTGTCGGCTGCTGGCCGACCGGGGCTGCACCGACATCACCGTGCTGTGCGTGCTCGCCGCGCCGGTCGGCATCGAGCGGCTGGAACGCTCCGGCCTGCCGTTGCGCCTGGTCACGGCCTCGATCGACGAGGGCCTCAACGACCGCATGTTCATCGTTCCCGGGCTCGGGGACGCCGGTGACCGCCAGTTCGGCGGCATGCCCCGGTTCTGATCCTCCACCCGGTCGGTGCCGGGTGACGGCGGGTCCGCGCGCGGTGGTGCGTGGACCCGCTACCGTCTCGGGCCATGACTGGTGTTGCGCTCGCCGAGGAGCTGCTGCTCCTCGCCTACGACGACTCGACCGGCAAGGCGACCATGCCGCGGATCAGCCTGGACCTTGGCATGGCTGCCGCGGTGCTGGTCGAGCTGGCTCTGGCTGGCCGGATCGCGTACGCCGACGGGTCGCTGGCCGTGGTCGATCCGACGCCCACCGGCGAGCCGATCACCGACGAGGTGCTCGCCCGGATCGCGGCCGACACCCCGCACACCCCGGCGTCGTGGGTGCAGCGCCTGCGGCACGGTCTGCGCGACAAGATCCTCGGTGAGCTGTGCACCCAGGGAGTCGTCCGCGACGTCGACGAGACCGAACTGGGCTTCATCCACGTGCACCGCTATCCGGTGGTGGACAGCTCCGTCGAGGCGGACACCCGCCAGCGGCTGGCCGACGCGCTGGCCGGCGCGGCGGCCCCGGACGAGCGGACCGCCGCCCTCGCCACCCTGGTCGTGGTGCTGCGGATGGAGTCCGCGCTGGGCGTGAGCGGCGACGAGGCCGCCACCGCCCGCCAGCGGCTGGAGGAGATCGCCACCGGCGCGGGCTTCTCCGGGCAGGTGAGCACCGACGACTCGGTCGTCCGCCCGTCGGTCGGCCTGGTCGTCGCCACGCTGGCCGCAGCGGTCGACGCGGCGCTCGGCAAGCGCGCCTGACCGTCGGGGGCCAGCCCCCCTGACGGGTCCTTTGCTCTGCTTCAACCCGCGCAACAGAAGCAGCCGCCAAGTGTCGCCTCCGCTGAAGCAGAGCAAAGGACCCGCGACGGGTGGGTGGGGGCGGGGGTGGGGGCGGGTTCGGTCGCGGTCAGATGCCGAGGGCCGCAGCGATCTCGGCGCGCAGCAGCGCGACCGCCGCGCCCGCCCGGCTCCGGGCGGCGGCGACATCGCCGTCGGACACCGGCTCCACCACCTCGAGGTACGCCTTGAGCTTCGGCTCTGTCCCGGAGGGGCGAATGACCACCCGAGCCGTCGCGGTACGCAGGATCACCACGTCCGACTCGGGCAGCAGATCCCGGACACTGTCGACCGGCTGATCGAGCAGCGTGGTCGGGGTGGCCGCCCGGACCCGGGCCATCGCGTCGGTGATCTCCCGCAGGTCGTCCACCCGGACGGAGAGCTGGTCCGTGTGGTGCACGCCGAACTCGGCGGCCAGCTCGTCCAGCCGATCGGCCAGCGTACGACCCTGCGCCTTGAGGCCGGCGGCCAACTCGGCCACGGTCAGCGCGGCGGTGATGCCGTCCTTGTCCCGGACGTGCTCCGGAGCCACGCAGTAACCGAGCGCCTCCTCGTAGCCGAAGACCAGCGGTGCGCTTCCGCCGCCGGCCCGCACGATCCACTTGAAGCCCGTCAGCGTCTCGTCGTAGGGCAGGCCCCGGGCCGCGCACATCGCCCGCAGTAGCGACGACGAGACGATGGTGGTGGCGTAGAGCCCGGTCACCCCGCGCCGCATCAGGTGATCGGCGAGCAGTACGCCCACCTCGTCGCCGCGCAGCATCCGCCAGCCGTGCCGGTCGTCCCGGACGACCACCGCGCAGCGGTCGGCGTCCGGGTCGTTGGCGATGGCGAGGTCCGCGCCGGTGGAGTCGGCCAGCGCGATCAACCGGTCCACCGCCCCCGGCTCCTCCGGGTTGGGGAACGAGACGGTCGGGAACGCCGGGTCGGGCTCGGCCTGGTCGGGTACCACGCCGGGGATCGGGAAACCGGCCCGCGCGAACGCCGCGGTCAGCACCGCCGCACCCACCCCGTGCAGCGGGGTGTACGCCACCGACAGGTCCCGTGGACCGTCCGGGTCGATCACGGCGGTGGCCCGCTCGACGTACGCGGCGACGAGGTCGTCACCGAGCACCTCGCCGGCCCGGCCCAACGGCACCTGCGTCAACGGGCCGACCGCACGGATGGCGGCCTCGATTCCGGCGTCGGCCGGCGGCACGATCTGCGCCCCGGCGCCCAGCTCACCGCCCAGCTCCGCGCCGAGGTAGACCTTGTAGCCGTTGTCCTGCGGCGGGTTGTGGCTGGCGGTGACCATCACGCCGGCCACCGCGCCCAGTTGGCGTACCGCGTACGCGAGCACCGGCGTGGGCAGCGGTCGGGGCAGCAGCAGTGCCGGACGGCCCGCTCCGGTCGCCACCTGGGCGGTGCGCTCGGCGAACTGACGGGAGCCGCGCCGGGCGTCGTACCCGATCACCAGCGGGCCGTTCCCACCCTGAGCCGCAAGCCACGTGACCAGGCCGGCGGCGGCCTGCGTGACCACGGCGAGGTTCATCCCGTTCGGGCCGGCGCGCAGCGGACCGCGCAGGCCGGCCGTGCCGAAGGTCAGTGGGCCGGCGAACCGGTCGGCCAGCTCCGGGGCGCTCGCCGGCAGCCCGTCGAGAACCGCCGTCAGCTCGTCCCGGCTCGCCGGATCGGGGTCGTCGGCCAACCAGCGCCGAGCTTGCTCGCGAATGTCGTCGATGTCAGTGGTGTCCGCCGCCATGCCCCTTGATAGCACGGCGGCGGATCACCGCTGTCGGTTCCCTCCGGCTCAGCCGTCTCCGGTGAGCTGGAACGTCTTCACCATCTCGTCGAAGATCGGCTTACTCTCGGCGAACACGTCCTCGGTGGCGGAGAGGTAGAACGAGTAGGACTTACCGTCCTTGACGACCGCGCGCCACACCCCGTGGCGCATCTCGGCACCGGAGCCGCAGGTGTACTCGAATTCGACGCCCGGGCTGCCCGCCAACTGCTGCTCGGCGATGGACACCTGCTCGTACGGCTTCTTGCAGTTGGTGCTCTTGGTGCGGAGGAAGTTCTGCGCGCTCTCCGCCCAGCGGGTGGGCGTCCCGGTCCACTTCTCGGTGAGGATCCGGATCTTGCGACCGTCGTCCTCCGGGTCGATGTAGTCGGTGTACGAGCCGCCGGTGGCCTTCTTCCAACCCTTGGGCACCATCACCTGGACGCCGCGGGCCGAGTGCTCCTGCATCTCGACGGCCGGGCCCGCCGGTGCGGACGGGGTCGGCTGCGCCTGCGGGGTGCTCGGCGCCGGGTCGTCACCGCTGGAGAGCGCCACGATGCTGATCAGCAGTACCACGGCCAGGCCACCGGCCGCGGCGAGCTGGACCTTGCGCGGCCAGCCCTTGACCGTGGTGACGAGCTGGCCGCCGGTCGCGCGGACCTTGTCCAGGGCGCTGCCGCCACCACCGGCCGGGGCCGGCGTCGTCGTCCAGGGCTGACCGGTGCCCGGGACCGACCACTGGTTGCCGCCGCCGTAGGTGCCGCCGATGCGCTGGGTGGCCTCCGGTGTGCCGTAGTTGACCTGCTGGGTGGCGTCGGGCCGGTTGCCGTAGGTGACCCGCTGCGTGGCGTCGGGGTGCGCCCCGGCGTCCACCCGCTGGGTGGCGTCCGCGCTGCCTCCGTAGGTGCGCCCAGCGGCGGGGCGGCCCGAGGTGGACATCGCGCCGGTGGGCGTGTGCAACGGGCCGGCGAGCGCGTCGGCGCTGGTCTCGTCGAGGGCCGCGGCGGCATTCGCGTCGGCCGGCTGGGGACGCTCGCCCCGGCGCAGCGCGGCCAACCGGTCGGTCAGCGACTCGTCCGGGGCGAGCATGGCCCGGCCACCGATCTGGTTGTCCGACTTCGACTCCGGCTGGGCCGGCTGGTGGACGGGAGCCGGACGCTGCTGCACCGGCACCACCGCGTACGGGTCGGTGACCGAGTGCACGGCGGTGGCGGTGCTGCCCAGCGGGCCGGCGAGCAGCTCACGCAGCATGCCCCTGGAGGTGTGCACGTCCAGCCGGCGGGCCGGGTCCTTCTCCAGGAGGCCCATCAGCACCCGGGTCAGCGGACCGCTGCGTTGCGGCGGCGCCGGCGGGTCCTCGACGACGGCGTGCATGGTCTCGATCGGGTCGCCCTTGTCGAACGGCGGACGCCCCTCGACGGCCGTGTAGAGCGTCACACCCAGCGAGAAGAGGTCGCTCGGCGGGCCGAACTCCTGGCCCATGGCCCGCTCGGGCGAGATGAAGTGCGGCGAGCCGAGCACCATGCCAGGGGTGGTGAGCTGCACGTCGGTGGGCATCCGGGCGACACCGAAGTCGGTCAGCACGCAGCGCCCGTCGGAGCAGATCAGCACGTTGGCCGGCTTGACGTCGCGGTGCAGCACGCCGATGGCGTGGGCGACCTCCAGCGCGCCGAGCAGCGCGATGCCGATCTTGGCGACCGCGCGGGGGGCGACCGGACCGTCCTCGATGACCATGTCGGCGAGGCTGCGGGCGTCCAACAGCTCCATGACGATCCACGGCCGACCGGCCTCGGTGACCACGTCGTACACCTGCACCACGGCGGGGTGCTGGATGGCGGCGGCGGCGCGGGCCTCGCGCAGCGTCCGCTCGTACATGGCGTCGCGGTCACTGGGCGCCAGGCCCGGGGGAAGGACGACCTCCTTCACTGCCACGTCGCGGCGCAACAGGGTGTCTGTGGCGCGCCACACCGTGCCCATGCCGCCGTTGCCCACCGCGGACCGCAGCGAGTACCGGCCACCGATGGTGGTGCCGGGCGCTGCTCGTCCGCTGGCGGGACTTACCTGTCCGCCGCTCCACGTCGGGATCTGAGTCACAGAAAAGCCACCGGGGGAAATCGAGGGGGGCTGGGACACAACCCCCCTATCTTGCTGGTTCCGACGCCCGATGCGAAAGCCGACGCGGCGGACGTTTACCGAAGTCCACAGATCGTGCCCGTGCGTTCACCTCCCGTCGACCGGTCGGGACGCACTGTGCGGTATCCCTCACCCGACCTCGGGCCAGGGCGTCCTACCATCCGGGGATGAGCGAACCGCGGTCAAGCGAGTCCGGTTTCCCGATCAAGGGCGTCTACACGGCGGCCGACCTTCCGGAGGACCTGGACTCCGGGCTGGGCGGTCCGGGCGACTTCCCGTACACCCGGGGGGTCTACCCCACGATGTACACCTCCCGTCCGTGGACCATGCGCCAGTACGCCGGCTTCGGCACCGCCACCGAGTCCAACGCGCGGTACCACCAACTGTTGCGGGCTGGCACGACCGGTCTCTCGGTCGCCTTCGACCTGCCGACCCAGATGGGGTACGACTCGGACGACCCGATCGCACACGGCGAGGTCGGCAAGGTCGGGGTCGCCATCGACTCCATCGAGGACATGCGACTGCTCTTCGCCGACATCCCGCTGGACAAGGTCTCCACCTCGATGACCATCAACGCGCCCGGTTCGGTGCTGCTGCTGCTGTACCAACTCGTCGCCCAGGAGAACGGGGTCCCCGGCGCCGCGCTCAACGGCACCATCCAGAACGACATCCTCAAGGAGTACATCGCCCGGGGGACGTACATCTTCCCGCCGAAGCCGTCGCTGCGCCTCGTCGCCGACACGTTCGCGTACTGCCACAAGGAGGTGCCGAAGTGGAACACCATCTCCATCTCCGGCTACCACATGGCCGAGGCCGGCGCGACGCCCGCGCAGGAGATCGCGTTCACCCTGGCCAACGGCGTCGAGTACGTCCGGGCGGCGTTGGCCGCGGGGCTCGCGGTGGACGACTTCGCGCCCCGGCTGTCGTTCTTCTTCGTGGCCCGCACCACGCTGCTGGAGGAGGTGGCGAAGTTCCGCGCCGCCCGGCGGATCTGGGCCCGGCTCATGCGTGACGACTTCGGCGCCAACAATCCGAAGTCGATGATGCTGCGCTTCCACACCCAGACCGCAGGCGTGCAGCTCACCGCCCAGCAGCCGGAGGTGAACCTGGTCCGGGTGGCGGTGCAGGGCCTGGCCGCGGTGCTCGGCGGCACGCAGTCCCTGCACACCAACAGCTTCGACGAGGCGATCGCGCTGCCCACCGAGAAGGCCGCCCGGCTCGCGCTGCGTACCCAGCAGGTGTTGGCGTACGAGACGGACCTGACCGCCACCGTCGACCCGTTCGCCGGCTCGTACGTGGTGGAGGCGATGACCGCCGAGATCGAGGCCGCCGCCGTGGAGTTGATGGAGCGCGTGGCCGACCATGGCTCGGCGGTCGACGCCATCGAGGCCGGGTTCCAGAAGCGGGAGATCGAGCAGTCCGCGTACCGGATCGCCCAGGAGATCGACTCCAGTGAGCGGGTGGTGGTGGGGCTCAACCGGTTCACGGTCGACGAGGAGGAGCCGTACGAGCCGTTGCGGGTCGACCCGACGATCGAGGCGGTGCAGGCCGAGAAGCTGGCCCGGCTGCGCGCCGGGCGGGACGCCGACGCGGTGACGCGGACGCTGGCCGACCTGCGGGCCGCCGCCGACGGCTCGGACAACGTGCTGTACCCGATGCGGGAGGCGCTGCGGGCCCGGGCCACGGTGGGCGAGGTCTGCGGGACCCTGCGGGAGGTGTGGGGCCAGTACCGGCCCACCGACCGGTTCTGACCGCTACCGCCCCGGGTGTGCCGACCCGGCTCCGGGGGTACGCCGACAGGGCGCGCCGCAACGCACACGGTGTGCGGTCGGGGTGCGCGAGCGTATGTGAGCGTCCTTGTCCGGCCCGTTGCGGAGCGTGGTCGTCTTATTGTCGGAGTGTCAGTTCATCACCCCGACTAATGCGACAATTTGCGGTGGAGATCCATGCGTCGCCGTCGACTCATGGACACTCGGGCCGGTTACGCGTTGTAGGAGGTGAGGGGGCGGATGACGGCGTTCGAACGCGATCTACCTGCGATCCCGCACCTCGATGAGCGCCCTCAGCAGGGCATACGTGACGCTACGCGAGCCGATCATCACCGTAACGAGGTTGCGCAGCGTCACCGTCGGAGGTCTAGGCTGTCTGCTGTCCCCGATGATCCATCCATCTCTAGTGATCGAGAATTCGACGTGACGAGTGCGTTGACGCTGCCCACGGGCGGCCAGCTGGCGTCGTCCTGGCTGGAGGCCTTGCCCGGATCCCAGCCCCTGCCCCGCGACCTGGACCACCTGCTCGCCCTTCGGGTACCCGGCCTCATCGCCACGCGCCGTCACCTTCACTCGCACCCCGAGCTGTCGGGTACGGAGTTCGAGACGGCGGCCCTGATCGCGCGGGAACTCTCCCTGGCGGGTCTGCACCCGCGGCTGCTGCCCAAGGGCAACGGCGTGATCTGTGACGTCAACGGCCGTCCGGACGGCCCGATCGTCGCGCTCCGCGCCGACATCGACGCCCTGCCGCTCGACGACCCCAAGGACGTGCCGTACCGCTCCACCGTCGAGGGCGTCTGCCACGCCTGCGGCCACGACGTGCACACCTCGATCCTGCTGGGCGTGGGCATGCTGCTCGCCCAGCTCGCCGACCTCGGCGAGTTGGACGGCCGGGTCCGGCTGATCTTCCAGCCGGCCGAGGAGATCCTGCCCTGCGGCTCGCTGGAGGTCATCGAGGCCGGTGGCCTGGACGACGTCGTGCAGATCTTCGCGCTGCACTGCGACCCGAACCTGCCGGTGGGCCAGGTGGGCCTGCGGGTCGGCCCGATCACGGCAGCCGCCGACAACGTCACCGTCCGGCTCTCCGGGCCGGGCGGGCACACCGCGCGCCCGCACCTGACCGTCGACCTGGTCGACGCCCTCGGCCGGCTGATCACCGAGGTGCCGGCCCTGGTCAGTCGCCGGGTGCCGGCCAACAGCGGGCTGCTGCTGGTGTTCGGCCACGCCTCGGCCGGCACCCGTTACAACGTCATCCCCTCCGAGGCGTCCGCCTCCGGCACGCTGCGCGTGATGGACCGCGACACCTGGGAGAAGGCGCCCAAGATCGTGGCTCAGGTGGTGCGGGACGTGATCGCCCCGACCGGCGCCACGGTCGACCTCGAATACCTGCGTGGCCGGCCGCCGGTGAGCAACGACTCCCGGGCGATCCAGGTGCTGACCGCCGCCACCGGTGCCGCGCTCGGCCCGGAAGGGATCGCCGAGACGCCGCAGAGCATGGGCGGCGAGGACTTCTCCTGGTACCTGGAGTACGTCCCCGGCGCCCTCGCCCGCCTCGGCGTGGGACGTATCGGACCCAACGTCGACCTGCACCGCGCGTCCTTCGACGTGGACGAGCGGGCCATCCCGGCCGGCGTACGCGTCATGGTGCAGACCGCGCTGCGGGCACTGGCTGCGGCGCGCTGATCTCGGCGGTCTGCGCCGGCGACCTCCGTCGCCGGCGCAGCACCAGCAGCACGACCGCCAGCGGTACGCCGACCGCCACCAACCACGGCAGCAACGCGCCCAGGACGGTGAGCAGGACGGTCATCGAGGTGGCGAACGCCTTCCAGCCGCCCTTGAGCCCGACCAGGAAACCGGTCTCGTTCTTCTCCTCGCTGGTCTTCGCGGCCGGCCCGGCCAGCGCCACCGTGATCGTGGACAGCGCGGTCAGGTCGGCCAGCCGCCGCTTCTTGGCTTCCAACGAGGCCAGGTCCGCCTCCCGGCGACCCAACTCGTTCTCCAACGACACGAGGTCGGCGATCGAGTTGGCGCGGGCGAGCAGTCGCCGTGCGCTGTCCACGCGCGCCCGCTGCGTGATGATCCGGGCCTCCAGGTCGACGGTCTCCTCCGTGACGTCCTGAGTGTTGATCTCCCGGCTCTGCTGCCGACCGAGTTTCGCGACCTCCTCCACCACGCCCGAGAACCTGGCCGCCGGCACCCGCAACTGCAGCTCGGCCACCGCGTCGGCCTCGGCGCTGCGTCGCTGGTCACCGCCGACGAAACCACCGGCCCGGGTGACCAGGGCGCTGACCTCACGGGCCGCCGCGTCCACATCGGTCACCTGCACCCGCATCGATCCGGTGTAGATGATCGCCCGCTGGTCGACCCGCAGATCCGGAGCACCGGCCCCGGCCGTCCCCGCCGCTTCCGCGCCGCTGCCCTTGTCAAGTGCGCCCCGAGGGGCCTCGGCCGCCGTGCCCGCCGAGTCCGCCGATCCGCTGTCGCCGGCGCTGCACCCCGCGAGGGCCAACGCCGCCACGAGTGTGCCTGCCGCCAGTATCGCGCCGCCGCGGCGTCGTTCTCTCCGTCCGTCCATCCCCGCTCCCATCGTCGTCAGCTTCAGTGGCGATAGCTCGGACGTGACGCGCCCGCCGCCTGGTTCCGGCAGACTGCGCTGAGGACATCACGATTCGATAGTCGAGGAGTCACGATGCGGCTCACCAAGTACGCCCACTCCTGTCTCCGGGTGGAACACGACGGGGGAGTGCTCGTGGTCGATCCCGGAGTGTTCAGCGATCCCGGGACAGCGCTGGACGGTGCGGACGCGGTGCTCGTCACCCACGAGCACCCGGACCACCTCGACCCGGCCGCGGTGCGTCTCCAGCTCGACCGGCGGCCGTTCCCGATCTACGGGCCCACTTCGCTCGCCGACACGCTGGGCGACGCGGTGGAGGCGCTGTGCCCCGTCGAATCCGGCGAGTCGTTCACCGCCGCCGGTGTCGCGGTCCGCGCGTACGGCGGGCGGCACGCGGTCATCCACCCGGACCTCCCGGTGATCGACAACCTCGGCTACCTGATCAACGACGTGGTCTACCACCCCGGCGACTCCCTCGTCGTACCGGAGGAGACGCCCGTCGATACGCTCTTCGCGCCGATCCACGCCCCCTGGTCGAAGTTCTCCGAGGTGCTCGACTTCATCCGGGCGGTCGCCCCGCGCCGCGCGTACGCCCTGCACGACGCCCTGCTCAACACCAACGGGTTGGGTGTGCTGAACCGCCAGTACGCGGCGATGTCCGGCACCGAGTACCAGCGTCTGGAGCCCGGTACCCGGGTGGACGTCTGACGCGATGCCCGGCCCCTCCGTGGAGCTGGTGCGGCAGCTCTACCGCACGCCACCGGACCGGTTCGTGGCCGCCCGGGACGCCGCGGTGGCCGAGGCCCGGCGGGCCGGTGATCCGACCACGGCCCGGCAACTGGCCCGACTGCGCCGCCCCACCGTCGCCGCCTGGCTGGTCAACCTGCTCGCCATCGAACGTCCCGAGCTGGTCGCCGACCTGGTCGGTCTGGCCGACGCGCTGCGGGCGGCCCAGCGGGAGCTGCGCGGTTCGCGGCTGCGGGAACTGTCCGCCCAGCGCCGGGCGGTGGTCGCGGCCCTGGTAGCCGAGGTCCGCACGCTCGCCGCGGCCGAGCCCGAGGCGCCGCCCGCCGGCCGGCTGCCACTGGCCGAGGTGGAGGCGACCCTGAACGCGGCACTCTCCGACGCCGATGTCGCCGAGCAGGTACGGGCGGGGCGTCTGCTCCGCTCGGCCACCTACGCCGGTTTCGGTGAGGTGCCCCGACCACAGTTGCGGCTCGTCACCGGCGACGAGGAGGAGCCACCGGCCGGTCGCCCGGTCGTCCAGCGGGAGAGTCCGGAGCCGACTCGCCGTACCGACCGGGCCGGGGAGCGTGCCGCGCAGGCCGAACGGGCGGCACAGCGGGCGGCCCGAGCCGAGCGTGCCCGCCGCCGTCGCGCGCTCGATCGCGAGCTGGAGCGTGCCCGGGCCGACCAGGAGCGGGCCGAGGACGAGTTGACCGAGGCCGCCGGGCAGGAGCGCGACGGCATCGGCGTACTCGACGGTATCGAGACCGAGCTGGCCGAGCTGGAGCGCCGGCGCGCGGTGGCGGAGCAGGACCTGAGCCGGGCCAAGCTGGCCCGACGCGCAGCCGAGCGGGCGGTCACCGTGGCCCGTCGGCGGGCGGGCGAGGTCGAGGCCGCCGTGGAGGCGTTGGCGGCCGAAGAGGGGGATGCGGACGCGGGCGGTGGGGCGGCAGACTGACATCGATGGATGACGACGAGCGGGTGTGCCGTCCGGAGCCGGCTGTCCCGGGGCCGAGTGCCATCGCTGTGCGGTGGGGCCCGCGGATGGCGGCCGGATGACGCCGGAGCAGATCGCCGCCGCCAGCAAACCCGTCGTCCTCGACCTCGGCGACGGGTTCAGCAGGTGTCCGAGCACGCTGCGTCGGGCGCGTCTGCTCGGCATTTCCGGCTGGGCCTTCTACATCAGCGGTCGGGCGGGCGCGCTCGGCGACGTACGCGCGGAGACGGCCGCCGCGGCGATCGGCTTCGTCGCGCCGGACGCCGTCGCCGACGGCTGGGACGCCGCCGCCCGGGTCCTGCACCCGGCCGAGGTGGCCGCCGCGAGCCTGGCCGAGTGCTGTCGGTGGGGGACGCAGGAGCTGGGACCGCTGCCGGGGGCCGAGCGTCTGGCCGACCTCGTCGAACGGGCGGTCGCCGCCGCGGACGCCAGCGGCATGCCGCTCTTCGCCGCGTGGCGGGCGATGCCGTTGCCGGACGGGTCGCCGGGCGCGCGGAGCGCCGCGGGACTGCGACTGCTCCGTGAGCACTTCACGGGCGCCTACCTGCTGGCGGTACGGGCCGCCGGCATGACTCCGCTGGAGGCGGTGCTCGCCGGGCCGGAGGGCGAGGCCGGCGCGGTGGCGTGTGGCTGGCCGCCCCCGTACCCCCCGGTCGGGCCGTTGGTGCGTCGGCGGCTGTGGGCGGAGGCGGTGACCAACCGGCTGGCCGCGCCGGCGTTCGCGGCGCTCGGCCCCGCCGACGGCGCGGAGCTGGTGGAGTTGCTGCACCACACCCGCGCCGGCCGCGCCTGAATGACCCGATCGACGGACAGGAAGAGGTGGAAGTGTAGAACATCTGGTTCTACACTTGTGTTTATGGAACGCATCGGTGTCCGGGAGCTCAACCAGAACACGAGTCAGGTACTGGCACGGGTGAGCGGCGGCGAGACGGTCGAGATCACCGACCGCGGTCACCCGATCGCCCGACTCGTGCCCGTGGGCGACGACAGGTCGATGCTGGCCAAGCTGGTGGCGTCCGGCCGGGCCGTCGCCCCCACCGGCGGCGGACCGGTACCACTTCCACCGAAGCTGGGCGACGAGGAAGTCGACGTGGCGGCCACGCTCACCGCGATGCGGGACGAGGAGCGCTGGTGATCTATCTCGATTCCGCCGCCGTCGTGAAGCTCGTCAGGCAGGAGGCGTGCAGCGCCGATCTCGTCTCCTGGCTCAACACCCATCCCGACGTGCCGCTGGTGTCCTCTGCCCTCGTCGAGGTGGAGGTGCCTCGGGCCCTGCGCCGATCCGCTCCGCAGGCGTTGGTCGGCGTGCCCGCGGCCGTCGGACGGCTCTTTCGATTGGAGATCGACACTACGATCCGCGCCACCGCGGCCGCGTTCGCCGAGCCGATGCTCCGCAGTCTCGATGCCATCCACCTGGCCACCGCCCAGCTCCTGACCAACGAGTCCGGCACCGCACTCGTCGCTTTCGTCACCTACGATCGCCGACTGCTCGAATGCGCCAAGGAAGCAGGGCTACCCGTCGCGAGCCCCGGTCAGAACTGATTCACGGGTAGGTGCATCCGCCCGCCCGGCGTAAATGGGCGGCGCGGTCGGCCGTCGGCTGTCAGGATCTCCTGCCGTGACCCTTCCCGCCGGCTGGTCCGCGCGCCGGCCCACACTCGACGACGTACCGGCGATCCTCGCGGTGGTGCACGCCGCCGACACCTTCGCCATCGGTCATCCCGACTTCGACGCTGAGGACGTCGAGGAGTCGCTGACCGCCCCGCACTTCGACCCGACCCGGGACTCCTGGCTGGCGCTCGACCCGGACGGCACCGTGGTCGCCTGGGCGACGGTGGACAACCCGACCGGGGTCGGCCGGGAGTTCGTGGAGGTCTACGTCGACCCGGAGCGGGCCGCCACCCTCCGCGCGCCGCTGCTGGCCCGCCAGCTCGACCGGGTCGCCGAGCGCGCCGCGGAGCGGCGACTGCCGTCGCTCACCGTCCGCTGCGCGGTGTTCGCCCCGGAACGCGACTGGGAGCGGGCCCTGCGGGCCGCCGGTTTCACACTGGTCAAGCGGTACGTCCGGATGCGCCGCTCGCTGGCCGACCTGCCCCCAGAGCACACGCCGCCGCCCGGCGTCACGGTGCGACCGGTCCGTTCGAACGACGAGACCGAGCTGCGGGAGTTCCACCGCGTCCACGACACCGCCTTCCGTGACACCCCGGACCACGAGCCACTGTCGTACGAGCGGTGGCGGGCCCGGATCGGCGACGTGACCGCCTGGGACGAGTGGTTCGTCGCCGAGGTGGACGGGGTGCTCGCCGGCGCGTTGCAGTCCTCGGACCAGGCGCTCGACCAGCAGCAGGGCTGGGTGAAGAGTTTGTCGGTGCTGCCCGCGTACCGCCGGCGTGGGGTGGGCGGGGCGCTGCTGCGTCGCGCGTTCGCCCGCTACGCCGACAAGGGACGGCAGTCCGCCGGCCTCGGCGTGGACCTCACGAACCCGACCGCGCCGCTGTCGCTCTACCGGTCGGTGGGCCTGCGGGAGACCTGGTGGAGCGACATGTACGAGCGGGTCGTCCCGGCCGTCGGTGTGTGATTGGCGACCCCGGCCGGGCCCGGCGGGCGTCGGAGCCGGCGACGGTTGCAGACTGGGGGCGTGCGATACGCGCTATGGGGACGCGGTGCCGGTGGGGCGGGACCGCAGCTCGGTGACGTAGTCGTCCGGCGCGCCCGCCTTCTCGGCGGCGTTCGCGATCTCGGACAGGTACCACGACGTCGGCAGGCCGCCCTCGTACCCGTCGAACACGTAGATCCACGCGGTGACGTCGCCGTCGAGGGTGGAGACCCGCACGTGCAGCTTGCGGTACGTGCCGGCGGTCACACCCTCGATCTCGTCGAGCTGGGCCGCGTCGTACGGGTGGATGTCGTAGATCGCCACGAACACCCGGTCGCCGGGGGACTCGACGACGGTGCTCACCGCACCCTCCCAGCCGATCACGTCCGCACCGGCGAAGGTCAGCCGCCACCCCTCCAGCCAGCCGGTGCCGACCATCGGCGAGTGCGGGCAGTAGGCCCGCATTCGGGACGGATCGAGGTTTGAGCCGTAGGCGGCGTGATGACCCACGGCGATGACGATAGCCCGACGGATGGGTGGGGGAGAATACGACTGTGCGTGTCGGATGCGCTCGGCAGAAGAAAGTCACTGTGAGCACCAACGAAGGGCGAACGTGGTGAGCGCGAGGAGTGCAGCGCAGCGGAGCCCCGCAGTCGCGAGCGAAAGGATGGCGCTGTGAGCCGGATCGTGATCATCGGCGGTGGGCCGGCCGGGTACGAGGCGGCACTTGTCGCCGCCCAACTGGACGCCGATGTCACCGTGGTCGAGGCCGACGGCGCGGGCGGGGCCTGCGTGCTCTCCGACTGCGTACCGTCGAAGACCTTCATCGCCAGCTCTCAGGTGGTCACCGGCTATCGGGACACCGAGGAGTTCGGCGTGCACTCGGACGGCCTGGAGGCGGTGACCGTCGACGCCCAGGCGGTGCACGCGCGGGTGAAGCGGCTGGCGCTGGCGCAGTCCGCCGACATCCACGCCAAGCTGCTCAAGGCGGGGGTCACCTTCGTGGCCGGCACCGCCCGGCTCGGCGAGGACGCGCTCGGGCACACCCACCTGGTCGTCATCACGCCCGCTGACGGCGGCGAGGAGTACTCGATCGCCGCGTCCACCGTGCTGGTGGCCACCGGCTCGACGCCCCGGCAGTTGCCCACCGCCGTACCTGACGGTGAGCGCATCCTGACCTGGCGTCAGGTGTACGACCTGCCGGAGCTGCCGGAGCACCTGATCGTGGTCGGCTCGGGCGTGACCGGCGCGGAGTTCGCCAGCGCGTACCTCGCGATGGGGGTGGAGGTCACCCTGGTCTCCAGCCGCGACCGGGTGATGCCGCACGAGGACGCCGACGCGGCCTCGGCCATCGAGCGGGTGTTCCGCAACCGGGGTATGAACATCCTCAACAACTCCCGGGCCGACGCGGTGCGGCGTACCGCGGACGGGGTCGAGGTGGAGCTGTCCGACGGTCGCAAGGTCACCGGCTCGCACGCTCTCATCGCGGTCGGTTCGATCCCGAACACCGCCGACCTGGGCCTGGCCGAGTACGGCGTGGAGCTGGGCCGGGGCGGTTACGTCACCGTCGACCGGGTCTCCCGGACGAACGTGCCCGGCATCTACGCCGCCGGTGACTGCACCGGTGTGCTGCTGCTGGCGAGCGTCGCCGCCATGCAGGGACGGATCGCCATGTGGCACGCCCTTGGCGAGGCCGTGCGCCCGCTGCGTCTGCGGACCGTCGCCGCGAACGTCTTCACCGACCCGGAGCTGGCCACCGTCGGCGTCTCGCAGGACGAGATGGACGCCGGCAAGGTGCCGGCCCGGCAGGTGATGCTGCCGCTGTCCGGCAACGCCCGGGCCAAGATGGACGATCTCTCCGACGGTTTCGTGAAGCTGTTCTGCCGCCCGGCCAGCGGCCAGGTGATCGGCGGCGTGGTGGTCGCCCCGAAGGCCAGCGAGCTGATCCTGCCCATCACGATGGCTGTGGAGAACAATCTGACGGTCAACGAGCTGGCCCAGACGATCACCATCTACCCGAGCCTCTCCGGTTCGATCACCGAATCCGCCCGTCAGCTCATGCTCCACGAGCTGGAGTGAGCGCGCCGTCCTCGTCGGGTGAACGCCGGGTGAGGGTCAGCGCTACCGTCGCGAGGACCGCTACCTCGGTCAGGATCAGGAGGCGTTCGGCGAGCCCGATGAGCAGGCGGTCGCCGGGGTAGGCGGACCACACCATCCCGCCCGCCAGGACCAGGCTCAGCACGACGAGGGTGCGGAGCGTCCGGGCGGCGGGTGTCAGGTCGGGGTGCCGGGCCAGCAGCCAGCCGCCGACCGGCAACGCCAGGAAGGCGACCACCGACGCGTACCGGTGCACGTAGGCGGACGTGGTCATGGTGGCGCCGGGCTCGTTCGTCGGCACCAGGGCTGCCAGCAGCAGCCCTGCCACCCATGCGCCGAGCAGCAGTTCGATCGCTCGACCGGATCGTGGTGGGTCGGTGCGTCGCAGCCCGTGGAGCAGGGCCACCGTGGTGAGCGCCAGCACCACCATGGCCGCGTCGATGACACCGCCCCGGTCGGAGACGGCGAAGTCGCTGATGGTCAGCGCCCACGGGTTGAGGTCGTCGTTGACTTCCAGGTGACCGATCACGGTGAGCAACGCCGCCACGGCGATCCCGCCGAGGGCCAGCAGGCCGGTACTCCGGGTTCCAGGCATACCTCAGCCTGTCGCCGTGGACACCCCAGCCAGATCCGGGACCGCCACCGACTTCGCCCCTAAAACCCACCCCTAGGAACCTCTCGGACCGGCTCTCCCCGAGATCTTGGACAGTTTCCGTTCGCATCGGACGGAAACTTTCCAAGATCTACAAACGCGCTTCGTCGAGGGGGATTTCGGCGGCGGCGCGGGCGTGGCGGGCGCTGACCGCTGTCATCGCCCATCCCGCCGCAGCGAAGCCGGCCGCCGCGGCGACGGCGATGATGGCCAGCCGCCAGGCCGACTCGGTGAGCGCGGTGCCGCCCAGGTGCCCGACCAGCGCGCCGTAGGAGGCCCACCCCAGCGCGGCGATCGTCTCGTAGAGCGCGAACAGCCGGTACGGGTAGCGGCTGCGGCCGGCCGAGAAGCAGGCCGCCATCCGCCCGCCGGGCACGAACCGGCAGAGCAGGATCACCAGCGGCCCGGGTTGTCGGAGCCCCTGGGTGACCCGGCTGGCGACGCGGCGGGCGCGGCTGAGCTCGGCGTGCCGGGGTGCCCGCCGGTCGGGGGCGACGCGGCCGAGCAGGTAGCAGGCGAGGTCACCGGCGAAGACGCCGAGCGCGCCGACGGCGATGGTGACCGGCAGGCTGAGCCCTCCGTACACGGTCAGCGCACCGCTGGTGATCATGACGATCTGGGTGGGGATGACGGGTACGAAGGCGTCGGCGATGAGGAGCCCGAGCAGCACCAGGTACGCCCACGTCGGCGATGCGACGTCAGTCAGTAGTTCAGGCACGCCTGCCACCTCGCCGGATGCGGCCGATTGGGTGTCTTGAGCCTGACGGCGTGGCGGGCGTCACCATGGACAGCCCCGTGGTGTCGTGACCGTCGACACCACAGGGCCACCCTGTTCCAACGAGGCGGGCACCCGCTGGTGACGGGTCCAGCCCGGCCCGAGGTGGTCGCCGGATCGGCGTTCGTCGGCGTACCGTGGTCGGCGCGGCCCAGCACGTCGGGTCCCCCGTTCCTGACGACGCGGGCCGCCCAGGGCCGCCGGCGGGTCCCGCGCCGGCGGCCCGCCTCCCTGCCCACCGCCGCAAATCCGGGTGCGTCCACGACCGCCCGACGGGTAGCGTCGCCGTATGCGCAGCGCGGTAGTGATGACGACGACGCCGGGTGTCCCCGGCGTGCCGCTCTGACGTAACCACCGTCGACCAGGCCCCGGGGCGATCCGCCCCCGAGGGCCGTTCGGCGTTCGGTGCCCAGGTCGCCTCCGGGTCGTACCCGATCCAGGAGCCCGACATGATCGACCACCGCAAGCTCGGCCGTGAGCTGGACCTGTTCGTCTCCGATCCGCTGGCCGGCGCCGGCCTGCCGATCTGGCTGCCGGCCGGCGCCGCCGCCCGGCACGCCGTCGAGGAGTACGTCCGGGAGTTGGAGCGCCGCTCCGGCCACCAGCACGTCTACTCGCCGCCGCTGGGCAAGCGCGAACTGTTCGAACTCTCCGGCCACCTCGGCTACTTCGCCGACGACATGTTCCCGCCGTTGCGGCTCAGCGCCGATGACGAGTTCGTGCTCCGGCCGGCGCTCTGCCCGCACCACGCGCTGGTCTTCCGGGCGCGCGGGCGCTCCTATCGGGAGCTGCCGCTGCGGATCGCCGAGTTGGGCGGGATGTACCGCTCGGAGCGTTCGGGGGTGCTCGGCGGACTGTCCCGGGTACGCGCCATCTCCCTCAACGACGCGCACACCTTCTGCGCCCCCGAGCAGGTCGGCGCGGAGGTCGCCGAGATCCTCCGGCTGATCCGCGCCGCGCACGCCGCGCTCGGCGTACGACCGGCGGGGTTCCGGCTCTCGTTGCGCGGGGCGGGGGAGAAGTACGTCGGCGACGACGCGCAGTGGGCCCACGCGGAGGAGTTGCTCCGCGACGCGCTGGCCGGCGTGGAGTACGTCGAGGCCCCGGGAGAGGCCGCCTTCTACGGTCCGAAGATCGACATTCAGATCGTCGACGCGGCTGGCCGTGAATCGACCATCTCCACCATCCAGGTGGACTTCGACAAGCCGGAGCGGTTCGACCTGTCGTACACCGACTCGGACGGCAGCCGGCGGCGGCCGGTGATGCTGCACCGCAGCCTGGTCGGCAGCATGGAACGGCTGTTCGCGTACCTCATCGAGGCGCACGAGGGCGCGTTCCCGGCCTGGTATGCGCCCGTGCAGTTGGTGGTGCTGCCGGTCGGCGACGGGCAGGCCGACGCGGCCGCCGACCTGGCCCGGCGGGCCGTCGACGCCGGCCTGCGGGTCGAGGTGGACGCCGCCGGCTCGCTGGGCGCCCGGGTCCGGGACGCGACCCGCCGCCGCGTCCCGTACCTCGGGGTGCTCGGTGCCGCCGAGGTCGCCGGCGGCGCGCTCGCCCTGCGACTGCGCGACGGCCGGGCCCTGGCCCCGATGCCCGCCGACGCCGCGCTCGCCCTGATCGGCGGGCAGGTCGCGGCCCGCGCGGCCGACCTGCTTCCGCCGGGCTGACCCGCCCGCCGATCTGGTTGCGTGCACGACCGGCCGCCCTCAGACCGACGCGGGCTGCGCGGCGGGGGCGGCCGGTTCCTCGTCCACCGCGGCGCCGGTGAACTGCGAGCGGTAGAGCCGGTGGTACGCGCCGTGGGCGGCGAGCAACTGCTCGTGGGTGCCCTGCTCGACGATGCGGCCGTCCTCCATCATCAGGATCAGGTCGGCGTCGCGGATGGTGGAGAGCCGGTGCGCGATGACGAAGCTCGTCCGGTCCGAGCGCAGCGCCGCCATCGCCCGCTGGAGCAGCACCTCGGTACGGGTGTCCACCGAACTGGTGGCCTCGTCGAGGATCAGCAGGGACGGCTCGGCGAGAAACGCCCGGGCGATGGTGATGAGCTGCTTCTCGCCGGCGCTGACGTTGCTGCCCTCCTCGTCGATGACCGTGTCGTAGCCGTCGGGCAGGCTGCGCACGAACCGGTCCACGAAGGTGGCCCGGGCCGCGGCGACGATCTCCTCCTCGGTGGCGTCGGGGCGGCCGTAGGCGATGTTGTCGCGGATGGTGCCACCGAACAGCCAGGTGTCCTGGAGGACCATGCCGATCCGTCCACGCAGGTCGTCGCGGCGCATCGTGGTGATGTCCACACCATCGAGCGTGATCCGGCCGGCGTCCAGCTCGTAGAACCGCATGACCAGGTTGACCAGGGTCGTCTTGCCGGCACCGGTCGGACCGACGATCGCCACCGTGTGTCCCGGCTCGGCGACCAGTGACAGGTCGTCGATCAGGGGCTTGTCCGGTGCGTACCGGAAGGAGACGCCCTCGAACTCGACCCGGCCGTGCGGGTCGACGACCCGGGCCGGCTGGGCCGGGTCGGGGCTCTGCTCGTCGGCGTCGAGCACCGCGAAGACCCGCTCGGCCGACGCCACCCCGGACTGGAGCAGGTTCGCCATCGACGCGAGCTGGGTGAGCGGCTGGGTGAACTGGCGGGAGTACTGGATGAACGCCTGCACGTCACCGAGGCTCATCGTGCCGGAGGCCACCCGCAGGCCGCCGACCACGGCGATGGCCACGTAGCTCAGGTTTCCGATGAACATCATCGACGGCATGATGATCCCGGAGATGAACTGCGCGCCGAAGCTGGCTCGGAACAGCTCCTCGTTCTTCGCGTGGAACGCGGCCTCCACCTCGCGCTGCCGGCCGAAGACCTTCACCAGCTCGTGCCCGGTGTACGCCTCCTCGATCTGGCCGTTCAACTCGCCGGTGTGCGTCCACTGGGCGATGAACTGCTTCTGGGACCGCTTGGCGATGCGCTGCGTGACCAGTACCGACAGGGGCACCGCGACGAGCGCCACCAGGGCCAGCAACGGCGAGATCCAGAACATCACGGCAAGCACGCCGACCACGGTGAGCAGCGAGGTGAGCAGCTGACTGAGGGTCTGCTGGAGGCTGGTCGAGATGTTGTCGATGTCGTTGGTGACCCGGCTGAGCAGCTCACCGCGCGGCTGCCGGTCGAAGTAGGGCAGCGGCAGTCGGTTGAGCTTCTCCTCCACCTCGGCGCGCAGCCGCAGCACCGTGCGCTGGACGACCCCGTTGAGCAGCCAACCCTGCCACCACGACAGCACGCTCGCCGCCAGGTAGAGCCCGAGCGCCAACAGCAGCACCCGGCCCAGCGCGTCGAAGTCGATGCCCACACCGGGCACCACGTCCATCCGGGCCAGCATGTCGGCGAAGCTGTCGTTGCCGCTGGCCCGGGCCGCCGCGACGGCTTGGTCGACGGTGGTGCCGGCGGGCAGTTGCCGGCCGATCACGCCGCTGAAGATGAGGTCGGTGGCGTGGCCCAGGATCTTCGGGCCGGCCACGTTGAAGCCGACGCTCACCACAGCGAGGCTGATGATCGCGCTCAGGTGCAGGCGGTGCGGGCGCAGCCGGCCGAGCAACCGCCGGGCCGACGGCCCGAAGTTCATCGACTTCTCGGCGGGCATCCCCGCGCTCATCCAGGGCGGGCCGCCGCCGGGCCGGCCCGCCGGCAGGCGCTTGGGCGTCCGCCCGTCGCCGCCGGGCTGTGGCGCCCCGCCGGTCGCGGTCGGCGCGTCGCCGGCCGGCTTCTGACTGGGTACGGCCGGGGTCCGTGGTTCGTCACGCTCGCTCATGCCGCCACCTCCGCCGTCTGCTGGGAGGCCACGATCTCGGCGTACGTCGGGCAGGTCTCCAACAACTGGGCATGTCGTCCCACTCCGACGACCCCTCCGTTCTCGAGCACGATGATCTGGTCGGCGTCGACGATGGTGGACACCCGCTGGGCCACGATCACCACCGCCGACTGCGCGGTGATCGGCCGGAGCGCCGCCCGCAGCCGTGCGTCGGTGCCGAGGTCGAGCGCGGAGAACGAGTCGTCGAACAGGTAGATCTCCGGCTGCCGGACCAGTGCCCGGGCGATGGCCAGGCGTTGGCGCTGCCCGCCGGAGACGGTGCTGCCGCCCTGTGCGATCGGCGCGTCCAGCCCGCCGGGCATCTGGGCCACGAAGTCGCGCGCCTGGGCGATCTCCAACGCCGCCCACAGCTCCTCGTCGGTGGCGTCCGGGTTGCCGTAGCGCAGGTTGCTGGCGACCGTGCCGGTGAACAGGTACGGCCGCTGCGGCACCAACCCGATGCGTCGCCACAGCTCGTCGGGTTCCAACTCGCGGACGTCCACCCCGTCGACCAGCACCGCGCCGTCGGTGACGTCGACCAGGCGGGGGATGAGCGACAGCAGTGTCGTCTTGCCGGCGCCGGTGCTGCCGATGATCGCCGTCGTGGTGCCGGCGGTGGCGGTGAAGGAGATGTTCCGCAGCACCGGTTCGACCGCGCCCGGGTACTGGAAGCGCACCCCGCGCAGCTCCAGCTCGGCCCGGCTGGGCAGTTCGGTGACCGGCGCGGCGGCGGGGACCACCGAGGAGTCGGTGTCCAGCACCTCGACGATCCGCTCGGCGCAGACCGCCGCGCGAGGGACCATCATCAGCATGAAGGTGGCCATCATTACGGCCATCAGGATCTGCATCAGGTACGCCAGGAAGGCGGTGAGCGCCCCGATCTGGATCGCGCCCGAGTCGACCCGCTGCGCGCCGAACCAGAGCACCGCCACGCTGGACACGTTCAGCACCAGCATGACCACCGGGAAGATCAACGCCAACAACCGTCCGGTACGTAGGGCGGTGGCGGTCAGGTCGGCGTTGGCGACACCGAAGCGGTCCGTCTCGTACGGCTCGCGGACGAACGCGCGGACCACCCGGATTCCGGTGATCTGCTCACGCAGCACCCGGTTGACCGTGTCGATCCGGGTCTGCATCAGCCGGAAGCCCGGCACCATCCGCCGGATGATCGCGCTCAGCGCGACGGCCAGCACCGGCACGCTGACCAGCATCAGCCAGGAGAGCCCGATGTCCTCGCGCAGCGCCATGAAAACCCCACCGACGCTCATGATCGGCGCGGCGACCAGCATGGTGCAGCTCATCAGCACGAGCATCTGCACCTGTTGGACGTCGTTGGTGTTGCGGGTGATCAGCGACGGTGCGCCGAACCGGGCCACCTCACGGGCGGAGAAGCGGTTGACGTGCGCGAACAGTCGGGCGCGGACGTCCCGGCCGAAGCCCATCGCGACCCGCGCGCCGAGGTATACGGCGGCGATCGAGCAGACGATCTGGATCAGGCTGACCAGCAGCATCCAGCCGCCGGTGTGCACGATGTAGCCGGTGTCGCCCCGCGCCACGCCCTTGTCGATGATGTCCGCGTTGAGGCTGGGCAGGTAGAGCGAGGCCATGGTGCCCACGAACTGGAGCAGCACCACCGCCAGCAGTGGTCTCTGGTACTGGCGCAGTTGATCGCGCAACAGTTGGATCAGCACGACGGTTCCTCCGCGTCGGTGGGTCGTCCGGTCATCTGCGGGTCGTGGCCGCTGCCGATGACTTCGAGTAGGAACTCCCGGATCACCTGAGCCTTCGCCGGGTCGGCGTCGATCGAGGTGAGCGGGCGTCCGGAGTGCATGAGAGCGCCGAGGGCGGCCACCCGCTCCCGGCCGGCGGGGGTGATGGCGAGTCGGATGCTGCGCCGGTCGCTGTCGTCGCGCTGCCGCTCGACCAGGCCGTCGCGTTCGAGGGTGTCGACGATGCCGGTCAGGGTGGCCGGGCGGACGAAGCCCTTCTCGGCGACCTGGCGGTGGGGCAGCTCGCCGTGCCGGGCGAGCGTCATCAGGGTGATCATGCCGGCCTGGGTGAGGCCGTGCTCCTCGGCGAGGTAACGGTTCCACCGCTGCCCCACGAGGTGCCCGGCCACGACCAGCAGCCGGCCGAGCGGCACATCCTGGAGGGTGACGAGTTCCACGGGAGCAGGTTAGCTCCCTGATAGTCAGGCCCCAAACGAAATACCGACAGCGGTGGCGACGAACACAAGTTGCAGGACCGTGCGCTGCCCCAGCGGGGTGACCGGACGTCCGGCGAGGAGCAGCCCTCGGCGCGCGGCCGAGACGTTCGCCGGGAACATCGCGAGCATGAGCAGGCCGAGGCCGGCCGCCGCGAGGCGGGCGGTGGCCGGAATCAGCAACCCGACCGCGCCGGCCAACTCCAGCGCGCCGGTGAGCGTGACCAGCAGATCCGGCCGGGGTAGGCGGGGTGGGACCATCGCGATCAGGTCGGCCCGGCGTTTGCCGACGAAGTGCGCGATGCCGGTCACCACGAACATCAGGGCCAGGCCCACCCGCAGTGCGGGATGCCAACCGTCGAGTGCGGAGACGCCGGCCAGGCCGACCAGTCGGGCCAGTGCGCTGCCGACGATCAGGGCGATCAGGGGTGCCATCGGAATCCTCCTCGCGAGAACTTGTCAGTGGCAAGATTGCGCCCGACGATGGCATCTTGTCAATGACAAGATTAGGATTCGGGCATGACCGAGACGCGTGCGTACCACCACGGCGACCTTCGCCGCGCCCTCCTCGACGCGGCGCTGGAGGCCGTCGGTGAGGTCGGACCTGCCGCGTTGAGCCTGCGTGACCTGGCCCGCCGGGCCGGCGTCTCGCACGCCGCGCCCGCCCACCACTTTGGCGACAAGGCGGGCCTGCTCACCGCCCTCGCCGCCCAGGGCTTCGATCGGCTGGCCCAGGCGCTGGTCGCGGCCGGCGACGACCTGCTGGAGGCCGGCGTCGCGTACGTGGACTTCGCCGTGGCGCACCGCGCGTACTTCGAGGTGATGTTCCGGCCCGAGCTGCACCGGCCCGACGACCCCGAGCTGACCGCCGCTCGCGAGCGCGCCGGAACGGCCCTCCGTTCGGGGGTGGCCGCCCGTGGTGCGCGCGCCGACACCGACCGGGACTCGCTCGCCGCCTGGTCGATAGCCCACGGCTTCGCCACCCTCTGGCTGGCCGGCGCCCTCCCGGAACGCGTCGGCGAAGACCCCCGCACAGCAGCCCGCGAAGTCCTGGCCCGCCTAACCCCCTAACCCCCCGAACCCCCGCCCCCACCCTCCGCCCCCCGCCCCCGTTGATCATGAAGTTATTGCCGTGACACGCCGAGGCGAGAGGCAATAACTTCATGATC
>NZ_JBEXIL010000068.1:0-28213 GCF_040608555.1 Micromonospora sp. NPDC005172
GTGAACTGCCCGTACCCGGCCTCTGGCAGCTCCTGCACCAGGACACCGTCGCGGTAGAGGGCGGTCCGTGCGCTGTCGACGACCGATCCGCCGGCTCAGGCCGGGACGGTGGCGTCGGGGGCGCGGGAGGCTCGGCGTAGGCCGTAGAGGGCCAGGGCGGCGGCGACCAGCAGGGGTGCGCCGTCGCGGATCAGGCCGTCCAGGCCCAGCAGCCACCAGCACAGCGGCAGGTCCACGGCGAGGACGCCCAACGTGACGACGACCAGCAGGCCACGTGCCCAGTCCTTGCCGCGCATCAGGAACGCGGTGCAGAACAGCACGGCGTAGCTGGCCGCGATGCCGGCGCCGAACCAGAACAGCACGGCCGGTACGGCGGAGAGCCGATCGTCCAGGATGGCGCCTCCGGCCACCAACGCCGGCACCAGCATCAGCGGGCTGTAGGTGAACGCGGCCACCCGGCTGGTCAACAACCACGCGCTCGCCTGCGGCCGACGCGGCGGGGTCTCCCGCCACGAGATTCCAGCCCTGTCGATGACCAGGCGGGGCCGATGCCGCACGAGATGCCCGGCGAGCGCAGACGAGCGGTAGAGCAGCCAGACCACCGCCACGCAGAGCGCGCTGAGCACGGCGAAGCCGAGCAGGCCTGGCAGCGGCGGCACCCCCTGTCGAGGGACGATGAGCCGGCCGACGGCGAAGATCGTGGTGACCGCGAGGATCAGCCCGAACGGGCGGGCCACTGTCCGGCCACGGCGCACATGCCCGATCAGCAGCAGGAAGCCGAACGAGCGCAGCATCGCCCAGCCGGTGCGTACCGCCAGACCGAAGCCCTGCTCCGGGGCGTACCACCAGTTGAGCAGCTCGACCACGACGGTGGCCGCCGCCGTCGTCGCGAGCAGGAAGGTGAGCGCCCGGACGGCGGACGGCCGCCGGACCTCGGTCTCGGCGGCCGTCCTCATGGGATCCGTTGTTGCCCGCGACGGGCGATGTTCACACCTGGCGCTGGGGCTGCGCCGCGTCGAGTCGGGCACGCAGCGCGTCCAGCTCGGCCCAGAGCACGCCGGGCAGCTTGTCACCGAACTTCTCGAACCACTCGGTGATCATCGGCAGCTCGTTACGCCACTCGTCCGGGTCGACCTTCAGCGCGATCCGGACGTCCTCCGGGGTCATGTCCAGTCCCTCGACGTCCAGCGCGTCCTGCGCCGGGACCATGCCCACCGGGGTCTCGACCGCGTCCGCGGTGCCCTCGATCCGCTCCACGACCCACTTGAGCACCCGGGAGTTCTCCCCGAAGCCCGGCCACAGGAACGAGCCGTCCGGGTCCTTGCGGAACCAGTTGACGTAGTAGATCTTCGGCAGCTTGGCCTCGTCGCCGTCGGTGCCCTTGCCCATCTCGATCCAGTGCCGGAAGTAGTCGCCCGCGTGGTAGCCGATGAACGGCAGCATCGCCATCGGATCGCGGCGGACCACGCCGACCGCGCCGGACGCGGCGGCCGTCGTCTCCGATGAGAGCGTCGCACCCATGTAGACGCCGTGCACCCAGTCGCGGGCCTCGGTGACCAGCGGGACGGTGTCCTTGCGCCGGCCGCCGAAGAGGATCGCGTCGATCGGCACGCCGTTCGGGTCGAAGTACTCGTCGGCGAGTATCGGGCACTGGGTGATCGGGGTGCAGAACCGGCTGTTCGCGTGGGAGGAGAGACTGTCGCTCTCCGGCGTCCAGTCGTTGCCCTTCCAGTCGATCAGGTGCGCCGGGGGCTCGCCCATGCCCTCCCACCAGACGTCGCCGTCGTCGGTGAGGCCCACGTTGGTGAAGACCGAGTTGCCCCGGTCCAGCGTGCGCATGGCGTTGGCGTTGGTCTTCCAGTCGGTGCCGGGCGCGACGCCGAAGAGGCCGTACTCCGGGTTGACCGCGTAGAGCCGGCCGTCCGGGCCGAACCGCATCCAGGCGATGTCGTCGCCGATGGTCTCGACCTTCCAGCCCGGGATGGTCGGCTCGACCATGGCCAGGTTGGTCTTGCCGCAGGCGGACGGGAAGGCGCCGGCGATGTGGTGGACCTTGCCCTCCGGCGAGGTGATCTTGAGGATGAGCATGTGCTCGGCGAGCCAGCCCTCGTCCCGGCCCATCACGCTGGCGATACGCAGCGAGTAGCACTTCTTGCCGAGCAGCGAGTTGCCGCCGTAACCGGAGCCGTACGACCAGATCTCGCGGGACTCCGGGAAGTGCGAGATGTACTTCGTCTCGTTGCAGGGCCACGGCACGTCCTGCTGGCCCGGGGCGAGCGGGGCGCCGATCGAGTGCAGCGCGTGCACGAAGTCCGCGTCGTCGCCCATCGCCTCGAGGATCGCCGCGCCCATCCGGGTCATGATGCGCATCGAGGCCACCACGTACGGGCTGTCGGTGATCTCGACACCGAACATCGGGCTCTCGGCCTCGACCGGGCCCATCACGAACGGGATGACGTACATGGTGCGACCGCGCATCGAGCCGCGGTACAGCTCGGTCATCGTCCGCTTCATCTCGGCCGGCGCCATCCAGTTGTTGGTGGGGCCGGCGTCCGCCTCGTCGACGGAGCAGATGTAGGTGCGTTCCTCGACCCGGGCGACGTCGGACGGGTCGGTGCGCGCGTAGAACGAGTTCGGCTTCTTCTCCGGGTTCAACCGGATGAGGGTGCCGGCCTCGACCAGCTCATCGGTGAGGCGACGCCACTCCTCGTCGGACCCGTCCACCCACACGACCCGGTCGGGGGTGGTCAGTTCCGCGACCTCACGGACCCAGGCAAGCAGTTTCGGATGGGACGTCGGGGCCTGATCGATACCCCGCACTACAGCCGGAGCAACCATGACACATCTCCTTGTGGTCGACGCTGACCGATCTATGGGATGCACGAGTCTCAGCGACGCGAAGCGCCGCCTTCGTGGAAACCTGGGATTGGGCTCAGCGTAAACCGGGCAGCCTTCCGAGTCAGTGGGACTGGTTGTGAAGAACTGCACAAGCTACGGCCACGCTGCGGCATCGCGATCTGATACCCGCTTTCCTGCGCAGTTTCACGCAAATCTTGTTGTGCACCCCGGTCGACGCGCGTTGCGGTTGGGCCGTCAACCCACCCCGCCGACCGGTTCGCGGATTCCCGTTCCGAGGCGCGTCAGTCCTCCCACCTGGTTACGCTGCGTTCAACTGCGGCGCACCGGCTGAAAGGGCCCACATCGGCGACGATGTCCCCCTCGCCGTTGCTCCCCCGCCGACACCTCGACAGCCGGTAGGCTCGCTCCGTGGCCGCCACGATGACCGGGGAGCAACCGGGTCCCCGGCAGACCCGACCGGGTCTGGTCCGTGGACTGCTCGACCGTTTCGGTCACCTCGTGCACGAGCTGAGCAAGTTCGCCACCGTGGGCGGGATCGCCTTCCTCGTCGACTTCGCGCTCTTCAACTACCTGACCACCGCGCGCGGCATGGAGCAGGTGACGGCCAAGACGATCTCGACGGTGATCGCCGCGACCTTCGCCTTCCTGGGCAACCGTTTCTGGACCTGGCGGCACCGCCAGCGCAGCAACCCGGCCCGGGAGTACGCGCTGTTCTTCTTCTTCAACGCTGTCGGCCTGGGGATCGCGGTGGCCTGCCTCGCGATCAGCCGGTACGGGCTCGGCAGCATCTGGCCGTCCGTGTTCCAGACGCAACTGGCCGACAACATCGCCAGCTTCGTCGTGGGCGCTGGCCTCGGCACGCTGTTCCGATTCTGGTCCTACCGGCGGTTCGTCTTCGTCGAAGCGGGAACTCCGATCGCGCCGCAGGTGGAGCACGACCAGGATCACGGGGCGTGACCTGCCGCTTACCTTGTCCGGCCGGTGATCGCCGGCTTCACCGACTGCCCTAAGGTGTTTCGCATGCGTCTTGTCCGTCTGCTGCCTGAGCGCTGGCAGAAGTTCATCCACGAGGCGCTCAAATTCGGCATCGTCGGCGGCGTGAACACCGTCATCAATTACGCGGTGTTCAATGTCCTTGCACTTACCGTTTTCGTCAACGGTCAGTTGAAGGCGAACGTGATCGCGACCCTCGTCGCGACGATCACGTCGTATCTGATGAATCGTCACTGGACGTACCGGGATCGCCCGAAATCGGCGATGCGTCGGGAGTACGTCCTGTTCTTCCTGTTCAACGGAATCGGCCTGCTCATCGAGCTGGGGGCCGTCGCGGCGGCGAAGTACGGGCTCGGCGTACACGGCCTGCTGGCGCTGAACGTGGCGAAGACCGCCGGTGTCCTGCTGGGCACGCTGTTCCGGTTCTGGTCGTACCGCACCTTCGTCTTCCAGCCCGTCACCCCGGCCGAGGACGCCGCGAAGACCAAGCCCACCTGGCACGACATCCCGCGCGACGAGTGGGACACCATGGCCGAGATGGACCCGGTCGCCGAGCTTGCCGAATCGGTCTCCGAGTTGGAAGAGGCGCAGTCCGCCGAGCGTCCCGACCCGACACCCGGCCCGACCGGCGCCGCTCCGACCCAGGGGCGGCCGTTGACCGCCGGCCTTCCGGCCGACCTGGACGCGGAACTCGCCGCGGAGCTGCACGCCGGCACTCGTCGCGCACCCCGCCGGTGACGCCACCCGCCCTCCGCTCCGGCACCGGAGCGCCCGCCGAGCTGTTCTTCGAGGACCTCGTCCCGGGCCTCACCGTCGACCTCGGGACGGTGGCCGTGGACGGCGACGAGATGCGGGCGTTCGCCCGGCGCTTCGACCCGCAGTGGTACCACGTCGACCCGGAGCTGGCCGAGGCCAGCCGGCACGGTGGCGTCATCGCCAGCGGCTTCTACACGGTCAGCCTGTTCATGCGGGCGTACGTCGACCACCTGCTGTCCCGCGCGGCGGCCGACGCCTCCCCCGGTCTGGAGGAGCTGCGGTGGCTCGCCCCGGTACGCGCCGGGGACCGTCTCGCCGTGCGGGTCGACGTCATCGGCGCCCGTCCGTCGTCCGCTCGCCCGGGGCTCGGCACCGTCATCCTCACCGGCACCATGCTCCGCCTCGGCCCGGACAACCGGCCCGAGCAGGAGGTGCTGCGTACGCGCTTCCGCGGTTGGTTCGCGCTGCGCCCGGTCGAGACGGACACCGAGCCGGAACCGTCGTCGGCAGAGCCGACGGACGCCGCGCCGCCATCGGCCGAGCCGGCCGGAACCGAGCCTGCCGTGACCGAGCCGGCAGAGGCGGGACCGCAGCAGGCCGGACCGCCCCACGCCGGGCCGCCCCACGCCGGCCCGGTGCAGGTGCGACCATCCGAGCAGACGACCCAGGCCGAGCAGCACGCCTGACCACCCCGGCCCAGACGCGGGCCGGGGCGATCAGTGCCGATCCGATCAGCTCGTGGTGTCGCGCAGCGGCTTGCCCTCGCGCATGTCGGCGAGGATGTCGCGCATCTCCCCGTCGCCGAGCAAGTGCTTGTCGTGCTGCGCCTCGACCAGCTCGTAGAGGGTGGTCTGCACCCGGCCGACCCCCGGTACGTCCTTGAGCACCGACTGACCGCGCTCACCGGCGGACTCGATGGTGAGGGTGCCGCAGCCGAGCATCCGCTCGAAGAAGTGCTGGTTCATCGAGTGGTCGTTGATCCGGGTCAGCGGAAGGTCCCGCCGGTCCCGGGAGAAGACACCCTGCTGCAACAGCACGCGCTCGTTGGTGAACAGGTAATGGGTGGTACGCCAGACCAGGAACGGCCACAGACCGAGCCAGAGCACCGCGACCAGGCCGATCACGCCGATCACGGCCAGCGCGATCGAACCGCCGGAACTCTCGGGTAGCAGCAGCACGCCGACCACCACCGCGGCGATGGCGACGACCAGCACCAGAATCGGCCGGACAAGGGCCTTCCAGTGCGGGTGCAGGTGCAGCACGACGTGCTCGTCCTTCGTGAGCACGTCTTCGGGGAACGCCACGACAACCTCCAACGCCTTTTCTTTGACGCGCCGACGGTAAACCCCGAAAGCCAGTCAGCGACATCCGCCACGCGGCCCCACCCCAGCTTCCGCGATCTTGCACTTTCGGTCGCCGTTACGCGCCCTTGAGCCCGATACGCCACGACAGAAAGTGCAAGATCGCCGCGGAGGGGGGCTAGCGCACGTGTAGGACGTCTCCGGCGGATATGGTTCGGGTTTCCAGCGGGGTGGTTAGTTGGAGTTGGCCGTCGCTGTCGATGCTTGTTGCGGTGCCGGTTCGGGTCTCGCCGTTGGGCAGCAGGACGCGTACCTCGCGGCCGATCGTGGCGCAGGAGGCCAGGTAGGCGGCGCGTAGCCCACTCGCCTCGGCGTCTCCGCCGGCGGTGCGCCAACGGTCGTACCAGTCGGCGAGCGCCCGCAGCAGCGCCCGCAGCAGTGGGTCCCGGTCGGTGGCCGCCGCGCCGGCCAGTTGCAGCGACGTGGCCGGCAGCCCGGTCGGGTTCACCGGCAGCTCGTCGGCGCGCAGGGTCACGTTGAGACCGATGCCGAGGACGATGGCCGGCGGTTGTGCCGCAGAGCGCCCCGGCACCGCCTCGGCCAGCACGCCGGCACACTTCGCATCCCCGATGAGCAGATCGTTGGGCCACTTCAGGGTCGCGTCCAGCTCGGCCAGCCGGACCACCGACTCGACAAGCGCGACGCCGGCGAGAAGGGGCAGCCAGCCGTACCCCGTCGGTGGAACGGCCGCCCAGTCGCGGTCCGGCGCGGCCTCGCCAGGCCGCAGCAGGACGCTGGTGGCGATGCCGGCGCGCGGCGGCGACTGCCAGACCCGTCCACGGCGGCCGCGCCCGGCGGTCTGCCGCTCCGCGACCACGACCAGACCCTCCGGTTCGCCCGCGGCGGCGGCCTCGGACACGTCCGCGTTGGTGGAGCCGGTCTCGGCGTACAGCTCCAGACGCGTCCAGGGGCCGTTCGGCGCGACCAGCGCGCGCCGCAGCCGGGCCGCCGACAGCGGTGGTCGGTCCAGATCGGTGTACGGGGAGCCCGGCATATCGTCAGCCTACGGCGGCGACCGGTACGGGCGTTGAGGCGTACTGCACAGCCGCACGGACCTGAACCATCGTTATATTCCCTGGGTGACTACCGAGACCGGGACCAACATCCACAGCACTGCCGGCAAGCTGGCGGACCTGGAGCGCCGGGTCGACGAGGCGGTGCACGCCGGGTCGGCGCGTGCGGTCGAGAAGCAGCACGCGCGAGGCAAGAAGACCGCCCGCGAGCGCATCGAGATGCTGCTCGACGAGGGCTCCTTCGTCGAGCTGGACGAGCTGGCCCGACACCGGTCCACGGCCTTCGGCCTGGAGCGCAACCGCCCGTACGGCGACGGCGTGGTGACCGGCTACGGCACCGTCGACGGCCGGCAGGTCTGCGTCTTCGCCCAGGACTTCACGGTCTTCGGCGGTTCGCTCGGTGAGGTCTTCGGCGAGAAGATCGTCAAGGTGATGGACCTCGCCATGAAGATCGGTTGCCCGGTGGTCGGCATCAACGACTCCGGCGGCGCCCGCATCCAGGAGGGCGTGGTGTCGCTCGGCCTGTACGGGGAGATCTTCTTCCGCAACGTCCGGGCGTCCGGGGTGATCCCGCAGATCTCGCTGGTGATGGGGCCCTGCGCGGGCGGCGCGGTCTACTCCCCGGCGGTCACCGACTTCACCGTCATGGTCGACCAGACCTCCCACATGTTCATCACCGGACCCGACGTGATCAAGACCGTCACCGGCGAGGACGTCGGGATGGAGGAGCTGGGCGGGGCCCGTACGCACAACACCCGCAGCGGCAACGCGCACTACCTCGCCAGCGACGAGGACGACGCGGTCGACTACGTCAAGGCACTGCTGTCGTACCTGCCGTCGAACAACCTCGACGAGCCGGTCGTCTTCGAGGCCCCGGCGGACCTGGAGATCACCGACGAGGACCGTGCGCTGGACACGCTCATCCCGGACTCGGCCAACCAGCCGTACGACATCCACACCGTCATCGAGCACGTCCTCGACGACGGGGAGTTCCTGGAGGTCCAGCCGCTCTACGCGCAGAACATCGTCGTCGGCTACGGTCGGGTCGAGGGTCGGCCGGTCGGTGTGGTCGCCAACCAGCCGATGCACTTCGCCGGCACCCTGGACATCGCCGCCTCCGAGAAGGCCGCCCGGTTCGTGCGCACCTGCGACGCGTTCAACATTCCGGTGCTGACCTTCGTCGACGTGCCCGGGTTCCTGCCCGGCACCGGCCAGGAGTGGGACGGCATCATCCGCCGGGGCGCGAAGCTCATCTACGCGTACGCCGAGGCGACCGTCCCGAAGGTCACCGTGATCACCCGGAAGGCGTACGGCGGGGCGTACGACGTGATGGGCTCCAAGCACCTCGGCGCGGACCTGAACTTCGCCTGGCCGACCGCACAGATCGCCGTGATGGGCGCGCAGGGCGCGGTGAACATCCTCTACCGCTCGGAGCTGGCCGGTTCCGATGATCCGGCGGCGGTCCGGGCCGAGAAGATCGCCGAGTACGAGGACACGCTGGCCAACCCGTACGTGGCGGCCGAGCGCGGGTACGTCGACTCGGTGATCGCCCCGCACGAGACGCGCACCCAGATCGTCCGGGCACTACGCGTCCTGCGGACCAAGCGCGAGACCCTGCCGCCCAAGAAGCACGGCAACATCCCGCTCTGACCGCTCGCTCGCTTCTCGCGCACGCTCGCTTCTCGCGCACGCTCGCTGTTTTCGCGCAACTTCGGGGAAAGTGCTGCTTCCCTGCCCTGGGAGGCAGCAACATCCCCGAAGTTGTGCGGACAGTCAGCAGGCCGGGTTGGCAGCGGGACACAGTCGCCGGGCAGCGACTCGACCCAGCGCCTCGAGGTCCGCGTCGTGCAGGCCCAGGTCCGGATTGGGCTCCAGCACGGTGAGCAGGTCGCCGACCCGGACCATGACTGTCATCCCGACCGGGCTGGAGCGCTGGAGTGTCCTTTCGGTGGTGGCCGGACCAGCGGGAGCGAACGGTACGTACCGCACCAGGATCGACTCGTCACCGGCGAAGTTGCTCGCCGCCGTCTCCCAGGCGTGCCTGCTCTCGTTCGGCGTCGTCGCACCCGCCACCAGGGTGCGCTCGGCGAAATACCACTCGGGGCAGGCCTCGAGCAGCGCCCTCAGGTGGGTGAAGAGTCGCGTGCTCACCAGCGGATCGACCCGGTAGACGTCCTGGCTGAGTTCGACCCGCGCCGGCGCGCCACCGTCCTTCGTCGACGACAACAGGGTCTGCGACCGCGAGTAACGGGAGTACGCGGGCACCGCCGGTACGCCACGGTCGTCGCCGCACCTCTGCAACGTGGGATCCAACCGGACGACCTCCCCGAGACCGGCATCGCCGAGCTGCACGGGGTTCTTCACCGGCACCTCGGTGACCGCCAGCAGGGAGTCCAGGGGAATGTCCGCCCGAGCGGGGCCCTGCGTCGAGACGGGCAGGGCGGCATCGGGCGCAGCGGAGGTGCCTCCCGTCAGGGCGTATGCCGGGCCTGTCACCGCCGCGAGCACCGCGACGGTCGCCAGCGCGACGGTACGACGACTGCGGCGACGGGCACGGGCCCGGATCTCCTGCGGCTCCGGCCACTGCACGTCGCTCAGGTCGCGGTGGACCTGTTCGACGAATGCCAGGTCGTCATGCATCGGTGGCCTCCTCCAGCTCAGAGACGGCGAGCAGACCGGCGAGCGCGGTACGCCCCCGGGAGAGGCGGGCCTTGACCGTGCCGACGGGGGCGGCGGTCTCCCGCGCCACTTCGGCGACCGGCATGCCCATCAGGTAGTACAGGGCGATGGCGGTGCGTTGCTCCTCGGGCAGTCGGCGCAGCGCGGCGACCACCTCGACCGTGTCGGTGCCCGGCCCGGGAACGGTCTCGGTCGCGCCGTGCCGCAGGTACGCGCGGGCGCGGCTGCGCAGGCTGCGCCACCGGCTGACGGCGATACGGCTGGCCACGACGCGTACCCACGCCTCCGGGTCGTCGTAGGCGCGGATCGTCGACCAGCGCTGCCAGGCCCGGATGTACGCCTCCTGCACGGCATCCTGCGCCTCGACCCGGTCGCCGGTGAGGGCGTAGACGAAACCGAGCAGCCGTTGTCGGCTCCCCCGGTAGAACTCGTCGAACCCGTCGACGTCCGGCACCCCGCTACCTCCCCGTGTCGGTCGCAGGGAACACGCGCCGGGCGGGGCGCTCGGTTGCCCCGGTCAGGCGATCATCTTCTCCAGCTCGGCGAGTGGGAACGCGCCGGCCCCGATCCGCTCCCGCGTGGCCCGCCGTACCGCCCGCTGCACGGCCACGTTGGCCGGCGTCGGTACGCCGTGCAGCCGGCCGAGCAGCGCGATCTCCCCGTTGAGGTGGTCGACCTCGGTCGAGCCCGTGCCTCGGGCGAGGCTCTGCCAGGTGGAGCCGCCGGACCGGTTCGCGCCGCCGACCGCGCGCTGCTGCACGAGGTCACCACGTTCGGCCCGTTCCTCCTCGGGGGACGTGTGCGGGATGCGGGCGGTGGCGAGCGCGGCGATGCCCTCGGCGCGTACCCGCTCGATGAGGGCATCCGGGATGTCGTCCCCGAGCAGCGCCTGGAGCCCGTTGCCGAGGTTGCTGAGCAGCTTGCCGTACTTCCAGCGCAGCACGTCCTCGCGTACCGGCGCGACGAAACCGGCGGCGGTCAGGTCAGCGGCGATCGCCCGGTCGGTGTCGTCGGCGCCGCCCGGATAGCGGCCGATGTGGAGCATCCCGGGGTGCGGGTGTCCGTTCGCCACCACCACGCCCGGCTCCAGATGGGTGGCCGGCAGCCAGACGCAGATCGGGTGCACGTCCGCGAAGAGCCGCAGGGCGGCCCGCTCGTTCGCCACCCCGTTCTGCGCGGTGACCAGCGGCAGCCGCTCGCCGGCCGTCCCGCCGCCGGCGACGGGAGCGTCCACCCACGTCGCCAGCGCGTCCTCGGTGTCCTGCGACTTGACGGTGAGCACCAGCACCGTGTCCGGCGACAGCGGCCGGTCACCCGGGCCGTCGACGGCGGCGAGCCGGGCGGTCACGTCGCCGTCCGGCTGCCGCAGCGTCAGGCCCCGCTCCCGGATCGCGTCCAGGTGCGCCCCACGGGCCACCAATGTCACGTCCCGGTCGGCCTGCGCCAGCCGTACGCCGATGGTCCCGCCGACCGCGCCCGCCCCGATGATCACGTATCGCATGGCCTCATTCTGCCCCGATGGGGTCAGAGAGTCAGGCCGGCGTCGGTGAGGATCGGGCCGGCGAGCAGCAGGGCGCCGACGACGAGGGCGACCAGGTTGACCAGGGCGAAGAAGACCACCCAGAAGAACGCCGGAAACGGGGTCAGCCCGGCGAGCTGGTCGGCGTCGGAGGCGGGCATCCGACCACGCGAGCGCAGGCGTTGCAGCTCCACCACCGGCCGCACCCCGCCCAGCAGCAGGAACCACACCCCGGTGTACGCGAACGCGGCCTGCACCTGCGGCGTCGCGTACCAGGAGACGGCGAACACCAGCGCTCCGGTGACCAGGAGCGACACCACGCCGAACGCGTTGCGGATCATGACCAGCATGGCGAGCAGCAGCGCCACCGCGACCCAGAGCAGCAGGGTGATGCGGTTACCGCCGAGCAGCCAGGCGCCGGCCAACCCGATCAGCGGCGGGGCGACGTAGCCGGCGAGCAGGGTGAGGATCATTCCCGGCCCGGAGGGTCGACCGGCGGAGAGCGTCAGTCCCGACGTGTCCGAGTGCAGCCGGATTCCGCGCAGCTTGCGGCCGGTGAGCAGGGCGACGAGGGCGTGCCCGCCCTCGTGGGCGATGGTGATGGCATTGCGGGCGATGCGCCACGGCAGCCGGGTGGACACCACCACCAGCGCGACGGCGGCGGTGATCAGCACCAGCAGTGGGGGCGGGTCCGGCTGCGCGCCGAACAGCGTGTCCCACATCTCGCCCAGTCCGTCGATCGACATCATGGGGCGCGAGCCTACCGGCGGCGTTCCGTGTCGCGCCCGAGGCACCGGCCCGTATCCTGGGAGACTGATCGGGTGGCGAGTCGAGCGGGAGGTGAACGCGGGTGAGCGCAGCGCCCCTGGAGCCGCACATCGGCCTGTGGACCGAGGCCGACTACTTCGCCTTGGGCGAGACGCCTGACCGCATCGAGCTGCTCGACGGGAGCCTGATCGTGAGCCCTGCCCCGAGCCGTTGGCACCAGCGGGTGTCGCGTCTACTGGCGAACAGCATCGAGGCAGCGGCAGATCCAGACGGGCTTTCGGTCTACGAGGCCATCAACGTCCGGCTCGGCATCGACCGGGTCGTCATCCCGGATCTCGTCGTGACCGACATCGACGGCGACGGCATCTTTCTCGACGCAGACCGGGTATCTCTCGTTGGCGAGATCGTCTCGCCCGGCAACGCTGCCGCCGATCGCCTCATCAAGATGCAGCTCTACGCCATCGCGCGCATCCCCTGGTACCTGCTGGTCGAGCAGGACGGTGACGGTCACTCGCTGCGCCTGTACCGGCTCGACGGCGAGCACTACGTCGAGGACCAGGTCGCCAAGGCCGGCGAGACGTTGAGCGTGGTCGAGCCCTTTCGCTGGCAGCTCGATCCGGCCGCGTTGCGCTGATCGTCCGCCAGCTGACGGTAGGACGACAGACGCCCATCGATGAAACTTTCTTCTAAGACTCTTGTGATCTAGGGCAGTTACCTCCAAAGATGGGCGTCAATAGACCGGCGTCCCTGGAGGCACTCATGGCCCGTACCCGATCATCGCTGCGCCGCGCGTTCGCGGCCGGCCTCACCGTCCTCGCCACCGCGGCGGCGGCCCTGGTCGCGACCGCCGGCCCGGCAGCGGCGGCCACCACCGCCGGCGTCGACGTGTCCCACTACCAGGGCAGCATCAACTGGACCAGCGTCCGCAACGCGGGCATCGAGTTCGCCTTCATCAAGGCGACCGAGGGGACCAGCGTCAAGGACTCCGCCTTCAACACGAACTACGTCAACGCCTACAACGCCGGAGTGATCCGCGGGGCGTACCACTTCGCCCGGCCGAACATCTCCGCCGGCTCGACCCAGGCCAACTACCTGGCGTCCAACGGTGGCGCGTGGTCGGCGGACAGCCGCACCCTGCCGGCGGCGCTGGACATCGAGGCGAACCCGTACAGCGGCGGCTACTGCTACGGCCTCAGCACCACCGGCATGCGCAACTGGGTGCAGGACTTCCTGAACACCTACCGCTCGCGCACCGGCCGGTACGCGGTCATCTACACCACGACGAGCTGGTGGAACCAGTGCACCGGCAGCTGGACCGGCCCGTGGGCCAACCACCCGCTCTGGCTGGCCCGCTGGTCGAGCACCCCGGGTGCCCTGCCGGCCGGCGCGCCGGTGTGGAGTTTCTGGCAGTACACCAGCAGCGGCGCTGTCTCCGGGATCAGCGGCAACGTGGACCGCAACTACTGGAACGGGGACCGGAGCCGCCTCGTCGCGCTGGCCAACAACACCTGATCGGGCCGTTGGCGGCAGCGGGATCGACTATCACCTCACGGTGCACAATCGGTCCGGCTGCCGCCACACCACCGGTTTCGGTTCAGGCCCGCCGTCGGCTCAGGGCGGGCACCAACACCGGAGCTTCTTCGCGGACGACTGAGTCCCGCCGAACGAGCCGCCGGACACCCACCGCACCAACGGTGATGGCGACGACGCCGAACAGCGCGACGAGTACCGGAAGCCCAACGCTGATCAGCAGCAGTGCCACATCACCGAGTGCGACGAGCATCCACAGTGCCAGCCGGGGCCGGGCGTTCCTGTATCGGTAACCCATGTCGCACCTCCCTCCGTCGTTGGAGATCAGATACCCCGAACGACGCAAGAACATGCGAGAGAGGTTCGCGCAGGTGTGGAACGCGGGTCAGTTGACCCGGTCGGGCTTGAAGCCCTTGACGATCTGGTCGAAGTTGGCGAGGTTGGCCTGCCAGTCCTTCTCCGCGATCTCCCACCGGATGGCGTAGCCCCGGTTGCTGGCGGTCACGAAGCCCCGGTTGCGCACGTGGACGCGGGCGTTGTCCCGGGTCTCCAACCACTCCCAGTCGGCGCAGGTCCGATACCAGTCGCAGGCCTTGATGCTGCCCACCAACTGGTAGTTGCTGACCAGACCCCGACGGTACGGCTCCTGGCCCTTCCAGTCGACGACTGCGTCCTTCTTCGGGCTGGAGGTCCACTGGACCAGCATCTTGCCGGGCCCGCCGGACTGGTTGAAGACGACCGTGTCCGAGCTGGTCTGACGGCCGCTCCAGCCGGGTGGGAGCGGGATGGAGAAGGTCGGCCCCTTGTGCAGCGTCCAGCCCGCCGGCAGCGCGTTCGGGTCCACGGACGGCGTGGCCGATGAAGTCGGGCTAGGAGCGGCGCTGGTCGGCGGGGGTGCCGCCGGGGCGGTCGTCGGCGCGGCCCCGGTAGTCGCGGCGGCAGTCGTCGGGTCGGCCTGCTGGGTGCCGTCGTCGTCGCCCTTGGTCAGCATCGGCACGATCACCACGAGGCCGACCAGCAGCAGGGCCACCAGTGCACCGATCAGCACGTTCCGGCGGGTGTTGTTCGGCTTCGTACCGTCGAACTGCGGAACCGCCGCGCGCCCCGCCGGGCCCACCGGCGGCATCACCGACGTGGGCGTCGAGGGTTTGCGCTGCTCCGGCGCCACCGGCGGACCGTCCACGGCCGTCGGCTCGTCGTCAGCGTCCGTCGTACCGTCGCCGCTGGCACCACCCCCGGCGGACACCACGGCGGTCGGGTCGGCCTCCGGCGTGGCCGGTCGGTCGATGGTCGCGGTCGGCTCGGCCGGCACCGTGGCCGTCGGCTCGGCGTCCACACGGCCCGGCACGACCTCCGTCGGCGTCGCGTCGGCCACCGCCGGCCCGGCCGCGGCTGCGGCTACCGGCGGCGGGGTACGCGGAGCAGGCGGCGACACCGGGCGGTCGGTGACCCCCTCGGCCGGGCGGGGCGCCGGCACGAGCGGCGGGCGCGGCTCACGCGGACCGTTCGGCCCCGGCCGGCGTACGCCGTCGAGCAGTGAGATCCCCCGCGTCCGCTTGCCACCGGCGCGGCGCAGCAGGCGTTCCGCCACCTCGGCGGTGATGCGTTCCTTCGGGTCCTTCTGCAGCAGCCCGGTGAGGACCGCCTTGAGTGGGCCGGCGTTCTTCGGGGGTGGCATCGGTTCGGTGGCCAGCGCGGCCAGCGTGGCGATCGCGGACGGCCGCGCGTACGGCGACTTGCCCTCCACCGCCGCGTACAGCGTCGCGCCCAGCGACCACAGGTCGGCCTCCGGCCCGGCGGTGCCCTCCCGGGCCCGTTCCGGCGAGATGTACGCGGGCGAACCGAGCACCATGCCGGTACGGGTGACATTCGGGTCACCGGGAATCGTGGCGAGACCGAAATCGGTCAACACCACCCGACCGTCCTCGCCCAGCAGCACGTTGCCCGGCTTGACGTCGCGGTGCATGACGCCCGCCTTGTGGGCCGCGTTCAACGCGCCGAGCACGCCCAGGCCGATCTCGATCGTCTGGGCCACCGACACCGGCCCGTCCTCGGCGAGGGTGTCCTGCAACGACCTCGACGCCACGTACTCCATGACGATCCACGGGTCGCCGTCGGTCCGCAGAACATCGAAGATGCGCACCACGTTCACGTGGTTGAGCCGGGCGATGGCCCGCGCCTCACGCAGCGACCGTTCCCGCATCTCGCGGCGTTCCTCGTCGGTGAGGCCGGGCGGCGGCACCAACTCCTTGATGGCGACGTCCCGGTGCAACACCTCGTCGCGCGCCTTCCACACCCGACCCATGCCGCCCTGGCCGAGCGGCGACAGAAGCCGGTATCGGTCAGCGACGAGTTGGGGAAGCGCGTTCGACATCGGTGAGACGGTACCCGGACCCGCCGACGCTCACACCGCCGGCACGCCACTGTGCGTGTGACGTGACTTCTGGCCGCGTACCCTGGCGGCATGCCTGCCGAAGAGCCGCTGTTCCGGGTAGTCCGCGGCGTGCCGACCGCCGACGAACTGGCCGCCTTGGTAGGGGCGGTCCTCGTCCGGTCCCGCCCGGCCACGGCAGCCGCACCGGCCACCGTGTCCGCGTGGGCGCGCAGCGGCCGACCGGCGCGCCACGACACCTGGCGCGCCTCCGGCCTCCCTCGCTGACCACGGCTCGCCCCTCTGCGGGGCTGCCAGGATCGCCGTGCAGCCGTTAATCTCACTCAGGGAGATGGTGCAGTGACGGACAGGGAGGACCGATGATCCCGGAAGAGGACCACCCGGCGCCCTGGCTCAACAGCTACGGCGGCATCGAGGCCGACATCCGTCAGCTCCGCGAGTTCGCCGACCGGCTCGCCGCCGAGGTCGAGAGCAACTACGCGCCCCACCTGTCGTACATCGCCGACGACATGTCCGCCAAGGTGCCCAACCCCTGCGACGCGTTCGTCGAACTGGTCACCTTCCTGCACGCCCACCACGAGACCCAGCAGGCCACCACCGACATGGTGTACGCCGTCCGCGGTGCCACCGGTCACCTGGCCGCCGTCGCCGACCGGGTCGCCACCCAGTACGCCGACAGCGACGCCTTCTCCGCCGCCCGAGCCGTGGACGTCCAACGGGCCCTCGCCGACCCGGGGACCGTCCTACCCGGCGGCCGCACGCCGACACTCAGCGACCCCACCGGCCCCGACAGCGAAAGGCCGGTGGTCCTGCCATGATCGAGCGTGGTGGCGGCCGCACCTCCGGCCAGACCGACTGGCACCTGATGGACCTCAACAGCATGTGGGCGTGCCTCCAGGACCACGACACCACCAACCACTGGAAACAGGTCGCCGGCTGGCGCAAGGTCTGCGACCTGGCCCAGATCCACCTCGGCCGACTCCAGGAATACCGCCGAGGGCTGGCCGAAGCGTGGCCCCCCGAGACCAGCGCCGCCTCCGGCACGTACCTCTCCCAACTCGACGACCTGATCGCCAAGGTGCGCCACACCCACGACGCCGCCGCCGCCAACTACACCGCGCTGTCCGCCGCCACCCAGGCCATCGGCACCACCAGGGCCGAGCTACGCAAGCTCCACGAGGAGTACGCGGTCAAGCTCAAACAGAAGCAGGCGTACGAGGCGACAGTCGCCGACCCGAAGGCCATCATGGGCAACCGGGTCGTCGACGCACCGGTGACGGACGGCGAGCTGGAACGTTTGAACGTGCAGGCACGGGCGATGATGTTCAACCTCAGTGGCGAACTCCAACAAGCCCAAGCCACCCTCCGCCAGCCCCCTCCTAGGCCCGCTCCTAGGGTTGACGACAACGTAGTTACACCAGCCGGAGATTCAGCTCCGACCATCCCTCCGATAGTTCCGGTGCCTATGGTGGGACCAAACCCCTCGCCAGTGCCACAACGAACCTCAACAGACTCTCAAACCGGACGAGTGGCCATCTCGACTGGCGTAGGGCCTATACTCGGCGGCACTAGTACAGGCACCACCGCACCAATTCCGGACCTAGCGCGAACTCCACAAGGGCCTGTCAACACAACCCCCGTGGTTGGTCTGCCGCCAGTGCTGGGGCCCATATCAGGCAGTGGCAGCAGCAGGTCGCAGCCGGCAACTGGAGTGCCGAGGCCGATAAGTGGGTCGATCCCTGGGAGCGCGAAGGGCAACAATGCCCCCGCAACGTCTCGACCGTTGCCCCCGGGAGGCTTAATTGGAGGAGCACCCGGACTGGGGTTGGGACAGCCCGGCGCAAGCTCCATTCCTCCGCGCCGGGTCAACCCCGTAGGAGGCGTTATCGGAGGCGGCGGCGCCGGTACCGCACCGGCAGGAGGCGCAGGTTCCCGGCCTGGCGCTCGGCGCGGCACGGGCGGCATTAACAACATGCCTCCTTTCGGCGGCGTACCCAGCAACGGCGCTGGGCTAAGGACGGGTTCCACGCCTAATCGAACAGAACGTCAGACTTCTGACGATGCTAACGCTGAGCCACGTCGATGGGATCCAGATCAGCCCTGGGAAACGGAGCAGGGGGTGGCACCCATCGTTCTTCCACCTGAGAATGACGGCCCAATTAATCCAGGTCCTGCCATCGGCTTTTCTCGGTGATCTTCCGGCTCGCCGCTATACTCCTGGTGGCCATGGCGCTTCCAGGAATGACCTCGCCGGTCCCACGAACTTCTTGGCTGAGGCATGGCGACCAATGGCATTTATCCGCTCTCAAGGTTGCTGATGCTCAAAAGATCAGCCAGGGCGACGGGATAACCGTAGCCGTCCCCGACAGCGGCGTAAGTTTCCATCAAGACTTGCAGGGCAACCTACTTGCCGGAACTGATGTGATTGCTGGCGGCAATGGCGACGGCCGCGATGATCGAGACGGCCACGGAACCGGGATGGCTGGCCTAATTGCAGCCCACGGCACTGGCGATGAAGGTGCCGTGGGCATAGCGCCTAGAGCGAAGATCCTGCCGATACTATGCTCACCGCCAGGGCGAGACGGCGATACAGACGCCTTGGCGACGGCTATTGATTTCGCCGTCAGCAGAGGTGTGGACGTGATCAGTATATCAATCGTTGGGGGCGCCAGCGCTCGGCTCCAACAAGCGGTATCAGCTGCTTTAATGGCAGATGTTGTAGTTGTAGCAGCCGCAGGCAGGGCCTCTGGAACGCAGATAGTGGGTTATCCTGCACGACACCCGGGGGTAGTCGCGGTCGGCGGAATTGGCAGAGACGGAAGCCATGCCGACATTTCTGCAACCGGGCCAGAAATAGATGTGGTCGCACCGGCGGTAGACATTTACAGCACGAGCATTAATGGTAAGTACCGCAAGGGCACTGGCACCTCTGATGCCGCAGCGATCGTGGCCGGAGCGGCGGCGTTGATCAGGTCGAAGTATCCGTACCTGCCGGCGCAGGAGGTGGCCCATCGGCTCAAGGCCACGGCCGTTGACAAGGGGCCGCCGGGACGGGACGACGAGTATGGGTATGGCGTGATCGATCTTGTGGCGGCGCTGACGGCAGACGTACCCCCGTTGGGGTTTGAATCGGTGAGCGCGCCCGCCGGCGGTGGGTCGACCACGGCGACCGGTGCTCGGCCGGGCGAGGATGACGGCGCAACCGCTCGCGGCCTTGCCACCCTCGGAGTGATCGTTGCCATCGGTGCCGGATGGGCTTTCGTGGCGCGTCGTCGGCGGCGCGGTGATGATCCGCCGCCCAAAATCAGTCGGTAGTCGGACCCGGCGCCTCGATCGACTCGGTTTCCTTGAAGTCGGGGCATCCCACGCCATTGGACGCCCCGGTTGGCAGGAAGTCGAGTGGATCACGGCGGAGGGCGGTTGATCGACTCCGTATCGGCGATGTGGGGGTATCGGGGCGGGTTGATCGCGCGATATCGGCGATGTGGTGTGGATCAAGGGCTGGGACGGGCGGCGGACGCGGCGTTGAGGGCCGGGGACCAGTGTGGTGATGGGCGGGGGCGGTAACGTCGGGCTGGTGTCTGACACTCTGCCGCTCCGCCTCGTACTCGCCTCTGCCAGCCCTGCTCGCCGGAAATTGCTCCAGGCTGCCGGCATCGAGCCGGACGTGCTGGTCAGCGGGGTGGACGAATCCGTGGTGGTGACCGATCGCGCCGAAGATCTGTGCTTGGAGCTGGCTCGGCTCAAGGCACAAGCGGTGCTTGGCCGGCTGCATCCGGCCGCCACGACGAAAGCCGCCGGCACCGGCAGCACCACGCCGAACCGCCCAGCCAACGACACCGGCCCAGCCAACGACACCGGCGCAAGCTCAGCCACCGACGCCAACCCAGCCACCGGCAGCGCCGGCGAGGACACCACTGCCGGGACCGGTCAGCGGACTCTGATCATCGGCTGTGACTCGGTGCTCGCGTTCGACGGGGAGATTCTCGGCAAGCCGGCCGATCCGGCGGACGCCACCCGTCGTTGGTTGCGGATGCGGGGGCGCAGTGGCGTCCTGCACAGCGGACACTGCCTGATCGACCTGGTCAGCGGGCAGCGGGCGGAGGCGGTCGCGTCGACGGTCGTCCACTTTGCGGACATCAGCGACGACGAGATCGCCGCGTACGTCGCCACGGGTGAGCCGTTGGCGGTCGCGGGCGCGTTCACCATCGACGGGTTGGGCGGGTCGTTCGTGGAGCGGATCGAGGGTGACCCGGGTGCAGTGGTCGGGTTGTCGATGCCGCTGCTGCGTCGGCTGTTGGCGGAACTGGGCCTGGAGATCACGGACCTGTGGACAAAGGTCGCGCCGGGCGGCCAATCGGTCGAGCCGCTCGGTAACGTCCATTCATGACCACCAAGTCGATCCCACTCACCGACGAGCTGCACGCGTACCTGGTCGCACACGGCGCACCGCCGGACGAGATCATCCAGGATCTGGCCGAGGAGACCCGGTCGGTGCTGCCGGAGCACGCCACCATGCAGGTGGCACCGGAGCAGGCCGCGTTCCTGACGTTCCTGACCCGGCTGCTCGACGTACGGCAGGCTGTCGAGGTTGGCACGTTCACCGGCCTGTCGGCACTGGCCATCGCGCGGGGGTTGCCCGACGATGGGCGGCTGACCTGCTTCGACATTTCCGAGGAGTACACCGGGATCGCCAGGCGTTACTGGGCCCGCGCCGGAGTGCAGGACCGCATCGACCTGCGCATCGGCCCGGCCGGCGAAACGCTGCGCGAGCTGCCGCAGGAGCGCCACCTGGACTTCGCGTTCATCGACGCCGACAAGACCGGGTACCCGGTCTACTGGGCCGAGCTGGTGCCGCGGATGCGGCCGGGCGGGGTGATCGCCGTCGACAACGTGCTGCGCGGCGGGCGGGTCATCGCGCCGCAGGACGTCAACGACCGGGCCATCGCCGCGTTCAACGACGAGGTGCTGGCCGACGTGCGGGTCGACCCGGTGATGCTGCCGATCGCGGACGGCCTCACCCTCGCCCGGGTGCGCTGAACCCCGACAACCCGGCATCGGGGTGCCCCTACGAGAAGGGGCACCCCGATCCACGGCGAAGGGCAAGCGTCAGCGGACGCTGCGGGCGAACTGGCGGGCGGCCCAGAAGACGCCCAGCGCCGCGAGGACCGCGGTGATGGTCAGGCCCTGCCAGACCTTGTCGCTGCCCAGGTCACCGGCGAACAGCGCCCGGGTGCCGTCGACCGCCCAGGAGAACGGGTTCCAGTCGGCGATGCCCTGCAACCAGCCCGGTGCGAAGGTCAGCGGCAGCAGGATGCCGGAGAGCAGCAGCACCGGCTGCGCCACGGTGTTCATCAGGGGGGCCAGTGCGTCCTCGCTCTTGACCTTGAGCGCGACGCCGTAGGACACGGCCGAGGTCATGAGCGCGATGAGGGCGAGCATCAGGTACGCCAGCAGCAGGTCACCGATGTAGACCCGCAGGTCGAACAGGAGCGCCAGCAGGGTGATGATGACGGCCTGCACGATGAGCGACACCACGTCGCGCAGCGAGCGACCGAGCAGCAGGGCGAGCCGGCTGATCGGGGTGACCCGGGAGCGTTCGATGACGCCGGCACGCAGTTCGGCGATCAGGCCGAAGCCCTGGAACAGGCCGCCGAAGATGGCCAGCAGCACCAGCAGGCCCGGTACGAAGATCTTGTAGGCGGCTGCCTGGGTGGGCGCGTTCAGGGCCGGCTTGAGCAGTGGGGCGAAGAGCAGCAGGTACATCACCGGCTGGAACACGCCGACGAAGACCCAGACCGGGTTACGCAGCAGGAGTTGGATCTGCCGCTGGAAGATCAGCCACGTGTCGCGGGCGAATTTCATGAGTCGTCTCTCCGGGGTCAGGACTCGCGCAGCGAGCGGCCGGTCTTGGTCAGGAAGACGTCGTCCAGGCTGGGCCGGTGCAGCTCGATCGAGCGCAGCTCCAGACCGGCGTGGTCGAGGCGGCGCAGCACCTGGGGGATGGCGGTGGCGCCCTCGTCGACGTAGAGGCGCAGGCCGCCCTCGTCGGCGGTCTCCAGCTTGTTGACGTACGGCTCGCCGTCGAGCGCCTTGGTGGCCTGCGGGGTGTCGGCGAGGTCGAGGCCGACGAGCACCACGTCGCCGGAGATCTCCCGCTTGAGCTCGGCCGGCGTGCCCTCGGCGACGACCTCGCCGTTGTCCATGATCGCGATGCGGTCGCAGAGGGCGTCGGCCTCGTCCAGGTAGTGCGTGGTGATGAAGACGGTCATCCCGTCGTTGCGCAGTCGCCGGATCTCGTCCCACATGTGGGCGCGGCTCTGCGGGTCGAGGCCGGTGGTCGGCTCGTCCAGGAAGACGATCTTCGGCTCGTGGATGATGCCGAGCGCGATCTCGACCCGCCGACGCTGGCCGCCGGAGTACGTCTTGCACTTGCGGTCGGCGTACTCCGTGAGCTGGAAGGCCTCCAGCGCGCGGACGGCGCGCCGCTGTGCGTCGGCCTTGCCGATGCCGTACATCCGGGCGTGCAGGACCAACTCCTCGCGGGCGGTCGACTCGTCCCAGGTGCTGCCGCCCTGCGGCACGTACCCGATTCGGCGGCGGACCTCCGCCGGGTCCTTGCGCAGGTCGGCGCCGGCGATGGTGGCTTCGCCACCGTCGGGCTCGATCAGCGTGGCGAGCATCCGCAGCGTGGTGGTCTTGCCGGCGCCGTTGGGGCCGAGGAAGCCGAAGATCTCGCCCTCGGCGACCTCGAGGTTGACGCCGCGCACGGCGTCCACCGTCTTCGTCTCTCGACCCGCGCGGGAGCGGAACGACTTCCGCAGCCCCCTGGTCTCGATCATTTCTGCTCCTGGTCGGTCGGGCCGGCCGAGCCGGCCGTCGAGTGTCGATCCGGCCGGTCGGGCCGGCCGTCGAGTGGGACGACGCCGGACGGCGCACTCCCCCGCTGTGCCGACAGCAGGCTAACGCGATATAGCGTCTGTAGTCAACGTTGATTATTTCGCGTCACGGTCGAACCGTTCCTCGCCCTCCCGTGGGCCCGACCAACCCTCGGCGTTCGCCAGCTCAGCAGGCAGGTACGACACTCCGGACTCGATCCGCTCCGCGATGCGCTCACACCAGTTCAGCTCCGCCTCCGCCTTCGCCGACCACAGCTCGAACATCCAACTGACGTGCACCGGCTTGGTGTTGCGCACCCAGTCCGACTGGAGCGAGGCGCGCATCGACTCCATGCCGGCGCGCAGCAGGTTGGCCCGGTTGCGCAGCGCCGCCGCCGCCTCGGACCGGGGCATCGCGGGCAGGAAGGAGAAGGCCGCCGTGAAGGGGTCGACCGGCTCGGTGAAGTTCCACCAGAAGTTGCGCAGCAGGGTCTCGAACTCGTCGTCCCCCTTCGGCGTGACCTCGTACGTCGTACGCGCCGGACGGGCGCCGACCTGCTCGGTCGCGACGGCCCGCAGCAGCCCTTCCTCGGTGAGTTTGCGCAGCGCGTGGTAGATCGAGCCGGGCTGCACGTTCGCCCACTTGTCGGCGCTCCAGCTCAGCAGCTCGCGGCGCACGTCGTAGCCGTGCACGGGCTGCATCCACCGCACCAGTCCGAGGATCATCATCCGAGTCGCAGACACCAGCCAAGCGTAATAGCCAAGTTTGACTAAGCTCAGTGCGTCATCCCACACTGAGCGATCGTTAGGGGCCGCCAGGGGTGGCCGATACACTCCCCGTCAGTAACCTGCCGGGAGGAGCCACGAAGGTGCGCAAGGTACTGATCGCCAACCGCGGCGAGATCGCCGTCCGGGTCATCCGCGCCTGTCGTGACGCCGGCCTGGGCAGCGTCGCCGTGTACGCGGACTCCGACCGCGACGCCCTGCACGCCACGCTCGCCGACGAGGCGTACGCGCTCGGCGGGGACAGCGCGACCGACACGTACCTGCGCATCGACAAGCTGCTCGACATCGCCGCCCGGGCCGACGCCGACGCCGTACACCCGGGTTATGGCTTCCTCAGTGAGAACGCCGACTTCGCCCAGGCGGTCATCGATGCCGGGCTGACCTGGATCGGCCCCACCCCGCAGGCGATCCGCGACCTGGGCGACAAGGTCACCGCCCGGCACATCGCCCAGCGCGCCGGCGCGCCGCTGGTCCCCGGCACTCCCGATCCGGTGGGCAGCCCGGACGAGGTGATGGCGTTCGCCGTCGACCACGGCCTGCCGGTCGCCATCAAGGCCGCCTTCGGCGGCGGCGGGCGCGGCCTCAAGGTCGCCCGCACGATGGAGGAGATCCCCCAGCTCTTCGAGTCGGCCACCCGCGAGGCCGTCGCGGCGTTCGGTCGCGGTGAGTGCTTCGTCGAGCGCTACCTGGACCAGCCGCGCCACGTCGAGGCGCAGGTCCTCGCCGACCAGCACGGCAACGTGATCGTGGTGGGCACCCGGGACTGCTCGTTGCAGCGCCGGCACCAGAAGCTCGTGGAGGAGGCCCCCGCGCCGTTCCTCACCGACGCGCAGCGCGCGCAGATCCACGACAGCGCCAAGGCGATCTGCCGTGAGGCCGGTTACCACGGTGCCGGCACGGTGGAGTACCTGGTCGGCAAGGACGGCACGATCTCCTTCCTGGAGGTCAACACGCGACTCCAGGTCGAGCACCCGGTCACCGAGGAGACCGCCGGTATCGACCTGGTCCGCGAGCAGTTCCGGATCGCCGACGGCGAGAAGCTGCGGATCACCGAGGACCCGACGCCGCACGGGCACGCCATCGAGTTCCGGATCAACGGCGAGGACCCGGGCCGCAACTTCCTCCCCGCGCCCGGCACCGTCACCACGCTGCGCCTGCCCACCGGGCCCGGCGTCCGCGTGGACACCGGCATCTCGGCCGGCGACGTGATCGGCGGCAACTTCGACTCGCTGCTGGCCAAGGTGATCATCATCGGTGAGACGCGGACCGAGGCGCTGGAACGCGCCCGCCGCGCCCTCGACGAGATGGTCGTCGACGGGATGGCCACCGCGCTGCCGTTCCACCGGCTCGTCGTGCGGGACGAGGCGTTCACCGCCGAACCGTTCACCGTGCACACCCGGTGGATCGAGACCGAGTTCCAGAACACCGTGCCGCCGTTCGCCGCCGCCGCCGGCGCCGCCGACGCGCCGGCCGAACGCGACACCGTCGTGGTCGAGGTCGGCGGCAAGCGCATCGAGGTCAGCCTCCCCGCCGGCTTCGGCGGGAGTACGACCACAGCCGCACCCGCCTCCCGTAAGGCGACCCGGCGTGGCGGCGGCGTCAAGGCCGGCGCACCGGTCGGTGGCGACGCGCTCACCTCCCCGATGCAGGGCACCATCGTCAAGATCGCGGTGGCCGACGGCGACACCGTTGCCGAGGGTGACCTGGTGGTGGTGCTCGAGGCGATGAAGATGGAGCAGCCCCTGCACGCCCACAAGGCCGGTACGGTCAGCGGGCTCGCCGCCGAGGTCGGCGCCGTGATCACCGCCGGGGCCGCCATCTGCACCATCGCCTGAGGGGTGGGCTGACTCGGCGGCGGACCCGTCAGGTGGTCTGCGGCAGCGGTGCAGGCGCGCTTCGGACGGCGTATCGATGGAGCGTGACGCCCTCGTCGAAGCACGCCTGCTCGAGCAGGTCCAGCTCCAGCGGCTCGTCGTGGCCGTCGAACAGGGGGCGGCCGGCACCGAGGATGACGGGGTGCGTGAAGAGCATCAACTCGTCGAGCAGCCCCGCGCGCAAGAGCGCCGTAGCCAGTGTGGCGCCGCCGACACCGATGTCACCGTCGGTCCGCCGCCGTAGCTCCGCGAGCTGACCGATGGCATCGTCGCCGCCGATGATCACGGTGTTGTACTCGGCGCTGGTACGCGTGCGCGAGACCAGCACCTTGGGCTTCGAGGTCCAGATCTCGCCGTACTCGCGCAGGTAGTCGGGCAACGACTCGTCGTCGCGCGCTGCCGGCCAGAATCCCTCCATCGTCTCGTGGATCGTGCGTCCCTGGACCATGAGCGACAGCGACCGCGCCCGCGCGTTGAACTCGCGGTGCAGTGACTCTCCGATGCGCATCCAGGTGCCGCCGCCCTGCTCGCCGTGAACACGCTCGATCAACAGATCGGTGGACACGTTCATCCAGTACACGAATCGTCCCGGCATGGGCTCTCCCTAAGTGATAGCGATATGCAACTGCTCCGGCCTACCCTAGGATGAGGTGATAGCAAGATGCAATCACTTGCCGGGAGGGCTCGATGGAGTCGGCGCCACGCTCGGGTTGCCCGATCAACCAGGCGGTGGAGGTCCTGGGCGATCCGTGGGCGATGCTCGTACTTCGGGACATCATGTTCGGCAATCGACGGCACTTCCGCGAGCTGCTCACCGGCAGCGAGGAGGGCATCGCGCCGAACATCCTCAGCAGCCGTCTGCGGCGCCTCACCGACGCGGGCCTGCTCACCCGTGCGGATGCCCGCCGGGGGCAGCGGGCGGCCTACTCGCTGACCGAGGCGGGCATCCAGACACTGCCGGTCATGGCGGCGTTCGGCACGTGGGGGCTGGCCCAGCGCGGCGGCGACCGTCGCCTCCGGGTGCGCGCCGAACTGCTCCGCGACGGCGGCCCCGAACTGCTCGCCCGCTTCATGGACGACCTCCGCGAGCTGCACCTCGGCGTCCCCCGCCCGGACCCGCACTCCCGACGAGCTGTCGACGAACTTCGCGCGGCCTACGAGAGCGCCACCCGCGACTGACCTGATCGACGGGACCGCCCACGTCGCCACGGACCGCTGCCCACGGCCGTGCCGGCGCACGCGACGGCTCGTGACCCACCGCGCAGGACCGGGTGGTGGGGTGGTTTGGACCACCAGCGGCGGCAGGAGTGGGCGCGAGCAGGAATGATGTTCAGGTGCGCTTCCTTCACGGCGCGGTTCCCGCGCACGACCTGACCTACACCGACGTCTTCATGGCGCCGGCCCGCTCCGACCTCGGCTCCCGCCTCGACGTGGACCTGTCCACCGGCGACGGCACCGGCACCACCATCCCGCTGGTGGTGTCGAACATGACGGCGGTCGCCGGGCGGCGGATGGCCGAGACGGTGGCCCGGCGGGGCGCGATCACAGTGATCCCGCAGGACATCCCGATCGAGGTCGTCGCGAACGTCGTCGCCTGGGTCAAGCAGCGGCACCTGATCTACGACACGCCCATTACCCTGGGCCCGACCGAGACCGTCGGCGACGCGATCCACCTGCTGCCGAAGCGGTCGCACGGCGCGGTGATCGTGGTCGACGACGCCGGCCGGCCGATGGGCGTGGTCACCGAGGCGGACACCCTGGGCGTGGACAGGTTCGCCCAGCTCCGGCATGTGATGTCCACCGAGCTGCACACCGTCCCGGCGGACGCGGACCCGCGTACCGGGTTCGACAGGCTCTCCGCCGGCCGACGTCGACTCGCCCCGGTGGTGGACGCCGACGGCCGGCTCGTCGGCGTACTGACCCGGCAGGGCGCGCTGCGGGCCACCCTCTACACGCCGGCCGTGGACGATCGGGGTCGGCTACGCATCGCGGCTGCGGTCGGCATCAACGGGGACGTCACCGGCAAGGCCGCCGCGCTGCTCGAGGCGGGTGTGGACACGCTGGTCGTGGACACCGCGCACGGGCACCAGGAGCGGATGATCTCGGCGTTGCGGGCGGTCCGCAAGCTCGACCCGGGCGTACCGGTGGCGGCCGGCAACGTGGTCACCGCCGAGGGCGTACGCGACCTGGTCGAGGCCGGCGCGGACATCATCAAGGTCGGTGTCGGTCCGGGCGCGATGTGCACCACGCGGATGATGACCGGCGTCGGCCGGCCGCAGTTCTCCGCCGTCCTCGACTGCTCGACGGCGGCACGGGAGCTGGGGCGGCACGTCTGGGCCGACGGCGGCGTGCGGCACCCCCGCGACGTGGCGCTCGCGCTGGCCGCCGGCGCGTCGAACGTGATGATCGGCTCCTGGTTCGCCGGCACCTACGAGTCCCCCGGTGACCTCTACACGGAGCCGGACGGGCGGCGGTACAAGGAGAGCTTCGGCATGGCCTCGGCGCGGGCGGTCAGCGCGCGTACGGCCGACGACAGCCCGTACGACCGGGCCCGCAAGGCGGTGTTCGAGGAGGGCATCTCCTCGGCCCGGATGCACCTGGACCCGCACCGGCCCGGCGTGGAGGACCTGATCGACGAGATCATCGCAGGAGTACGCAGCGCCTTCACCTACGCCGGCGCCCGCAACCTGACCCAGTTCCACGAGCGGGCGATAGTCGGCGTCCAGAGCGCCGCAGGCTTCACCGAAGGAATGCCCCTCCCCACCAGCTGGTAACCCCCACCCCGCCCCCGCCCCCGCCCCGCCC